>NZ_JBHYQH010000021.1:63364-67044 GCF_042746715.1 Streptomyces sp. NPDC058741 | reverse complement strand
GGAGGAGTGGATGGAGGGCCGGGCTGGTCCCTGGCCCGATCCGGAGGACTGGAAGCACGGCCGGGCTGACCTCAAGCCCGGAAGAACGGGCTGCAGGGCCGGGCTGACCCCGGCCTTCCCCCACTCGGGGCAGGTCAGGGCGACCCGCAAGCCCCTCGGCAGCCGCCGGGGCCCCAGGCGCCACGGCGGTTACGACAGCGCCGTGAGCCCCGGCGCGAACGCGATCAGCAGGGGCAGCAGCGGTACGAGGGCGGCCGTGGTGGTGGTCAGCGCGCGGTGCCTGCGGCCCAGCCGGGGAGGCGGCTCCAGGAGCCGGTCGACCCGCTCGCCCAGCAGGCGGTGGCTGGAGGCGCAGGACAGGACGCCCCGGTGCTGGTTCAGCTCGATCAGGGCCAGCGCCGTGGTCAGGTGGCCGCAGCGGCGCGAGGCGGTGTCGTCGGCTGCCAGCTCGACCAGGCGGTGCGTCTGGTCGCAGAAGTGGGCGAACAGCGGGATCCGCGGGAAGCCGCTCGCCAGAGCGGTGGACAGGTAAAGCAGCCAGTCGTGGCGGGCCCGGGCGTGGCCGCGCTCATGGGTGAGGACGGCGTCGAGCTGGTGGCCGGTCAGCCGGTGCAGCGCGCCCGTGGTCACGATCAGCTGGGGCGGGCTGCCGGGCATCCACCAGGCGTCCGGGTACTCGTCCTCCAGGACCAGCAGCGGCCCACGGGCGGCGGGCAGGCCGGCCGGCAGGTCGGGGGCGCGTTCGCGCAGGTGGGCGCGGGCCCGGGCGCGGCGGCGGCGTGCCTCGACCAGTTCGCGGGCGAGCATCGCGGTCGTCCAGGCGGCACCGCAGGCCAGCAGCAGGGTGAGGGCAGCGGCCCAGGGCGGGGCCGTGGACAGGTCGTACGCCGCGGTCACCGCGGGCGGGGCGGGAGCGAAGAGCTGGACGCGGACCGTGCCGAACACGGCGGCGGCGCCCAGCGCGAGCGCCGTCACACAGCACAGCAGCACGGTGGCGACCAGGCACTGCCACGCCCAGAGCCCGACCACCGGTTCCCGCTCCGGCCACGCGGCCCGGGTCAGCGCGCGGGGCACGGGAACGGCGGCCGTCACGGCGACAACGCCCAGCAGGAGCAGGCAGACGGTCATGGCCACGGGGCTCCGGTTCCTGGTCGGAAGAGGGGCGGCTACGGGTCGTGCGGGGCGGTCGCGTGCGCACGCGTGGCGCGGCTGCCGTGCTCACCGGGCTCTTGACGTCGTACGCCCCGCGCACCGGCGACCGCGGCGGGCCCGTGCGACGCGCCCGTGCCGGTGACCGCGGGAACACGCCGAGCGTGCCGTGTACCGCGCGTGCGGGCACACCGCCCCGCGCCCCAGTATGACGGGCCGGGCGGCGTGCGTCAGGGGTCCGGCGGGCAGAGAGGGACCGGACGGGGCGACGGCCGGCCGCCCCCGCTCGCGCCGGGTCAGCCCTGCACGATCCGCCCGGTCACCTCGCCCAGCCCCACCCGCACGCCGCCGGGTCCGGGGGCCCAGGCCGAGAGGGTCACCACGTCGCCGTCCTCCAGGAACGTCCGCTTGCCGTCCGGGAGTTCGAGCGGGTCGCGGCCGTTCCAGGTCAGTTCCAGCAGGGAGCCGCGCTCGCGTTCCGAAGGGCCGCTGACCGTGCCGGAGCCGTAGAGGTCGCCGGTGCGCAGCGAGGCGCCGTTCACGGTCATGTGGGCCAGCTGCTGGGCGGCGGTCCAGTACATCGTGGAGAAGGGCGGTTCGGAGACGACGTGGCCGTTGACGGCGACGCTGATGCGCAGGTCGTAGCCGCCGGGTTCCTCGTCGCTGTCGTCGAGGTACGGCAGCAGCCCGTGGGTCCGGGCCGGGGGCGCCACGAGGGCCTCCTCCAGGGCGTCCAGAGGGGTGACCCAGGCCGACACGGAGGTGGCGAAGGACTTGCCGAGGAACGGGCCGAGGGGGACGTACTCCCAGGCCTGGATGTCGCGCGCGGACCAGTCGTTGAGCAGGCACAGCCCGAAGACGTGCTCGCGGAAGTCGCCGAGGGCCACCGGCGTGCCCGTCCGGGACGGCACGCCCACGACGAAGCCGACCTCCGCCTCGATGTCCAGGCGGACCGACGGGCCGAAGACGGGAGCGGCGTCGGCCGGCGCCTTGCGCTGGCCCGAGGGCCGCACGACGTCCGTGCCGGAGACGACGACCGTGCCGGAGCGTCCGTGATAACCGATCGGCAGGTGCTTCCAGTTGGGGGTGAGGGAGTCCTCGGCGTCCGGGCGGAAGATCTGCCCGACGTTGCGGGCGTGGTTCTCCGAGGCGTAGAAGTCGACGTAGTCGGCGACCTCGAAGGGCAGGTGCAGCGTCACCTCGGACAGCGGGTGGAACAGCGGTTCGACCGTCTCGCGGTGGGAGGGCACGGTCACCCAGGCGGTCAGGGCCCGGCGCACGTCCGACCAGGCCGTGCGGCCCGCCGCCAGCAGCGGGTTCAGGCTCGGCCGGGCCAGCAGGGAGGCGTAGGGGGAGCCGAGCGTGTGGGCGGCCGCGCCCGCGTCCAGCACGTGGTCGCCGAGCCGGACGCCCACCGTCCGCCGGTCGGAGCCGGGGAGGGAGAACACGCCGTACGGCAGGTTGTGCGGGCCGAAGGGGTCGCCCTCGGGGACATCGAAGGGGGGCATCGGGTGCTGCCTCGCTTTCGGGTGCGCCGTGTCGTCGCCACGTGTTCGTGGTCATGCCACACGTTACGGGTGACACGGGCGTCCTGGGCAGTGCCTCAGGAGGCGGATGCCGAGGATCGGGGCAGGTGGACCAGGTCGTACTCGGCCGGCCTTGACCGGTGCGGCCGATGGGGTCGCACATGCGTACGCGCCGAAGGTTATCCACAGGAAGTGACGCAATCTTCAGGGAACGGTGCGAACGGGGCGAATCTGGGCGGGTGCCGGAAGACCTCGGGGAGGGGGCGTTCCTTTGGCACACCAGGGGGCGGACGGCCATGGGGGAGGCCGGCCCGGGCTCGGCGCTGCGTGGTGCACAGCCTGAGCGGCTGGAAGAGACCATGCGCGGACGGGTCGGCCGGGAATGCGTGTACGTACCGTCGTGCCGCTTCGGGCTGTACGTGGCGCTGCGCCACTGGTGACCGCCCGGCGGGCGGGTGCTGATGTCGCCGGTCAACGACGACGTGGTCTTCTTCGTGGTGCTCGCTGCCGGACTGCGTCCCGTGCAGGCGCCGTTGCGCGCGCTCGACGCGTCGATCGACGTTGGCGCCGTGCCGGACGGCGCCTGGGTTGGCTCGCGGCCGTGCTGACGACGAACCCGTACGGCAATCCCGATCCGGCGCCGCCGCTGAGGCAGAAGTGCGACGCGCTGGGCATCCGGCTGTTCGAGGACGGGGCGCACGCGATCGGCAGCCGGGTGGGGGACCGGCCCGTCGGGGCGTGGGGTGAGGCGTCCGTGTTCAGCCTGTCCAAGCACATCTGGGCCAAGGCCGGAGGGATGCTGTCCCTCGCCGACCCTGGGCTGCGGCAGGCCGTGGCGGAGACCTGCGCGGGCCTGCCCGCGCCGCGCCGGACGGGCGCCGAACTCGCCTACGCGGTGCGGCCGTGCGCGGAGGCGGCGGTGCGTGGAGGCGGCGGTGCGTGGAGGCGGCGGTGCGTGGAGGCGGCGGTGCGTGGAGGCGGCGGTGCGTGGAGGCGGCGGTGCGT
>NZ_JBHYQH010000021.1:0-63266 GCF_042746715.1 Streptomyces sp. NPDC058741 | reverse complement strand
GGGAGGCGGCGGTGCGTGGAGGCGGCGGTGCGTGGAGGCGGCGGTGCGTGGAGGCGGCGGTGCGTGGAGGCGGCGGTGCGTGGAGGCGGCGGTGCGCGGGCTGCGGCTGCGCCGCGCCGCAGCCCGGCCGCGATCCGGCTGCTGGGGCTCGCCGACCGCGAGGACATCCGGATGCCGCTGCGCCCGGACGACCTCGCGCGGGCCGCGCACCGGACGCCGGGCCTCGACGCCCACCACCCGTGGGTACGCGTCGACCTGCACGGCTACCGCCCGGAGTCCGGCCCGCTGCGCCTGCGGCGCACCGGCCGCAGGCTCGACCGGCCCGACGAGGCGCTGAACGCCTGCCGCGCCGGCACCGGGCTGCTGCTCGGCACGCCGTGGGCCCGGCCGCGCGCCGGCGCGCACGGGACCCAGCCGCTGTTCCGCGTCCCGCTGTTCGTCGAGGACAGGGACCCGGCGATCGCGGCCCTGGCCCGGCGGGGCATCGCCGTCGGCTACCTCTACGGCCCGCCGCTGGACGACTACGCGGGCCCCGAGTTCACCGACCCCCTCGCCGGCCCCCGAGGCGGCCCGCCGGTTCGCGCGGCACGCGCTGCCCGTGGACCCGCTGCGGGCACGGACGGTGATCGAGGTGCTGGAGCCGTCCGGGGCCCGCCCGGCGCTGGCCGGGACGCGGACTGCGCGTCCCCTTTCGGGTGACGCTCCGGGACGGCTTTCCCGGAGCGGTTCGACACCGGGAGGGCTGGGATGGTCCCGTGTCCGAGATCCAGGTGCACGAGTCCGCCGCCGCGCACGCCGGCGACGGCGCACCGCGGCCCGCCGAGCGCGGGCACACCCACGACTCGCTGTTCAAGAACGCCTACTTCCTCATGCTCAGCACCGGCGTGTCCGCCGCCCTGGGCCCGGGGTTCTGGCTCGCGCTCTGGGCGTACGCCGTGCGGCACGCCGAGGTCTCGCGGCTCGACGACTACGGACTGGTCACCGCGCTGCACCCCGCCTTCTGGGCCGGGCTCGCGGTGCTCACCGCCGGTTTCCGGTGCACGGTCCGCGATCCGCGCCGGCCGGGTGACTGGGCGGCGGTACACGTCCTCGCGCTGCTCGTGATGGAGCGGGCGACCCAGGCGGTGGTCTACCCGACGCCGCTGTACGCCTGGGCGTGGAAGCACGACGAGGTCGTCGGCCGCCTGCAGACGGCCGGCCAGGTCGGCGACATGGCGGTCCACGACCAGTGGCCGGGCTTCTACGCCGCCCAGACCGCCCTGGTGCGACTGCTGGGCGTGGAGTCGCCGACGCTGTTCATGGCCTGGTGGCCGCTGGTCTCCAGCCTGATGCTGCTGCTCCCGCTGCTGCTGATCTACCGCACCTTCACCGAGGACCGGCGGCTGGTCTGGACGGCCTTCTGGCTCTCTACGTCGCCCACTGGATCGGGCAGGACCACTTCTCGCCCCAGTCGGCGGCCTCAGCGCTGCCCTGCCCTGCCCCAACGGGCCGCGCTCATGGGGCAGGAAGCCCGTCGGCTCCCGTCCGTCGTACACCACCGCGACCCGGGCCCGCGGCCTCACCAGGGGGCAGGAAGCCCGCCGGCTCCCGTCCGTCGTACACCACCGCGACCCGGGCCCGCGGCCTCACCAGACCGACGGCCGCGGTGAACTCCGTTTCCATGAACGGGTTGCGCGGTGCCCGCGAGGCCGCGCGCAGCGCACGCCAGCGCTCCCTCTCCCTTTCGCCGAGCTCGCCGGGCCCGGCCACACGAATGCGTCCCGCTGCTCAACCCGACCCCCCGATCAGGTCCCCCCTGGACGCTTGGAAGGTACCGTCCGGGACGTCCTCGTGGGTGGGTAGCTGACCATGCCGACGCCAACCGGTGCAGAGGGGCCTTCAACCGGGCAATCAGTGTGCACCCTGCGATGAAACGAACGCGCCCACTGTCCGTATTCTCTGATCATGGCCGCACCCCTCGCATATTCGCTCATCGCCACCGACCTGGACGGAACGCTGCTGCGCGGCGACGACACCCTCTCCGACCGGTCCCTCGCCGCGCTGGCGCGGGTGGCGGACGCCGGTGCCCGGCACCTCGTGGTCACGGGGCGGCCGGCGCCCAGAGTGCGACCGCTCCTGGACGACCTCGGATCGAGGGGGCTCGCGGTGTGCGGGCAGGGCGCGCAGGTGTACGACGCCGGCGCGAACCGGCTGCTGTGGTCCGTCACGCTGGACCGGGAGCTGGCGGAGACCGCCCTCGGCAAGATCGAGGCCGAGGTGGGGGAGGTGTACGC
The DNA here is from genome assembly GCF_042746715.1 of Streptomyces sp. NPDC058741. Lineage (NCBI taxonomy): Bacteria > Bacillati > Actinomycetota > Actinomycetes > Kitasatosporales > Streptomycetaceae > Streptomyces > Streptomyces sp. NPDC058741. The sequence continues at coordinate 60,993 of NZ_JBHYQH010000021.1, read as the reverse complement.
GGCGGTCGACCAGGACGGGGTCGACGGGCTGACGCTGATCGAGCCGGGCTACCTCATGCCGCACCCGACGCTGCCCGCGGTACGGGTCGAGCGGCGCGAGGAGCTGTGGGCCGAGCCCATCAGCAAGGTGCTGCTGCGCCACCCCCGGCTGTCGGACGACGAACTGGCCGCGACGGCCCGCTCGGTGGTCGGGTCGCTGGCGACCGTGACGATGTCGGGGCCCGGCACGGTCGAGCTGCAGCCGTGCGGTGTCACGAAGGCGACGGGCCTGGCGCTGGCCGCGGAGCACCTGGGGCTGCGGCCGGCCGACACCGTCGCCTTCGGGGACATGCCCAACGACATCCCGATGTTCGACTGGGCCGCCCACGGCGTCGCGATGGCCAACGCTCATCCCGAACTCAAGGCCGTGGCCGACGAGATCACCCTGTCGAACGAGGACGACGGCGTCGCCGTCGTCCTCGAGCGACTGCTGGGCGGCGCGGATCAGTACGGGCCGTTGACGTTGTCGATCGAGCCGTAGCGGTCGGCCGCGTAGTTGCAGGCCGCGGTGATGTTGGCGACCGGGTCGTACGGGTCGAACGGGGTGCCCTCGACGTGGTAGGCGGCGAAGGTCGGGTCGATCACCTGCAGCAGGCCCTTGGACGGGGTGCCCTTGGCGGCGTTGGAGTCCCAGTTGTTGATCGCCTGCGGGTTGCCGGACGACTCGCGCATGATGTTGCGGTAGATGCCGTCGTAGGAGCCAGGGATGCCCTTCTGCGCCATGATGTCGAGCGCCTCGCGGATCCATCCGTCCAGGTTGTCCGCGTAGGTCTTGGCGGAGGCCTGGGTGGCCTGGGCGACGCCGCCGGCGGGCTTCGCGGCCGGCTTGGCCGGGGCGGACGACGGGGTCGCCTCCTTCGTGGCGGCGGGAGCCTTCGTCGTGTTGACCTTCAGCTTCAGACCCGGGTGGATCAGCTTCGGGTCCTCGCCGACGGCGGCGCGGTTGTCCTGGTACAGCTGCTTCCAGCCACCCGAGACGTCGTACTTGACCGCGATGCGGTAGAGCGAGTCGCCCTTGGCCACGGTGTGGATGAGCGACGTGGCCTGGGCGGCCTGCGGGACGGACCGCACGGGGGCGCTCTGGGGTTCGGCGGCGCTCGCGTGCGTCGCGCCGAGAAGCGGCAGGGCCAGGGCGACCCCGCCGGTTCCGACGGCGACGACGCCGCGGGTGAACGGGTTCGTGCGGGTATGACGGTGCTTACCTCGTCCGAGCATGGCGATGTTCCTCTCCGGCGCCTGCGAGGTGAGCTGTCGGGTTCGGGCCGGGAGGTGCCCGGCCGCGCACGGCACTGTCGTGCCGTGCGCGGCTTCACCCCGAGCCGTTCCGCTGTGCGGACCGGCGACTTACCTGGGTCCCCCGCTCCTGCCCTGCGTGAGTGATCGGTTCTGTGGGGTATCCGGGCGGTGGCAGGATTCGGCGTCCGCCGGACAGGGCCGGAACGTATGCGAGAGCACATGTCGGGAACAAGCCGTCGGCGTCACACATCCCGCTTGTCGACCTTGGTCGGGCGGTATGGGGTAGCTTGATCCTTTGCGGTCGCCAAGGCTCAACTGGCTTAGGGGTAAAGGGTCTGAGGGTCGGCGTCGAGGTCGGGCGGGGGAGAGGTGCAAGTGATTCAATTCACTGATCACGTTCCGGGGCGCAATGTTCAACAAAGGGAATTTGCTTCATTGTTGCGGCAAATCGCATATCACCCACCACGTCATGGAAAGTGGATAAATGTCTGTTCTTATGAGCTGATCGAAGGAATGGCGGTCTTGATCGGATACCACCCGGCCTGTAACCCCGGGCGCTGGCGGTGATCGAAACGTGACCGGATACGCTGACAGGAGTGGGGGCGGCGACCTATCGACAATCCGCGTCATCACCGGCAGACACAGCAGACAGGAGACCCCTCGTGACCGACGTCGGGCCGTTCGGGCTGAGCGTGCGGGACCAGGCTCTGGAAGCCGATGTCCAGGCCGGGCTGACGGCTGTCGAGGAAGGCTTGCTCGAGGCCACCAAGAGCGAGGTGCCCTTCATCACGGAGGCCGCCCAGCACCTGGTGCGGGCCGGCGGCAAGCGGTTCCGGCCGCTGCTCGTGATGCTCGCGGCCCAGTTCGGCGGTGACCGCCACGCACCCGGGATCGTGCCGTCGGCCGTCGTCGTGGAGCTGACCCACCTGGCCACGCTCTACCACGACGACGTGATGGACGAGGCCACCGTGCGCCGCGGGGTGGAGAGCGCCAACACGCGCTGGGGCAACTCCGTCGCGGTCCTCACCGGCGACTTCCTCTTCGCGCGCGCCTCGCACATCCTGGCCGACCTCGGCCCGGAGGCCGTGCGCGTGCAGGCCGAGGCCTTCGAGCGGCTGGTGACCGGGCAGATCCTGGAGACGGCCGGGCCCCAGGACGGCCGCGACCCCGTCGAGCACTACCTGGACGTGCTGGGCGGCAAGACCGGCTCGCTGGTCGCCGTGTCCTGCCGGTTCGGCGCGATGATGTCGGGCGCCGACGACACGGTCGTGGACGTGCTCACCCAGTACGGCGAGCGGCTCGGCGTCGCCTTCCAGCTCGCCGACGACGTCCTGGACATCGCATCCGACTCCCACGAGTCCGGCAAGACGCCCGGCACCGACCTGCGCGAGGGCATCCCCACGCTGCCGGTGCTGCGGCTGCGCGAGCGGGCGGCCCGGCTCGGCCTCGCGGAGGACCGCGCCCTGTGCGAGCTGCTGGACTCCGACCTCACCGACGACGCCCGGCACGCCGAGGCCCTGCGCCTGCTGCGCGCCCACCCGGCGCTGGAGCAGGCCCGGCGGGACACCGTCCGCTACGCCCAGGAGGCCCGTTCGGCGCTGGCGCCGCTGCCCGAGTGCGCCGCGAAGACGGCTCTGGTGGAACTGTCCGACGCCGTGGTGCACCGGGCCGGCTAGCCGCTGCCCCTCCCACGCCCCCCACCCGCGACCCCTACGGGTCGGGGGAGCTGCCGCCCTGTCGTGTCATACCGCAGCAGTACGCGGAGTTGAGTCCGGGGTCTGACGTATCTCCCTGGCCGTTTTGGTCAGATGGAGACCACGGAAAACACCACTCCTCACCTGTTCGGGTGAGAATGGCGGCTGAGGGACGAGTGCGTGCACGACACGGACAGCCGCCGCCGACCACGGAGGTAGGGCACACATGGCACCGTACGCATCCGACGACAGCACGACCGCCGGGGAGGGCGACGAGCGGCGCTCCGGGCGGCGCAAGGCCGCGCGGTACGTCGTCCCGGTCACGGTGATGGGGGTGGCGGCGGCCACGATCGGGCTGGTCCCCGCCCTCGCCGACTCCGGCGACCCCGACCTGCCGAAGATCACCGCCGAGCAGCTCATCGAGAAGATCGCCCAGTCGGACGTGGAGCAGCTGTCCGGCACGGTCAGGATCAGCACCGACCTCGGCCTGCCGAACCTCGGCGGCCTGGAGTCGAGCCTGATGTCCGGTGCCGCGGGCCGGGGCGAGGGCGGCTCCTCGGCCGACCCGAAGGCCAAGCTCACGGAACTGGTCTCGGGCACGCACACCCTGCGCGTCGCCGCCGACGGCCCCGACCGGCAGAAGCTGTCGCTGCTGGAGAACGCCGCGGAGTACAGCCTCATCCGCAACGGCAAGGACGTCTGGGCCTACGACAGCGCGTCCGACGAGGTCTTCCACGGCACCGGCCCCCGGGGCCCCGAGCGTGGCAGGACGCAGCCGCCGGCCATGCCGAAGGACTTCGCGGAGGAAGCCCTCAAGGCCGTCGACGACACGACGTCCGTGACCGTGGACGGCACCGCCCGGGTCGCCGACCGGGACGCCTACCGGCTGGTCATCGAGCCCAGGCAGTCCGGCTCGACGGTCGGCGCCGTCACGGTGGCCGTGGACGCGAAGACGGGCATGCCGCTGAAGTTCACCCTGACCCCGGCGAGCGGCGGCGCCGCCGTCGTCGACGTGGGCTTCACCCAGGTGAGCTTCGCCGAACCGGCCGCCGCCACCTTCGACTTCACCCCGCCCAAGGGCGCGAAGGTCACCGAGGAGAAGGACGCCGGGAAGGACGCCGGGAAGGGCTTCGGCAAGGGGTTCGCGCCGGGCTCCGGCAAGCCGGGGGCGCACCGGCACACCCACGCGTCCGGCAAGGACCTCGGCAAGGGCCACGACGGCATGAAGACCATCGGCGAGGGCTGGAACGCCATCGCCACCTTCGACACCGGCGGCGAGGGCATGCCCTCGGGTGACGCGGGCGGCGGCCTCGGCGGCTTCGTGAACTCCCTCGGCGACAAGGTCACCGGCACGTTCGGCTCGGGCACGGTCTTCTCGACCCGCCTGGTCAACGCCCTGATGACGGACGACGGCACGGTCTACGTCGGCATGGTCACCAAGGACGCGCTGGTGAAGGCGGCCGAAGCCGGGAAGTAAGTCCGTTACGCCGGGGGACGTTTGGAGAGTTCGAGAGAACGAGGAAGCCGATGGGCGAACCGTCCGCCGACGGGCCGGAGCGGAACGGCGCGGGTGCCGCGGCCGGGGAACCTGTCATCGCCACCCGCGGGCTCACCAAGCGCTACCGCGGCGGGCAACTCGCCGTCGACGGTCTCGACCTGACCGTCCCGGCGGGCAGCGTCTTCGGCTTCCTCGGCCCCAACGGCTCCGGCAAGACCACCACCATCCGCATGCTGATGGGCCTCGTCGAACCCACCTCCGGCACGGCCCGGGTCCTGGGGCAGCCCATGCCCCGGGCCACGCGCACCGTGCTGCCGCACGTGGGCGCCCTCATCGAGGGCCCCGCCCTCTACGGCTTCCTCTCCGGCCGCGACAACCTGATCCGCTACGACTGCGCCGACCCCGCCGCCGATCCGCGCACCCGCCGGGCCCGGGTCGCCGCCGCCCTGGACCGGGTGGGCCTGACGGCCGCCGCCGGCAAGAAGGCCAAGGCGTACTCGCTCGGCATGAAACAGCGCCTGGGCCTGGCCGCCGCGCTGCTCCGGCCGCGCCGGCTGCTGGTCCTCGACGAGCCCACCAACGGCCTCGACCCGCAGGGCATGCGCGAGATCCGTGCCCTGGTCCGCGCCCTCGCCTCCGACGGCACGACCGTCTTCCTCTCCTCCCACCTGCTCGACGAGATCGAGCAGGTCTGCACGCACGCGGCCGTGATGGCACGGGGCCGGCTGATCGCCCAGGGCCCGGTCGCCGACCTGGCCGCCGGGGCGCGCGGCCGGCTGGTGGTGACGACGCCGGATCCGGCAAAGGCGGCGCGGGTGCTGAAGGAGCAGGGCGTCGCCGACGTCGTCGTCACGGACGACCCGGTGACCGGCGAACCCCCGGAGCGGGACCTCGCCGACGTGAACGCGGCGCTGGTCGCGGCCGGGGTGCGGGTCCGCGGGTTCGCTGTCGAACGCGCCTCGCTGGAGGACGCGTTCGTGGCGCTGACGGGGGAGGGCTTCGATGTCGCGGGCTGAAGTCGTGGACAACGTAAGGCCGGTGAGCCGGCTGTGGACGTTCGGGCTGCTGCGCGACGAGCTCGCCACCACCTTCCGGCGCTGGCGCACCCTCGCGCTGCTGGCCGTGCTGGCGGGCGTGCCGGTCCTCGTCGGCATCGCCGTCAAGATCGAGACGGGTGACGGCTCGTCGCCCGGCGGCGGGGGCGGCGGGGGAGGACCGGCCTTCATCGCGCAGGTCAGCAACAACGGTCTGTTCCTGGTCTTCACCGCGTTGGCCGCCACCCTCCCGTTCTTCCTGCCGATGGCCGTCGGGGTCGTCGCGGGCGACGCCATCGCCGGTGAGGCGAGCGCCGGCACGTTGCGCTATCTGCTGGTCGCCCCGGCCGGCCGCAGCCGGCTGCTGCTCACCAAGTACGCGACCGTCGTCCTCTTCTGCCTCGCCGCCACCCTCGTGGTGGCCGTCTCGGCCCTCGCGATCGGTGCGCTGCTGTTCCCCCTGGGCGATCTGACGACCATCTCGGGAACGCGGATCGGTTTCGCCGAGGGTCTGGGCAGAGCCCTGCTGATCGCCCTGGTCGTGGCCGCGTCACTGATCGGCGTGGCGGCCCTCGGCCTGTTCGTCTCGACCCTCACCCAGAGCGGAATCGCGGCGATGGCGACCACGGTCGGCCTGCTGATCACGGTCCAGATCCTCGACCAGATCCCGCAACTGCACGCCCTGCAGCCCTACTTCTTCTCCCACTACTGGCTGTCCTTCGCCGACCTCATGCGCGAGCCGGTCTACTGGGACGAGGCGGCGAAGAACCTCGGCCTGCAGGCCCTGTACGCCGCCGTGTTCGGTTCGGCCGCCTGGGCGCGCTTCACGACGCAGGACGTCACGGCCTAGTCCCGCCGCTCGTACGGGTACCTGGCGAGCGGGGCCTCGCGTGCGAGGAACGTCTTCGCGCGGGCCAGCGCCTCGGTGTCGTCCAGCACGTCGCCCGGCCTGCTGCCGTTGCCGAGCAGTACGCCGCCGAAGCGCATACCCCATGTAGGCCGCCGAGTTGCTGAGCGTGCCGACCAGCGGGTCTGCTACCACCTCCTCGGAGTGCGCGAGCGCGGTGACGCCCCACAGGGTGTGTCCGGCCAGGGTCGCCCTGAAGTCGAGTCCGGGCGTGCGCAGCCAGCCCGGCCAGTGGTCCAGGGAGCGCTTGGTCTGCGCGGAGACCGAGTACCGGTACAGGGGCGAGGCGATCACGATGTCCGTCCCCGCGAGCGCGGCGTCGAGCAGCAGGGCCGTGCTGCCCTCGGTCGGGCGGACGTGGTCGCTGTCGTGGCGCAGGTCCTCGAAGTCCGGGAGCGGGTGCTCGGTGAGGTCGATCCACTGCTGTTCGACCTCCGGGGGCAGTTGCTCGGCGGCGCGGCGGGCCAGCAGCTCGGTGTCGCCGTCGGCGCGGGCGCTGCCCAGAACGAAGAGGAAGCGGCGGGTCATGGGAGTTTCTCTGGCATCGGCATGCGCTGATTGTGTTCTTCTGCATCACATGCGTATGCATCTATACGGGAAGGGGAGGGCGGGAAGGGGAGGGGGACTCCGGGGCGGGCAGAACGTCAGTGCTCACCCAGCCGTTCCGCCGCCCGTGCCGTCGCCAGCAGCAGCCGCTCGCCGCCGTGCCGTGCCACCAGCTGCAGCCCGGCCGGGCAGCCGTCGGCGCCGAAGCCCGCCGGGAGACTCAGCGCCGGATGCCCGCTGAGGTTGAACGCCCAGGTGAGGGAGGTGGAGTAGCGGTCGCCTGGCCCCTCGTGGCCGTGCGGCGCGGTGGGCGCGGCCGGCGTCAGCAGCAGCTCGGCCCCGTCGAACAGGTCCGCCAGTCGCCGGTCGTTCTCCGCCCGGACCCGCCTCGCCCCGGCCTGATCGGCGCCGGGTGTGCGCAGGGCGAGCCAGGCCGGCCCGGGGTCGAGCAGGCGCGGCGGCACCCGCGGCCGGACGAGCCGTACGACCCCTGCCGTCACGAGCCGTCGCACCGCGGCCTCGGCGAGCGCGACCGGCTCCGGATCGGGCCCGGCGAAACCGAGGTCGGGGGACCACACGGCCGTGACGGGAAGGGGCGTCCCGGCCGGCACCGGCTCCCGCGACACCGCCCGCCACCAGCCGGCCGCGTCCGAGGCCGAGCGGGCGAGCACGCCGGGGACGGCCAGACCCGTACGGTCGCGGGAGGGGAGCCGCCCGCCCGTGGTCTTCAGCCCGAGCACCCCGCACCACGCCGCCGGTATCCGCACCGATCCGGCCCCGTCGGAGCCCGTCGCCAGCGGCACCAGACCGGCCGCCACCGCGACCGCCGCACCGGCCGACGATCCGCCCGGCGTCCGGTCGGCCCGCCAGGGGTTGACCGTCCGGCCCCGCGCGCCCAGCCCCCAGGTCTGCCAGCGGGTCCCGGGTCCGGGCACGGAGGTCGCGCCCACCGCGACACAGCCGGCGGCCAGCAGCGGACCGGCGGCGCGCAGCCCGCTCCGCCCCTTCACGGCGACCGGCACCCCGGCGAGCGGCAGCGTCCCGTTCTCCCCGGACGTACCACCGCGGCGCCGGTCGAGCAGCGCGTCCAGCTCCGCCGCCCGCCGCAGCGCCCGCTCGTGCCACACCTCGACGAACGCGCACAGCAGCGGATCGGCCCGGTCGATCCGCTCCAGCGCCGCCGCCACCACGTCGACCGCGCGCAGCTCCCGGGCCCGTACGCCCGCCGCGATCTCCCCGGCCGGCAGGGGCGAGGCCGTCAGCGTGCCGCTCCCGTCAGCCGGGCCAGGGCGGCCGTCTCACGCGGCGGACGCCCCCGCTCGCCGAGCCGCCAGGCCGGCACCCACGGCACGCGGTACACGTCGATGACCGACTCCAGGGCCCTGACCCGCCGCGCGAGCGGGCGCGGCAGCCGGCCCGGGGCGTCCGCCACCAGGACGACGGCGTCCAGGTCCAGCCCCGGCGGGGCCTGGCCGCGCCGGAAGGCCTCCACCGCCGCGGCGACCGTGTCCAGCCCCACCGCGTGGGTCCGCGCGACCAGCAGCACCGACGGGGGATCGGCGGGCCCGGGCCAGGCGCGGCCGCCGTCATGCCCGCCGTAGACCCCCGCGAGGGTGGAGACACCCGCGCCGCCGTGTGTGCCGACCCAGGAGAAACGCCGTGCCGTGCGGTCGTGGGCGGGCACCGGCGGCCCGGGCTCCGCGGGGGTCACCGGTCCGCGGAGCCAGATCTCCGGTCCCTGTCGCATGCCTGTCTGCATGCTCCTCTCCTCCCTCGTACGGGCGATCCTCATGCCTCGCCGGACGGCCCCTGCCGAGGTCCGAGGCCGTTGGGACGAGCCTGTGACACCGCGGTGACGTGAGAAACGAGGGCGAGCGGACACACTCGACGGTAGGTGCACTACGCCGAGTGAGGGGACGATGGCTCGACTCAGCCGCGAGAAGAAGCGGGAACAGAAGCAGGCCGCACACACGGCGGCCCCGGCGGCGCCGATCGACGTCCATGTCCCCGGGGCCGGAACGGAGACGGGGGCGGCGGCCGCGCAGGGGGTCCACGACGGTGCGACGGTCGGCGGCGTCCCGGTCTTCGCGGCACCCGGCGAGGAGATCCAGCGGGCCGTCCTCGAACGCCTCCACCACATCGCCCTGGCCACCGGCCGCCCCGTCCTCGCCACGGTCCACGACGAACGCATCGGCTACGTGGTCCCGCTCCGGGTCGACCCGGACGGGTCCAGCCACTTCACGTCCGAGCCGGTCCGCACGGCCCCGGCGGAGCCGGAGCGGCCTCAGGGCGACAAGGCCACGCACGTCCTGCGCCCCGTGCCCGAACCGGCGCGCGAGACGGCCCCGACGTTCCCGCTGAGCGCGGTACCGGGGCCGCAGCCGGCGGACGAGCCGGCACCGACGTTCGAGCTGCGGGCCGTCCAGGACCCGGCCCCGCCGGAAGCGACAGCTCCGCCAGGCACGGCCCCCCAGCCCGAAGCCACAGCTCCTTCCTCGCCTTCGGGTACGGCTGCCCCTTCTTCGTCTCCGGGCAGCGCTGCGCCCGCGGAGGCCGCGATGCCCTCGGGTCCGGTCGCGCCTCCGGGCAGCGCTGCGCCCGCGGAGGCCGCAACGCCCTCGGGTCCGGTCGCGTCTCCCGGCACGGTCGCGCCGCCCGCCGGTGAGTTCGGTCCGCCCCCGCCCATGGACGTGAGGCAATTCCCCGGCCCCCAAGCCGCCTCGGGACGCGTGCCGGGTGCGGGAGGACCCGGCCCGCAGGCGCCGGCCGGTGACGGCCCGCACGCGCAGGACCGGGCCGGGGCCGACTCGGGCGCATCTGCCGGGGCCGATTCCGGTGGGGACCCGTACGCGCCGACCGATGCCCGTCCGAACCCGTACGCCCGCACCGATCCCCCTCCGAACCCGTACGCCCGGACAGACGCCGGCCCGGCCGCGCACGCCCGCACCGATGCCGGCCCCGACTCGCAGGCCGGCACCGATCCCCCTCCGAACCCGTACGCCCGGACAGACGCCGGCCCGGCCGCGCACGCCCGCACCGATGCCGGCCCCGGCCCGCACGCCCGCACCGATGCCGGCCCGAGCCCGCACGCTCGCACCGACAACGGCCCGAGCCCGCACGCCCGCACCGACCCCGGCCCGGCCGCGCACGTGTCGGCCGATGTCCGGCCCCGGCCGCTTCCGGACGGCACCCGCCGTCCGGAACGTCAACGTGAGGCCGGTCCCGGCCGAGGCCCAGGCCCCGGCCCCGGTCTCGGCCCTCGTTCCGGCCGCACCCGCCGCGCCGTTCCCGACGCCGAAGCCGCTCTGCTCGCCGCCGATCCCGACCCCAGGCCCACCCCCGCCCGCGGCTTCGACGCCGTCGCGGAGGCCGTGCTCGGGGACGAACCTCTCGGCGCCCCGGGCGACCCGGCCCCGCCGGCGTTCCTCGTGGAGCCGGTCACGCGGATCAACGAGGCCGTGAAGGAGGGCCGGATCGAGGCGGCGGCCGCGCTGGCGGACCGGACCGTCACGCAGGCGTCCGGGACGCTCGGGCCGGAGCACCCCGAGGTGCTCCGGCTGCGCGAACTGACCGCTTACATCTCCTACTTGGCGGGAGAGCCGCTGCGCGCCTTCCAGATGTCGCTCGACCTGGCCGGTGCCCGCCGCCGTGCCGGTGACGCCGAGGGCGCCTACGGCAGCGTGCGGAGCGCCGCCACCGCCTGGCGGGCGGTGCGCGACCCGGCGCTCGGGCTGGAGCTGGGGCGCGACCTGGTCGGCCTGTGGACCGAGCTGGCCGCCGAGGACGGCCCAGCCGCCGGGGAGATCGAGGAACTGGAGTCGGCCCGGGCCCGCATGGGCCGTCTGACCGAACGCGCCCGCAACCGGTAGGCGCGGCTGGGTAGTTACTCCGACAGCTCCCACACCGCGTACGCCAGGGCGTCGCTGTTGCGGTCGAGGGCGGTGTCGTTGATGTTGGCGGTGGTGTCGCAGGAGGAGTGGTAGCAGCGGTCGAAGGACTGCCCCGCCGTACCGCCCCACTTGGCCGCCTGCGCCGCCGTCTTCGTCCGGCTCGCCCCGGTGAACAGGCCGCCCACCGGTACGCCCGCGCTCTTGAAGGGCGCGTGGTCGGAGCGGCCGTCGCCCTCGGTCTCGATCTCCGTGGGCACGCCGATGCCGCTGAAGTACGTCTGGAAGGTCTTCTCGATCGCCGGGTCGTCGTCGTAGACGAAGTAGCCGGGGTTCGGGGAGCCGATCATGTCGAAGTTGAGGTAGGCGCTGATCCGTGAACGGTCGCCGGTGGCGAGCCGGTTGACGTAGGAGCGGGAGCCGACCAGGCCGAGTTCCTCCGCGCCCCACCAGGCGAAGCGCAGGTGCTTGGTGGGCTTGTACTGCGCCCGGGACACGGCCAGCGCGGTCTCCAGGACGGCGGACGAGCCGGAGCCGTTGTCGTTGATGCCGGGCCCGGAGGAGACGCTGTCGAGGTGCGAGCCGGCCATCACGACCTGGTTCGCGTCGCCGCCGGGCCAGTCGGCGATCAGGTTGTAGCCGGTGCGGCCGGAGGCGGTGAACTGCTGGACGCTCGTGGTGTATCCGGCCGCGTCCAGTTCGGCCTTGACGTAGTCGAGCGAGGCCTTGTAGCCGGCGCGGCCGTGGGCGCGGTTGCCGCCGTTGGCGGTGGCTATGGACTGCAGTCGGGTCAGGTGGGCCTTGACGCCCGCCAGGGGTATGTCGGGCGCGGCGGCGGCTCTGGTGGGAGCGGGGGACGCGGCGTCCGCCACGGCGCCGCCGGTCAGGAGCATGGCTGTTGCCATGCCGCCTGCGGCGACGGCGCGCGCGGAAACGGAGAGCTTCATGTGGGGGCTCCGAATTCCGTCTGATGGCCCGTGGGGTGTCCACAGGCAGCCCACGGTTCATGGGGTGCCTGGATGGTGAAGGTGTGACTGACTCTCCGTCAAGACCTTGAATCGGCCAGCTGGCCGGGCCTGCCGGGCCCTCCCCGGCCCGGCGTCACTGGACGCAGAACTCGTTGCCCTCCGGGTCCGCCATGACGACCCACGTGCCGCCCTGCTCCGCCACCTGCCGCAGCATGCGCGCCCCGAGCCTCTCCAGCCGGGCGACCTCCTCCTCGCGCCGCCCCGGGCCCGGGTGCAGATCGAGGTGCAGCCGGTTCTTCGCCGTCTTCTCCTCCGGCACCCGCTGGAACAGCAGCCGCCGTCCCAGTCCCGTCCCGCTCTCCTGCTCGAAGGGGTCCTCCGGGTGCCGTACGGCCACCAGGTCGCGGAAGGCCAGGCGGCCGTGGAACTCGGCGGTGGCCTGCGTCGGCAGGGCTCCGGCCGCGAGCAGCTTCTCGATGAGCGCGCTGTTGTCCTCCGCCTCGTAGTGGAGTGCTGCCGCCCAGAAGTCGGCCTGGGCGTGCGGGTCGTTCGCGTCGATGACGACCTTGAAGTGCACGGGGGCGGGTGGTTCCGGCGTCGAAGTCATGTAACCAGTCATAGTGGTTAGATGAGTGGACGCGCGGGGGAAACGCCGGATCCGGCACCCGGGCTGACGCTGGTCTCGTTTCAGGGGAAGCGCTACCGCTTCGACGCCGGCGCCCTCTGCCTGGAGCTGCTGACCACCGGCGGCCCCGGCGCCTACGCGCGCTGGGAGGTGCTGCACGAGCCGGCGGACCTCGTCGCCTGGGCCGGGCGCAGCCGCCTGCCGGACGGGCTCGGTCTCACCGTCTCCGCCGAGGAGCTGGAGCGGGTGCGCGCCCTGCGGGACGCCCTGTTCCCGCTCGCCGTCGAGCGCGCCCACGGCCGTCCGCTGCCCACCGCCCACCTGGACGTCGTGAACGCCGCCGCGGCCGGGCCCCCGCTGGTCGCCCGCATCGCGCCGGACGGCGGCCGCGTCTGGGCCCCGGGCGCCACCGGCGCGCAGCTGCTGGCCACGGTCGCCCGTGACGCGGTCGACCTGTTCACCGGCCCGTACGCCCACCGCGTCCGCGAGTGCGGTGCCCACAACTGCTACCTCCTCTTCGTCGACACCTCCCGCCCAGGCCGCCGCCGCTGGTGCTCCATGGAGCACTGCGGCAACCGCGATAAGGTCCGGGCGCACCGGGCCCGCCAGACGCCCGCGGAGCCGAAACCGGCCCCGTAGCGCCACGGCGCCGCCCTCCGCCGGGTTGCACCACCGGCCGGCACCGGAGGACCGTTGGAGCATGGGCACGCGTGCCTGGGCGCTGCTGCTCGTCCTGTGCGGGACGATCTTCCTCGAGGGCATCGACGTCGCGATGATGGCGGTGGCGATCCCGGCCATCCGCTCCGATCTGCACCTGGCCACCGACACGGCGGCCTGGGTCATGAGCGCCTACGTGCTCGGCTACGCCGGTTTCACCCTGCTGGGCGGCCGGGCCGCCGACCTGCTCGGCCGGCGGCGGATGTTCCTGCTCTGGCTGACCGTCTTCCTCGCCTTCTCCGGCCTCGGCGGCCTGGCGACGGCTGGCTGGATGCTGGTCGTCGCCCGGTTCGTCACCGGCGTCGCCGCCGCCTTCACGGCCCCGGCCGCGCTCTCCCTGATCACCACGTCGTACGAGGAGGGACCCGGACGCGACAGGGCCCTGCTGGTCTTCGCCGGGACCGGCGCGGCCGGCTTCTCCCTCGGTCTGGTCAGCGGCGGCCTGCTCACCGGGTTCGGCTGGCGCTGGGTGTTCTTCGCGCCCGTGCTGCTGACCGCGGCCCTGCTGCTCGCCGCCCTGCGGCTGGTACCCCGCCAGGACGCCCCGCCGCGGCGCCGGCGCACCTTCGACCTGGCCGGCGCGATCACCGCCGCCGGCGCCATGCTGCTCGCCGCCTCCACCGTCGTACGGCTCGGACACGGACTGCGCGACTGGCCGCCGACCCTGGTCTCCGGGCTCGGCGCACTGCTGCTGGCCGGGGGCTTCGTGGTGTGCGAACGCCGCTCCCCGGACCCGCTCCTCCGCCTCGGCATCCTGCGCCCGGGCCCGGTCGTCCGCGCCGACCTCGGGGCGCTGCTCTTCCTGGGCGCCTTCTTCGGCTTCCAGTTCGTCGTCACGCCGTATCCGCAGGAGCTGCGCGGCTGGTCGTCCGCGCAGACCGGGCTCGCCCTGGCCGTCATGGGCATCGACGCCGTCCTCGCGCCGGTCCTCACCCCGAGGCTGGTCGCCCGCTTCGGCAACGCCCGCGTGATCGTCGCCGGTTTCGCGGTGGCCGTGGCGTCCTACGCGCTGTTCCTGTCCGTCGGCATGGACTGGTCCTACGCGATGATGCTGCCGGCGCTGCTGCTGTCCGGCGTCTCCTTCGCCCTGGCGTACGGGCCGCTGACCATCGCGGCGACGGACGGGGTCGCCGCGTCGGAGCAGGGGCTGGCGGGCGGGCTGCTGACCACCGCCACGCAGTTCGGCTCGGCGATCGGCATCGCCGCCGTGACCGCGGTCTACGGCCTGGCCTCCACGGGGTCCGGCCCCGAGGCGACGCTGTCGGCCTTCCGCGCGGCACTGGCCGTACCGGTCGCCCTGGTGGCGGTGGGCACCCTCCTGTCACTGGTGAGCGCGCGGGCGGCCCGGCGCGCGGTGCGCAACGCGTCCCAGGTGAGCAGCGTGAGCGCCAGCCACACCAGGGCGAAACCGGCCCAGCGCTGCGGCGGCATCTCCTCGTGGAAGTAGAGGATGCCGAGCAGGAACTGGAAGACCGGAGTCATGTACTGCAGCAGCCCGATGGTGGACAGGGGCACGCGGATGGCGGCCGCCCCGAAGCAGACCAGGGGGAGGGCGGTGACGATCCCGGCCGAGGCGAGCAGGGCCGCGTGGCCCGCGCCCTCGGTGGTGAAGGTCGAGTCGCCCCGCGCGCCCAGCCACGCCAGGAAGGCGAGCGCGGGAAGGAACTGGATCGCGGTCTCGGCGGCGAGCGACTCCACCCCGCCGAGGTTCACCTTCTTCTTCACCAGTCCGTACGTGGCGAAGGAGAAGGCCAGGCACAGGGAGATCCACGGCGGCCGCCCGTAGCCGAGGGTGAGCACGACGACCGCGGCGCAGCCGGTCCCCACCGCCGCCCACTGCACCGGCCGCAGCCGCTCCTTCAGCAGCAGCACGCCCATGGCGATGGTGACCAGCGGGTTGATGAAGTAACCGAGTGAGGCCTCGACGACGTGCCCGGAGTTCACGGACCAGATGTACAGGCCCCAGTTGAGGGTGATGACCGCCGCGGCGACCGTGATCAGTCCCAGCTTGCGCGGCTGGCGGAGCAGCTCACCGGCCCAGGCCCAGCGGCGCAGCACCAGCAGCGCGGCACCGACGAACACCAGCGACCACACCATCCGGTGGGCCAGGATCTCCATCGCGCCGGCGGGCTTCAGCAGGGGCCAGAACAGGGGCACCAGGCCCCACATCCCGTAGGCCGCGAAGCCGTTCAGCAGTCCTATGTGCCGCTCACCCCTCGGCTTGCGCGTCACGGCCCCTCCTTCGCACCCGGCATGTGTCCGCCGGGACGACGGTAACGCCGGGCACCCCCGGCTGTCATGCCCGTATCGGCATACGGTCATGACAGCGCGGAGGTGGGGCGGCGGGAGGCCGGCCGGGGGAGGTCAGCCCCCGAGTGCGGCGGCGACGGCCTCGGGCAGCGGGGTGGTCGGGCGGCCGATCAGACGGGACGGGTCGCCGGAGGGGACGACCAGCTCGCCCTGCTCCGGACCCTGGCGCGCGACGGGCTGGTCCACCGCGACGCCAAGCCCGTCATCCCGCCGCGCGTCGACTACTCCCGCACCGAGCTGGGCCGCGAGGCGGCCGAACAGGTCCGCGCCCTCCCGCAGTGGACGCACCGGCGCATGGACGACGTCGAGCGGGCCCGCCGGAGGTACGGCGGGGCCGAGGCCGGCCGAGCGTACGGCGGGGCCGAGGCCGGCCGGGCGCACGACGAGACCAGGGCCCGCCGGGCGCACGACGAGGCCCGGGCCGCCTTCTGATGGGCCCGGGCCTCGGGTGTGTCCGCGGCCGGGGTCAGCCGATGACGGTCCAGGTGTCGCCGCCGGTGAGGAGGGCGGCGAGGTCGCCCTTGCCGTGCTGCTCGATCGCCTGGTCGAGCTGGTCGGCCATCTCTGTGTCGTAGACGGGCCGGTCGACCGAGCGGAGCACGCCGATGGGGGTGTGGTGCAGGGTGTCGGGGTCGGCGAGGCGGGACAGCGCGAACGCCGTGGTCGGGGACGGGGCGTGCGCGTCGTGGACGAGGACGTGGTCCTCGTTGTCCGGTGTCACCGCGACCACGTTCAGGTCACCGGTCAGCGGGTCCCGTACGACGCCCTTGGAGCCGTCGGTGCCGAAGCGGATCGGCTTGCCGTGTTCCAGGCGGATCACGGCTTGCTGGGCCTGCTGTTTGTCCTTCAGGGCGTCGAAGGCGCCGTCGTTGAAGATGTTGCAGTTCTGGTAGATCTCGATCAGGGCCGTGCCCTGGTGGGCGGCGGCCTGGCGCAGTACGTCGGTGAGGTGTTTGCGGTCGGAGTCCACGGTGCGTGCGACGAAGGAGGCTTCGGCGCCGAGGGCGAGTGATACGGGGTTGAAGGGTGTGTCGAGCGAGCCCATGGGGGTGGACTTGGTGATCTTGCCGACCTCGGAGGTCGGGCTGTACTGGCCTTTGGTCAGACCGTAGATGCGGTTGTTGAACAGCAGGATCTTGAGGTTGACGTTGCGGCGCAGGGCGTGGATCAGGTGGTTGCCGCCGATGGACAGCGCGTCGCCGTCGCCGGTGACGACCCATACCGACAGGTCGCGGCGTGAGCCGGCCAGGCCGGTGGCGATGGCGGGGGCGCGGCCGTGGATGGAGTGCATCCCGTAGGTGTTCATGTAGTAGGGGAAGCGGGAGGAGCAGCCGATGCCGGAGACGAAGACGATGTTCTCCTTCGCCAGGCCCAGTTCGGGCATGAAGCCCTGCACCGCCGCGAGGATGGCGTAGTCGCCGCATCCGGGGCACCAGCGGACTTCCTGGTCGGACTTGAAGTCTTTGGTCGACTGTTTCGTCTCGGCCTTGGGTACGAGGGACAGGGCCTCGGGGGTGCGGGTGCCTGTGGTGGACGTCTCAGCCATCGATGGCCTCCTTCAGGGCCGTGGCGAGTTGTTCCGCCTTGAACGGCATGCCGTTGACCTGGTTGTAGGAGCGGGCGTCGACCAGGTATTTCGCGCGGATCAGGGTGGCGAGCTGGCCGAGGTTCATCTCGGGGACGACGATGCGCTCGTAGCGGGCGAGGATCTCGCCGAGGTTCTTCGGGAAGGGGTTGAGGTGGCGCAGGTGGGCCTGGGCGACGGTGTCTCCGGCCCTGCGCAGCCGCCGTACGGCCGCGGTGATGGGCCCGTAGGTGGATCCCCAGCCCAGGACGAGGGTGCGGGCGCTGTCGGGGTCGTCGATGTCGAGGTCGGGTACGTCGATGCCGTCGATCTTGGCCTGGCGGGTGCGGACCATGTGGTCGTGGTTGGCGGGGTCGTAGGAGATGTTGCCGGTGCCGTCCTGTTTCTCGATGCCGCCGATGCGGTGTTCCAGGCCCGGGGTGCCCGGGAGCGCCCAGGGGCGGGCCAGGGTGTGCGGGTCGCGTTTGTACGGCCAGAACACCTCGGTGCCGTCGTCGAGGGTGTGGTTCGGGCCCTGCGCGAACCGGACCCTGAGGTCGGGCAGTTCCTGCGGGTCGGGGATCCGCCAGGGCTCGGAGCCGTTGGCGAGGTAGCCGTCGGAGAGCAGGAAGACGGGTGTGCGGTAGGTGAGTGCGATCCGGGCCGCCTCCAGCGCGGCGTCGAAGCAGTCCGCCGGGGTGCGGGGGGCGACGACCGGGACCGGTGCCTCGCCGTTGCGGCCGTACATCGCCTGCAGCAGGTCCGCCTGCTCTGTCTTGGTCGGCAGACCGGTCGAGGGGCCGCCGCGCTGGATGTCCACGATCAGCAGGGGCAGCTCCAGGGAGACCGCCAGCCCGATCGTCTCCGACTTCAGCGCCACCCCCGGACCGGAGGTGGTGGTCACCGCCAGTGAGCCGCCGAACGCGGCGCCCAGCGCCGCCCCGATCCCGGCGATCTCGTCCTCCGCCTGGAAGGTCCGCACACCGAAGTTCTTGTGCCGGCTCAGCTCGTGCAGGATGTCCGAGGCCGGGGTGATCGGGTACGAGCCCAGATACAGCGGCAGATCCGCCTGCCGGGCCGCCGCGATCAGCCCGTAGGACAGGGCCAGGTTGCCGGAGATGTTGCGGTAGACACCCGGCGGGAACGCCGTCGCCGCCGGGGCGACCTCGTAGGACACCGCGAAGTCCTCGGTCGTCTCACCGAAGTTCCACCCCGCCCGGAACGCGGCGATGTTCGCCGCCGCGATACCGGGCTTCTTGGCGAACTTCGACCTCAGGAACCTCTCCGTACCCTCCGTGGGCCGGTGGTACATCCAGCTCAGCAGCCCCAGCGCGAACATGTTCTTGCTGCGCTCGGCCTCCCTGCGGGGGAGGTCGAACTCCTTGAGCGCCTCCACCGTCAGCGTGGTCAGCGGCACGGGGTGCAGGTGGTAGCCGTCCAGCGAGCCGTCCTCCAGCGGAGACGTCCCGTAGCCGACCTTCTGCATCGCCCGCCTGGTGAACTCGTCCGTGTTGACGATCACCTGCGCACCGCGCGGGAGGTCGCCGATGTTGGCCTTCAGCGCGGCCGGGTTCATCGCCACCAGCACGTTCGGCGCGTCACCGGGCGTGAGGATGTCGTGGTCGGCGAAGTGCAGCTGGAACGACGACACACCCGGCAGCGTCCCCGCGGGCGCCCGGATCTCGGCCGGGAAGTTCGGCAGCGTCGACAAGTCGTTGCCGAACGACGCGGTCTCCGAGGTGAACCGGTCACCGGTGAGCTGCATACCGTCACCCGAGTCCCCCGCGAACCTGATGATCACCCGGTCCAGGCGCCGGACGTCCTTCGCGCCCGCCGCTTTGCGCTGCTCTCCTGCGACTGCTCCGTCGGCCTGCTCCGCTGGGCTACTGACCTGGCTGGTCACTGAACTGGACCTCCTTCGAGGCGGCTGTCCCGGACAGGCCTTCCCGTAGGCCTCCCTGGATCAACCCTACGACCGCAAGGATCGCCTTCCCCGGGTCATTCGAATCTTGGACACGCCCCGGACGGTGACAGGTCCGGTCGGGAACGCGGTCGAACTGCCGGTCCTGTCAGGAGTTGAGGTAGGTCAGCACGGCCAGCACCCTGCGGTGGTCGCCGTCGCTGGGCGACAGCCCCAGCTTCAGGAAGATGTTGCTGACGTGCTTCTCGACCGCCCCGTCGCTCACCACCAGCTGCCGGGCGATCGCCGAGTTCGTCCGCCCCTCGGCCATCAGGCCCAGCACCTCCCGCTCGCGCGGTGTGAGCCTCGCCAGCACGTCCTGCTTGCGGCTGCGGCCCAGCAACTGGGCCACCACCTCGGGATCCAGGGCCGTACCGCCCTTGGCCACCCGCACCACCGCGTCCACGAACTCCCTGACCTCGGCCACCCGGTCCTTCAGCAGGTAGCCGACACCCCGGCTGGAGCCCGCGAGCAGCTCCGTGGCGTAGCGCTCCTCCACGTACTGCGACAGCACGAGCACCCCGAGCCCCGGGTGCGCCTTGCGCAGCTGCACCGCCGCCCGCACGCCCTCGTCGGTGTGCGTCGGCGGCATCCGCACGTCGGCCACGACGACGTCCGGCAGTTCGCCCTGCGCGTCCAGCTCCGTGATGGTCTTGATCAGAGCCTCCCCGTCCCCGACCCCGGCGACCACGTCGTGCCCCCGGTCGGTCAGCAGCCTGGTCAGGCCCTCCCTGAGCAGCACGGAATCCTCGGCGATGACCACCCGCACCCTGTCCTCCACGATGGTTCGGCCCCCCAGAGCCCGACGCCGCCCGTCCGCAGCCCACAACGGCTCCGCGCCCACCCGTGCGACAGGTCCAGCATTCCAGGAACGACGGGTGGATGGGGACGGACGCGAGGGGTGACGTGAGGCGCGGGGCAGTTCGCCTTCCGGTGGTTCACCTTCGGTGGTTCACCTTCGGTGGTTCACCTTCGGTGGTTCACCTTCGGTGGTTCACCTTTCAGTGATCCAGCTTGCGGTGGTTCACCTTCCGACCGGGCCGATGTCGCTCTCGCCGGGCCGGTGTCGCCTCTCGCCGCCCTTCGGGAGAGAGGGGGGCATGACCGCGGGCCAGGGGGTTCGGTCCCCTGGCCCGGTGACCACGTCAGCGAAGCCACGACCCCGCGAGGTCACCCCACGCGCTCACCCCGCGAGGTCACCCCACGCGCTCACCCCGCGAGGTCACCCCACGCGCTCACCCCGGGAGGGTCACCCCACGCGCTCACCCCGGGAGGGTCACCGCACGCGCTCACCCGCGAGGGGTCACCGCACGCGCTCACCCCGCCACGGCAGCTCCGCCGTCACCCGGGTCGGCCCGCCCGCCGGCGAGTCCACGACCAGGATCCCGTCCACCGCGTCGAGCCGCTCCGCCAGCCCGGCCAGACCGGAGCCCCGGGCGGCGTCGGCCCCGCCCACGCCGTTGTCCACGACCTGGAGCATCAGCCGGTCCTCCGCCCGCCAGACCTCCACGCCCGCCCAGCTCGCCCGCGCGTGCTTGCTGACGTTCTGCAGCAGCTCCGACACCGTGAAGTAGGCGATCCCCTCGAACGCCGGCGCCGGCCGCTCCGCCAGGTCCACCTCGACCTGCACCGGAACCGTGCACCGCGAGGCAACCGCCGACAGTGCCGCGTCCAGCCCCCGGTCCGTCAGCACCGCCGGGTGGATGCCCCGGGCCAGGTCCCGCAGCTCCCGCAGGGCCGTCTTCACCTCGCCGTGCGCCTCGTCCACCATCCGCACGGCCGTCTCCGGGTCCTCCCGGAGCTTCTCCTTCGCCAGCCCCAGATCCATCGCCAGCGCCACCAGCCGGGCCTGCGCCCCGTCGTGCAGGTCCTGCTCGATGCGCCGCAGGTCGGCCGCCGCCGCGTCGACCACGACCCCCCGGTCCGACTCCAGCTCCACCACCCGCGACGCCAGCCGCGACGGCCCCAGCAGCCCGTGCACCAGCAGCCGGTCCACCATCGTCAGCGCCCGCACGATCCACGGCGTGGCGATCGTGAAGAGCAGCCCCACCAGTGCCGTCACCGCGACCTCGAAGGCGTTGTCGAGGTAGATCCGGTGCGTCTCGTCGCCGTAGAGCTGGATCCCGTCCTGCCCCGCGTACATCGGCAGCACCCAGAACCACAGCGGATACGTCAGCAGCCCCCAGCCCAGCGTCCACAAGGTCACGGCGACGACGAACGAGAACACCGCCCAGGGCAGGTGCAGCACCGCGTACAGCAGCGCCCGCCACGAGCTGCCGCTCTTGAGGACCGCGACCATCCACGCCATGGCCCCCTGCTTCCGCATCCGCAGCGGCTCCGGCTCGGCCACGTCCAGGTCGAGCAGCGCCCGCGCCCGCGCCCGCTCCAGCACCCCGACGCCCCGGCAGCCGGCGAGCGCCCCCGCCAGCACCGGTATCCCGAGGAACGTCACCAGCAGGCCCGCACCCAGCGACACCATCGTGACCGCGTAGGTGAACAGCAGGATGCTGATCGGCAGGCTCAGCAGCACGTGACCGAGCTCGCGCCAGGTGCGGCCCTCGACCGGCGCCCGCAGCGCGGCCGGCATCCGGTGCCGCCGTTCGGTGCTCCCGGGGTGTCCGGGCCCGCCGTCGAGCCCGTATCCCTGTCCGTACTCCGTGGCCATCGGCGTCGTCCTCCTCCTCGTCCTGCGGCTGTTCCCTCGTATCTCCACCCTGCTCCGCCGCAGGTCGGCGGACCATGGAGGCCGTCGGCGTCTTGGACGGGGGGTTTTCCCCACCTGACGGACGCGCCCCGCCCGCCTACCGCGCGGGGCTCCGGCCGACGGCGTCGTCCGTGCGGTCGCGCCAGGGCAGTTCCGCCGTGACCGACGTCGGGCCGCCCTCCGGCGAGTCCAGGACGAACAGGCCGTCGACGGCGTCCAGCCGGTCCGCCAGGCCCCTCATCCCCGTACCGCCGTCGAGGCGTGCGCCCCCGCGGCCGTCGTCCCGCACCTGGATGAGCAGACGGTCCTCGGTCCGCCACACATCCACCGACGCCGACCGCGCCCCGCTGTGCTTGCTGACGTTCTGCAGCAGCTCCGAGACGGTGAAGTAGGCGATGCCCTCGATGGCCTGGGCCGGGCGCTCCGCCAGATCGACCGTCACCTTCACCGGGACCGTGCACCGCGAGGAGACCGACGACAGGGCCGCGTCCAGACCGCGGTCGGTCAGGACCGCCGGGTGGATGCCGCGGGCCAGGTCCCGCAGCTCCTGGAGCGCCAGCTTCACCTCGCCGTGCGCCTCCTCGACCATCGCCGCCGCCGCGTCCGGGTCCTCCAGCACCTTCTCCTTGGCCAGACCGAGCCCCATCGCCAGCGCCACCAGCCGGGCCTGCGCCCCGTCGTGCAGGTCCCGCTCGATACGCCGCAGGTCCGCCGCGGCCGTGTCGACCACGACCCCCCGGTCCGACTCCAGCTCGGCGATGCGCCGCTCCAGCTCGTCGGAGGGCGACAGCAGCCCGCGCACCATCGCCCGGTCGGCGTTCGCCAGGCCCCGTGCGATGAAGGGCAGCACCGGCCACAGCACGAACAGCGAGGTCAGCGTGACGGTGAAGGTGAGCACACCCCACGGCAGCCGGATGGACTCGTACAGCACCGCACGCCAGCCCACCGGGTCCTTCAGCGACATCCACAACCGCGGCAGGAAGCCGCCCGCGCCGCGCGACGGCAGCCGGCTCGGCTCGTCCACCCGTACCCCGAGCAGCGCCCTGGCCCTCGCACGCTCCATCCGGCCCAGCAGCCGCGCCCCCAGGAGACCGGCCGCCAGCAGCGGGAGCCCGACCACCGTGAGCGTCAGCCCGAAGCCGGTGGACAGCACCGTCACGACGTAGGTGAAGCCGAGCAGCGCCACCGGGAGGTTCGCCAGGAGGTGCGCGATCTCCTTCCAGGTGTGCCGGTCGTAGGCGAGACGGGGCGGCGGCGGGTGGCCGTCCTGCCCGGCCGCCGTCGTGGCCCCCTGCACGGCGGGGGACGGGAAGTGTTCGGTCATGTGCGCAAGCGTCCCCGGCGCCGGGCGGCCGCGCCATGAGGCGGTCCGCCGGCATCAACTGAGGAAAACCCTACCCCCGCGCACCAGCCCGCGACGGGCTGCTTACCCTGCCCTTATCAGGGCCTAGACTCCCGTGCGTACAGATCGCCGAACGCCGGCGTCCGTGATCCCGGCCGTGGACGGCCCGGGGGCAGCCCGGGAACGGGCCGCTGATCGTCGCGGGAACCAGTCCGAGTTTCAGGGAGCGAGGGACGGACGTGCGGGAACCGACCGTCGTCACCACGACCGTCGTCGCGGCGGACTACTTCCAGTCCTATTCGGTCGTCGGACTGCTCGCCGTGGTCGGCGTGCTGTTCGTCGCCGTCGCCTTCGGCGTCGGCCGCCTGCTGCGGCCCGTCGTCCCCACCCCCGAGAAACTCCTGACGTACGAGTGCGGTGTCGACCCGGTCGGCGAGGGCTGGGCCCACACCCAGGTCCGCTACTACGTCTACGCCTTCCTCTACGTGATCTTCGCCGTCGACTCGATCTTCCTGTTCCCCTGGGCCACCGTCTTCGCCGCCCCCGGCTACGGCGCGACGACCCTGGTCGAGATGTTCATCTTCCTCGGCTTCCTGGCCGTCGGCCTGCTCTACGCATACAAGAAGGGCGTCCTTGCATGGACGTGACCCCCTCCAGCCCCGAGCCCGTGCTGCTCCCCGAGCCGAAGCGGCTGGGCGCCCTCGCGCGCCTCGCACCCGAGCCGATGAAGGTGATCCTCAACTGGGGCCGCCGCTACTCGCTCTGGGTCTTCAACTTCGGCCTCGCCTGCTGCGCGATCGAGTTCATCGCCGCGTCGATGGCCCGCCACGACTTCATCCGCCTCGGCGTCATCCCCTTCGCACCGGGCCCCCGCCAGGCCGACCTCATGGTCGTCTCCGGCACGGTCACCGACAAGATGGCCCCGGCGGTGAAGCGCCTCTACGAGCAGATGCCCGAGCCCAAGTACGTCATCTCCTTCGGCGCGTGCAGCAACTGCGGCGGCCCCTACTGGGACTCCTACTCCGTCACCAAGGGCGTCGACCAGATCATCCCCGTCGACGTCTACGTCCCCGGCTGCCCGCCCCGGCCCGAGGCGCTGCTCCAGGGCATCCTCAAGCTCCAGGAGAAGATCGCCCGCGAGTCGCTGGGGGAGCGCTACGGCAGTGCGGCCGACCGCCCGTCGACCGCGGCACTGCAGAGTGGACTGGTACGGCCGCCGGCTCCGGCTCCCGCCCCCGCAGCCTCGGACACCGCTCGGGCGTCGGCTTCCGATGCGGGCGGGGGTTCGGCTCCGGGTGCTGCTCCGGCTTCCGGTGCTGCTCCGACCGCGGCTCCGGCTTCGGGTGCCGGTCCGGCTTCGGGGCCGGCTTCGGCTTCCGGTGCTGCTCCGACCGCGGCTCCGGCTCCGGCTTCTGATCCTGCTCCGGCCGCGGGTCCGGACGCGACGGGTGGGGAGGGACGATGACCGCGGTCGGCTGGCTCCCCGCCGACGCCGGGGAACTCTTCGGCCCGGACGCCACCGCCGAGGAGTCCTACGAGGTCCTCACGGTCGACGTCCCCCCGGCGACCTGGATCTCCGCCCTGGAGACCGCCCGCGACCGGCTCGGCTGCACCTACTTCGACTGGCTGAGCGCCGTCGACGAACCCGGCACGGGCTTCCGCGTCTCGGCCCACGTGGCGGCGCTCTCCCCGCTGCGGCGCCTCCTGCTGCGTACGACCGTTCCGCACGAGGCCGCCGCCCTGCCCTCGGCGGTCGGCGTCTACGCGGGCGCCGCCTGGCACGAGCGCGAGACCCACGAGATGTTCGGCATCACCTTCGAGGGCCACCCCGGGCTGGACCATCTGCTCCTGCCCGAGAACTTCGAAGGCCACCCCCTGCGCAAGGACTTCGTCCTCGCCGCCCGCGTCGCCAAGGCCTGGCCGGGCGCGAAGGAGCCGGGCGAGTCGGAACACGGCGGCCCCAAGCGCCGCCAGATGCTCCCGCCCGGCGTCCCCGACCCCAACGAGTGGGGCCCCCTGAAGGGCCAGCTCCCCCCGGCCCCGGCCCGCCCGGCCCGGGGCACGGGCCGCGCAGGAGGCGAACGCCCGGCCCGTGCGGCTCGCGCGGCTCGTCCGGCCGGGGAACGCCCGGCTGGGGAACGTCAGGTCGGCGAACGTCCGGCTGGGGAACGTCAGGTCGGCGAACGTCCGGTGCGGCGTACGCGGTCGGCTTCGGAAGGCTCGGCGAGCCAGGTCCCGGCCGAGACGCGGGGGGCGGAAGTGAAGCCCACGTCGGTCGAAGCCGGTGAAGCCTCCGAAGCCGCCCAGGTCGCCGAGGCGAGGGCCTCGGAAACAGGGGCCTCGGCCGCAGAGGCCGCCCCCACGACGCCCAAGGCCGATGAGGCCGGGTCCCCGCGTCCGTCGGCGGAGCCGCGCCGTGCGCGCGGCGCGAGCGAGGGCTCGGCGTCGCAGCGGAGCCGTTCGGCAGGCACTTCCAGCGGCCCCCGCCGGGCGCGCAGCGCATCGGAGGGCAGCGCCGGCCAGCGGTCCGCCACCGGCTCCGGGGAGAGGGACGGCGGCGCCGAGGAGACAGCCCGTGAGGCAGCCGGAGCCGCACGCGCCCCGCGCAGCTCGGACGCTCCCTGGCACCACGCCCGCCCGGCCTTCGAGGAGGACCGTGCGGGGCGGGACGCGCCGGCGCAGCCCGAGAAGCCCACCGGGTCGGCGGACAACTCGCAAGACGAAGACCAGGCCTCAGCAGAGGGCAGGGAACCCACCAAACCCATGGGACCCCAAAAGCCCACCGACGCCACCGACCCCACTGACGCGACAGACGCGACAGACGCCACAGGAGGCCCGCAGTGAACGACGCGCTCGACGTCACCCTGCGACTCCTGATCGTCTTCGTCGTCTTCCTCACCCTCCCCTTGGTCATCGGCCAGACCGAGCACAAGGTGATGGCCCACATGCAGGGCCGCCTCGGCCCCATGTACGCCGGCGGCTTCCACGGCTGGGCCCAGCTGATCGCCGACGGCGTGAAGTTCGCACAGAAGGAGGACGTCGTCCCCGCGGGCGCCGACCGCCGCATCTTCCAACTGGCTCCCGCCGTCGCCCTCCTGCCCTACCTCCTCGTCCTGCTCGCCATCCCGATCGGCCCGGGGGAGGGAGCCGTCGGCCAGGTCATCGACGCGGGCGTCTTCTTCGTCCTGGCCGTCATGGGCGTCGGCGTCCTCGGCTCGCTGATGGCCGGCTGGGCGTCCGCGAACAAGTTCTCCCTCCTCGGCGGCCTCCGCACCGCCGCCCAGCTCCTCGCCTACGAACTGCCGATGCTGCTGACCGCCGCCTCGGTGGCGATGGCCGCCGGCACCGTCTCCCTCCCCGGCATCCTCGACGCCTTCGAGTGGTGGTGGCTGCCCTGGCAGATCGTCGGTGCGACCGTCTTCTTCGTCGCCGGGCTCGCCGAGCTCCAGCGCCCGCCCTTCGACATGCCCGTCGCCGACTCGGAGATCATCTTCGGCGCGTACACCGAGTACACCGGCCTCCGCTTCGCTCTGTTCCTCCTCGCCGAGTACGCCGGGATCGTCGTCCTCTGCGGCCTGACCACCGTCCTGTTCCTGGGCGGCTGGCACGGCCCCTGGGGCGCCGAAGGCCTCGGCTGGGTCTGGACCCTGCTGAAGACCGCCGTCCTCGCCTTCATCGTGATCTGGCTCCGCGTCACCTACCCCCGCCTGCGCGAGGACCAGCTCCAGAGACTCGCCTGGACGCTCCTCGTGCCCCTCGCCCTCACCCAGATCGCCCTCACCGGCATCGTCAAGGTGGTGATCCAGTAACCATGGCCCCGATTCCAGGAAGTGGCCTGGCCAAGGGCCTGGCCGTCACCCTCCGCACGATGACGAGGAAGTCCGTCACCGCGCAGTACCCCGACGCCCAGCCCGACCTCCCGCCCCGCACCCGCGGCGTGATCGGCCTGTTCGAGGAGAACTGCACGGTCTGCATGCTCTGCGCCCGTGAGTGCCCGGACTGGTGCATCTACATCGACTCCCACAAGGAGACGGTCCCTGCGGCGACCCCCGGAGGCCGCGAACGCAGCCGCAACGTCCTCGACCGCTTCGCCATCGACTTCTCCCTGTGCATGTACTGCGGTATCTGCATCGAGGTCTGTCCTTTCGACGCCCTGTTCTGGTCCCCTGAGTTCGAGTACGCCGAGACCGACATCCGCGACCTCACCCACGAGCGCGACAAGCTCCGCGAGTGGATGTGGACCGTCCCCGCCCCGCCGGCCCTCGACCCCGGCGCGGAGGAACCGAAGGAACTCGCCAGCGCCCGCAAGACCGCCGACAAACTCGCCGCCCAACAGGCTCAGCAGGCCGAGCAGGCCGAGCAGGCTCAGCAGGCCGAGCCGGCGGAGCAGGCCCAGAACCAGCCGACCCACAGGTCCCACAGGTCCCAACGGACCCAGCCGTCCCAAAGGACCCAGCCGTCCCAGCGCACCCAGCCGTCCCCGTCGGACCCGTCGGCTGAGCCGGCCGCGTCACCCTCCGCACCGCACGCCGACGAGCAGGCCCGGGCGGCCGAGCAGCCCACCCGCCCGCACGGCGACTCCAAGCAGCAGACCGATCAGCCTAAGCCCGGGCAGGAGGGCCAGGAATGACCCTCGCCGCAACCACCGGTCTCCTCGCGACGGGCCCGGCCCCCGGAATCGCCGCCGAGACACACGGCTTCCTGTCCCCGACCGGTGTCGAGATCGCCTTCCTCCTCGTCGGCCTGGTCACCTTCGGCGCCGCGCTCGTCACCGTCACCACCCGGCAGATGGTGCACGCCGCCCTGTGGCTTGTGGTCGCCCTCGGCGGTCTGGCCGTCGAGTACCTCCTGCTCACCGCCGAGTTCATCGCCTGGGTGCAGGTCCTCATCTACGTCGGATCCGTCGTCGTCCTCCTCCTGTTCGGTCTGATGCTCACCCGAGCCCCCATCGGCCGCTCCCCGGACGCCGACTCCGGCAACCGCTGGGCCGCCCTCACCGTGGCCGTCGCCGCGGCCGCCGCCCTGATCTGGGTCGTCGTCGACGCCTTCCGCACGACCTGGATCGACCTCGGCGGCCCCGCCGCCGGCTCCACCGAGGTCACCGGCGCGAGCCTCTTCCAGAACTGGGTCCTCCCCTTCGAGGCCCTCTCCGTCCTCCTGCTCGCCGCGCTGGTCGGCGCGATCGTCCTGTCCCGCAAGGCGAAGGCCGACGCCGCCGCCCCGGCCGCCCGGGGCACCGTCCGGCACGACGACACGGAAGGGGCCCGCTGATGCACCTCGCCTATCCCGCCGTGCTCTCCGCCCTCCTGTTCTGCACGGGCCTGTACGGCGTCCTAGCCCGGCGCAACGCCATCCTGGTGCTGATGTCGGTCGAGCTGATGCTCAACGCCGTCAACCTCAACCTGGTCGCCTTCGACGTCTGGCTCAGCAAGACGGCCGAGGAGACCCTGCACTCCGGCCAGGCCCTCACCCTGTTCACCATCGCCATCGCCGCGGCCGAGATCGGCATCGGCCTGGCGATCGTCCTGGCCGTCCACCGCAACCGCGGCACCGCGGACATCGACAAGCTCCGCGACACCGCCGAACCGCACGACCCCCACGGCCCCGACAGCGACGGCTCCGGCGGCGACGCCCGCACGGCCGGGCCGGCCGACGAGGCCCAGAAGGCTGAGGCCACCGCGTGACCACGACCACCCTCGCCGTCCTCGTCCCCCTCCTTCCCCTCCTCGGTTCCGCGGCCGGCCTGCTCCTGGGCCGTACGGCCCCCGGCTTCGTCCGCCCGCTCGCCGTCCTGCCGACCCTGACCTCCCTGGTCCTCGCCGCGCTGCTCGCCGCACGCCAGGGCGGAGACCAAGCCGTCGACGCGGCCACGGAACTCGCGCCCACCGGCTCCGTCCCGGTCGAACTCGCCCTGCACATCGACGGCTTCGCCGCCCTTGTCGCCGTCCTGGTCGGCCTGGTCGCCTCCTGTGTGCAGATCTACTCGACGGGCTACCTGCGCGACGACCCGCGCTACCCGTCCTACGCCGCCCTCGTCTCGCTGTTCACCTCCGCGATGCTCCTGGTCGTCTACTCCGGCGACCTGATCGTGCTGCTGGTCGGCTGGGAGGTCATGGGCATCTGCTCCTACTTCCTGGTCGGCCACTACTGGGAGACCCCGGAGGCCCGCGCCGCCTCCCTCAAGGCCTTCCTGGTCACCAAGCTCGGCGACGTCCCCTTCCTCATCGGCCTGTTCGCCCTGGCCACCGACGCCGGCTCGTTCCGCATCAGCCGCGTCCTGGCCGCCGTCGCGAGCGGCTCCCTCGAGCACCCGACAGTGATCGCGCTGCTGCTCCTGGCGGGCGTGGCGGGCAAGTCGGCGCAGTTCCCGCTGCACACCTGGCTTCCCGACGCGATGGCAGGCCCCACCCCCGTCTCGGCGCTGATCCACGCCGCCACGATGGTCGCCGCCGGTGTCTACTTCATCGCCCGTCTCCTCCCGGTGTTCGAGGCCTCCCAGGCCGCGATGGTCGTCCTCGCCTTCATGGCCGCCGTCACCATGGCCGGCTCGGGGCTCGCCGCCCTCGCCCAGGACGACATCAAGCGCGTCCTCGCCTACTCGACGATCGGCCAGCTCGGCTACATGACCGGCGCCCTCGCCGTCGGCGACCGCGGTGCCGCCGTCTTCCACCTCCTGTCCCACGGCGCCTTCAAGGCGCTGCTGTTCCTCGCGGCGGGCGTGATCATCCACGCCGCCGGCACCAACTCACTGGCCGCCATGTCCCGCATGGGCAAGCTGCGCGACCGCGTCCCGGACGCCTACTGGACGATGACCGTGGCGCTGCTCGCACTCGCCGCGATCCCGCCGTTCAGCGGCTTCTTCTCCAAGGAGGCCGTCCTCGGCGCCGCCGAACACGTGATCGGCGGACACACCGACCACGCCCCCACTGCGGCGGGCTGGATCGTCCTCGTCTCCGGTCTGGTCACGGCGCTGCTCACCGCCGCCTACGCGATGCGCCTGTGGCTGCTGGCCTTCCGGGGCCGGGGCACCGAAGCGCCCGACCACGGCAGGCAGCCGCTGACCATGACCGTCGTGCTCTGGGTGCTGGCCATCCCCTCCCTGGCCCTCGGCGGGTTCTTCTTCCGCGTGCTGCCCGACTGGTTCGACGGCCGCGACCTCGGCCCCACCCTGACCACCTC
Organism: Streptomyces sp. NPDC058741; assembly: GCF_042746715.1. Lineage (NCBI taxonomy): Bacteria > Bacillati > Actinomycetota > Actinomycetes > Kitasatosporales > Streptomycetaceae > Streptomyces > Streptomyces sp. NPDC058741. The sequence continues at coordinate 30,783 of NZ_JBHYQH010000021.1, read as the reverse complement.
CGTGCTCGGCACGGGCGTGGCCCTGGTCGGCGGCATCCTCACGTACGGCGCCTGGCGCCACACCACCGCGCTCGCGGCCCGCTTCCCCCTGGGCGCCGTCGCGGCCCACCCGGAGGGCGACGCCGGACTGGTCGAGGCGGAGGCCATCGCCAGCCACAGGCCGGCGTACGGCGACATCGCCTACGCGCCCGACCCCGCAGACCCGGGACGGCTCCTGCTCGGCCCTCTGCACCGGCATGCTGCCGCCGGCTTCCACCTGGACGCCGTGTACTCGGCCCTCTTCGTCCGCCCGGTCCAGGCCGCAGCGAGCCTCGTCCGGTTCCTCGACCGCGAGGTCGTCGAGACCTACGTACGGGGTGCGGGTGCGCTGCCGCGCTGGCTGGGCGCCGCCGTACGGCGCGCCCAGACCGGCAACGTCCAGACCTATGTGAGCGCGCTGCTCGCCGGCACCGTCGTCCTCGCGGTCGCCGCCGTCCTCGTCGCCACGGGAGCGTGAGCAGGCGTGATCGATATCAGCGAGTCCGTGATGCAGTTCCTTCTGGCGTTCGTCGTCGTCGGCCCGCTCCTCGGTGCCGCCGCGGCTCTCCTGCCGGCCCCGCCGGGGCTGAAGGGGAAGTCCCCTGAGCAGGCCGTGCTCCGGCACGGCGTCACCGTCACCGGCGCGGTCCTCGTCGCGGCGATCGTCCTCGCGGTCGGCTTCGACCACGACCAGCCGTCGAGGATGCAGGCCAGCACCGACATCAGCTGGATCCCCGCACTCGACGTGCGCATCCACCTCGGCATCGACGGCATCTCCCTCCCCCTTCTGGTCCTGACCGCGCTGCTGACCTTCCTCTGCGCGCTCTACTCGTACTTCAAGATGCCCGCGGGGCCGACCCCGAAGGCCTTCGTGGCCCTCCTGCTCGTCCTCGAGTCCGGCACGCTCGCGACCTTCGCCGTCCTCGACCTGCTGCTGTTCTTCCTGGCCTTCGAGATGGTCCTCATCCCGATGTACTTCCTCATCGCCCGCTGGGGCGGCGAGGGCCGGACCCAGGCCGCGTGGCGGTTCATCCTCTACACGCTGCTCGGCTCCGTGGTCATGCTGCTCGGCCTGCTCCTGATCGGGATCAAGGCGGGCACGTTCGACATGATGGCACTCGCCACTGACAACGGCCGGTCGCTGACCGCGTCTGTGCAGGTCATCGCCGTCCTGGCGGTCGGCGTCGGGCTCGCGGTCAAGACGCCGATGTGGCCGCTGCACAGCTGGTTGCCCGACGCCCACACCGCGGCCCCGACCGTCGGCTCGGTCCTGCTGGCCGGTGTCCTGCTGAAGATGGGCACGTACGGATTCGTCCGGATCCTGCTGCCCATCGCCCCGGACGGCTTCCAGACCTTCGCCCCCTACCTCGCCGCCCTGGCCGTCGTCGGCATCATCTACGGGTCGCTGGCGTGCCTCGCCCTCGCCAAGCAGGGCGCGAAGGGCGACCTCAAGCGCCTCATCGCCTATTCCTCCGTCGGACACATGGGCTTCGTCCTGCTCGGCATCGCCACCATGACCCCGACCGGCGTGAACGGCGCCCTGTTCGCCAACATCGCCCACGGCCTCATCACCGGCCTGCTGTTCTTCCTGGTCGGCGCGCTGAAGGACCGCACCGGCACCACCGACCTGGACACCCTCGCCGAGGAGACCGGCGCCGCCCTGTACGGCAAGGCCCCACGCCTCGGCGGCCTGCTCGCGTTCGCCGCGGTCGCCTCGCTCGGCCTGCCCGGCCTGGCCGGGTTCTGGGGCGAGATGCTGGCCCTGTTCGGCGCGTTCCAGCCCGCCGAGGGCCTCAGCCGCCCCGCCTTCCTCACCTTCATGGCGATCGGCGCGTTCGGCACGCTGCTGACGGCCGCGTACCTGCTGATCGTGGTCCGCCGGGTCTGCATGGGCGCCGTGCCCCGGACCGCACCGGCCTTCCCCGACGTCCGCTCGTACGAGTTCGCGGCCTGGACCCCGCTCGTCGCCCTCACCGTCATCGCGGGTCTGTGGCCCAAGGCCCTGCTCGGCCTGAGCGACCCGGCCGTCCAGCAGCTCCTCTCAGGAGGCACCCGATGAGCTCCCCGGCCCAGACCCTGGCCGCCTCGCTCGTCCAGTCCGTCGACTGGCTCGCGATCGCGCCGCCCACCCTCGCGGCGGTCGTCGGACTCGTCGTCCTGGTCGCCGACCTGTTCGTCGCCGAACACCGCAAGGCCCTGCTCGGCTGGACGTCGGTGGCCGGCCTCGCCGCCGCCACCGCGCTGCTGCTGCCCCTCCTGGACGGCGACCGCAGCACCTTCTGCGTGACCGGCGACACCACACTCTGCAGCTACACCGCCGACCGCTTCACCCTGGTCATACAGTTCCTGGTGCTCGGCGGAGCCCTCCTCGCCGCGCTCCTGTCGGTCACCGCCCTGAAGGACGCCCGCAAGGAGCTGCCCGAGGGGGAGTACTGGTTCCTGCTGCTGTCCTCCGCGGCCGGCGCGGCCCTGCTGCCCGCCTCCCGCGACCTGGCCACCCTGATCGTCGCCCTGGAGGTCGCCTCCCTGCCGGCCTTCGCCCTGGTCGGCCTGAAGTACGGAGACCGCAGGTCCTCCGAAGCGGCCCTGAAGTTCTTCCTGTCCTCGGTCACCGCCACCGCGGTCAGCCTCATGGGCGTCAGCTTCCTGTACGCCTCCACCGGCACCCTGTACCTCACCGGGATCGCCGACCGCATCGAGACCGTCGACGGACAGTTCCACACCCTCGCCCAGACCGGTGTCGTCCTGACGCTGATCGGCTTCGCCTTCAAGACGGCCGCCGTGCCCTTCCACTTCTGGGTGCCCGACACCTACGTCGGAGCCCCCCTGCCGATCGCCGCCTACCTGTCGGTCATCGGCAAGGCGGTCGGCTTCACCGGGCTCATCCTCGTCACGGTCGTCGCCCTCCCGTCCTACGCGGACGTCTGGGGACCCGCCCTGGCGGCCCTGGCGGCGCTCACCATGACCGTCGGCAACGTCGGAGCCCTCCGGCAGCAGGCCACGCGCGCGTACAGCGCCGTACGCCTGCTCGCCTGGTCCTCGGTCGGCCAGGCCGGCTACCTCCTGGTGCCGATCGCGGCCGCCGCCTACTCCGGGGACGCCGAGAAGTCGATCGGCTCCACCGTCGCCTACGCCCTGATGTACGGCGCCGTGAACCTGGGTGCCTTCGCCGTGGCCGCACTCGTCGGCCGCACCAACCCCCTCAACCGCGTCGCCGACTATCGCGGCCTGTACGCCTCCAGCCCCCTGTCCGCGCTGCTCATGGCGTTCTTCCTGCTCTGCCTCGCCGGGCTGCCGCCGGGCATCATCGGCCTCTTCGCCAAGGTCACGGTCTTCTCGGCGGCCGTCGACGCCGGCCTGGGCTGGCTGGCCGTGATCATGGCCGTGAACGTCGTCATCGCCCTCTTCTACTACCTCCAGTGGACGGCCCTGCTGTTCCGCGCCCCCGAGGGCGAAGCCGGGAAGCTCAGCGTCCCCGCCCCGCTCGTCGCGGCGATCGCCCTGACCGGTGTCCTCGGCATCGCCCTGTCCGGCGCACCCCAGCTGGTCCTGCGCTTCACCGACACCGGGCTCTTCTGAGCCGGCGGCCCCACCCGGACCGTCGCACAGGTCACGCTTTCACCACGCGCGCGTGGGGCACTCGACCCTGCACGCGTGCGTGGCGCGTCCCGCGGCGGTCACCCGGTCCGCGGCCGGGCCCGCACGCACAAGGGAACTAGTGCTTCCCGCCTGGCGTTGACCAGTACGGGAGGGTCCACTGGACGTAGGACAGCGGCACCGCATCAACCGCAAGCAAGGGTCCCCCTGCCGCACCACCTGGAGGGCGTACCGTGCACCGCCGGCACAACGGGCTCAGGACAGCGATCCTCCTCGGGGGACTGTCCGCCATCATCATCGTCATCGGCAGCTTCTTCGGCCGTACGGGGCTCGTGATCGCCGTCCTGATCGCGCTGGCGACCAACGCCTACGCCTACTGGAACAGCGACAAGCTGGCCCTCCGCGCGATGCGCGCCCGTCCGGTGAGCGAGTTCGAGGCCCCGCAGCTCTACCGCATGGTCCGCGAACTCTCCACCCAGGCCCGCCAGCCCATGCCGAGCCTGTACATCTCCCCGACGGAGGCCCCCAACGCCTTCGCCACGGGCCGCAACCCGCGCAACGCCGCCGTGTGCTGCACGGAAGGCATCCTGCGCCTCCTGGACGAGCGCGAACTGCGCGGCGTCATCGGCCACGAGCTCAGCCACGTCTACAACCGCGACATCCTCATCTCCTCCGTCGCCGGCGCCCTCGCCTCCGTGATCATGTTCCTGGTCAACTTCGCCTGGCTGATCCCGATCGGACGCTCCGACGACGATGACGGGCCCGGCCTGCTCGGCATGCTGCTGATCATGATCCTGGGCCCTCTCGCCGCCTCGCTCATCCAACTGGCCATCAGCCGCTCCCGGGAGTACGAGGCGGACGCCTCCGGAGCCCAGCTCACCGGTGACCCGCTCGCCCTGGCCGGTGCTCTGCGCAAGCTCGAACTCGGAACGAAGCAGCTGCCGCTGCCGCCCGAGCCGCGCCTCGAGACCGCCAGTCACATGATGATCGCGAACCCGTTCCGCCCCGGCCAGGGCCTATCAAGGATGTTCTCCACACACCCGCCCATGGCGGATCGCATCGCCCGGCTAGAGAAGATGGCAGGTGGGAACAAGTGAGGACCGTACTGAACGTCATATGGCTCGTCCTGAGCGGCTTCTGGCTGTTCCTCGCCTACGTGGCGGCGGGCCTGCTCCTGTGCATCACCATCATCGGCATCCCGTTCGGCATCGCGGCCTTCCGCATCGGCGTCTACGCTCTATGGCCCTTCGGGTACACGACGATCGAACGCCGTGACGCGGGAGCGCCGTCCTGCGTCGGCAACGTGCTGTGGCTGGTGCTCGCGGGCTGGTGGCTGGCTCTCGGCCACATCGCCACCGGCCTCGTCCTGTGCATCACGATCATCGGGATTCCGCTCGGCATCGCCAACTTCAAGCTCATCCCGGTCTCCCTCTTCCCGCTGGGCCGCGAGATCGTGCGGACGGACGAGCCGTTCGGGGTGCGCTGAACCGCAGGGCGACACCGCCCTGTTGTCCACAGGCCGGGGGTTGTCCACAGGCCCGCACGGCTGTCGGTGGCGGACTGCATCATGAACCCATGACCGCGATCGAGCAGTTGCCGACCCGAGTACCGACCAGCATCCACAACACCCTCCCAGGCCGCCGGCCTTCCCACCCGGGCACGCCGACCCGGTGCGGGCCCCCAGGCACCGGCAACCGCCGGCATCCGTACCAGCGAGCGGCCCGGGGGCTCTGACGACCCAGCGGCGCGAGCCCCCGTGCCCTCACACGCCCTCACCCTCCCTGCTCCCCCCGCGCGCACCCGTCCGCCGCCGCGTCCACCACCGCCGCATCCCGTACGCGGCCACTCCCACCGCCAGCACCCCCGCGCCCACGCCCACGGACACTACCGGCAGCGAGAACGCCAGCACGAGGCACCCGGCCAGCCCCATCACCGGCACGACCCGCCTCAACGGCGCCGAATCCAGAGTCCAGGCCGAGGCATTGGCCACCGCGTAGTACGTCAGCACACCGAAGGAGGAGAACCCGATCGCACCCCGGACGTCCACCGTGGCCGCCAGCACCGCCACCACCGCACCCACGGCCAGCTCCGCCCGGTGCGGCACCCGGAACCGCGGATGCACGGCCGCCAGCGCACCCGGCAGATGCCGGTCCCGGGCCATGGCCAGCGTCGTCCGCGACACCCCCAGGATCAGGGCCAGCAGTGAACCCAGCGCGGCCACGGCCGCCCCCACCCGCACCGCCGGCACGAGCCAGGGCAGCCCGGCCGCCCGGACCGCCTCGGCCAGCGGCGCCGGGGCATTCCCCAGAGCGTCCGGCCCCAGCACCGAAAGGACAGCCACCGACACACACGCGTACACCACCAGCGTGATGCCCAGCGCCAGCGGGATCGCGCGCGGGATGGTGCGGGCAGGATCCCGCACCTCCTCGCCGAGCGTCGCGATCCGCGCGTAGCCGGCGAAGGCGAAGAACAGCAGACCGGCCGCCTGAAGCACCCCGCCCGCACCGTCCGACGCCCCGAGGTCCAGCCGGCCGGCATCGGCGTCGCCCGACACCAGACACCCGACCACCACGGAAGAGAGGACCGCCAGGACCACCGCCACGATCACCCGCGTCAGCCACGCGGACTTCTGGATCCCGCCGTAGTTCACCGCGGTCAGTGCCACCACGGCCGCGACCGCCAACGCGTGCGCCTGCTCCGGCCAGACGTACGTGCCCACCGTGAGCGCCATCGCCGCACAGGATGCCGTCTTCCCGACCACGAACGACCAGCCCGCGAGATATCCCCAGAACTCCCCGAGCCGCTCGCGCCCGTACACGTACGTGCCACCCGACGCGGGGTAGAGGGCGGCCAGGCGAGCCGACGACATGGCGTTGCAGTACGCGACCACGGCGGCGACGGCGAGCCCGAGCAGGAGCCCCGACCCGGCCGCGTGCGCGGCCGGTGCGAGCGCGGCGAAGATCCCGGCTCCCACCATCGAGCCGAGTCCGATGACGACGGCGTCGCCGACACCGAGGGTGCGGCGCAGTCCGGGAGTGGGGGCTGTCATGGGTCGCACCCTACTGATCAGCGCAACCGGTCGATGAGGCCCGGACGTCCTCACCACCAAGACGGCGTGAACGCGCGCGGCGAGCACCACGCACGCGGGAGCGCACGAGGTACGACGCACGGCCGCGGCGGCCGCGCGTTGTGTCGGGAGCAAGATCACAGGCCCGGGACGGTGCGGGCACAGCACGGAAGGGCAGGGTCACGGCATGACCATCATCAGCTGGATCATCCTGGGACTGTTGGCCGGGGCCATCGCCAAGTTCCTGCTGCCGGGGCGCGACCCGGGCGGCCTGATCGGCACCACTCTGATCGGCATCGCGGGCGCGTTCATCGGCGGCTGGATATCGGCCCGCTGGATGGACCACCCGGTCACCAAGGACTTCTACGACGGTGCGACCTGGGCGGCGGCGATCGGCGGCTCCCTGGTCCTCCTGATCGCCTACCGCCTGCTCTTCGGCAACTCACGCGACTGACCGCGCTGACCGCGCCCACCGGCCATTGCCGGACAGACGACAGGGGTGGACAGGCGAGAAGGGTGGACACCCCAGCGGGTGTCCACCCTGTCCGTGGCCGCGCAGTCCATGCAGTCAGGCCCGACAGTCCAGCCAGACCAGCCACTCCAGCGGACCGAACCGGTTCTGCTACCGGTAGTTCACGTACTGCCCGTCTGATCGCTTGACCTGCACGTTGACCCTGAAAGGGGGGTTGACGTGCAGAAACTACTGACAGTGCTTGCCACTGTTGCACAGTGTTGTTCGGGGCCTTGTGCCCTGACTGTGCCCTCGCGTGCCCGCGCTCCTCCGCGCTCTCGTCAGTCTCCACTTCGGAGACACGGCGGCGCCGCCCGGTGCTCCACACACCGAACGGCGCCTGAGTCCGACACCTGACGAGACCAGGAGCAGACCTGTGCAGGACCCTATCCGCAGCATCACGCTGCCCACCATCGACCACGGCCCCGTGACCCTCCCGGAGCCCGCGTGGTGCGCCGGCCACGCCGACCACTGCCCTGATGCGTACCGCATCGACATCACCCACCGCGGCCCTGACCACATCCTGACCCTGCCCGTACGCGGCGGGTATGCCGAACTCCTCGTCGTCGCCTTGGAGGAGCGGCCCTTCACCGAGGCGTGGCCCGGCACCCGGCCGTTCGTATCCGTCGGCTTCAACGGCGACAGCTACCCGGCGCAGCTGCACCGCCTGGAGGACATGGCGGCCGAGCTGGAGCGGCACGCCGAGGTGCTGCGGGAGTTCGCCCGCTGCCTGGCCGTGATCCTCGCCGGGGGTGCCTGGTGAAGCGCGATCCCCTGCTCTGGGTCGCCACGGCGGCCGTGCTCATCGTCCTCGCGTCCGCTGAGTACGAACTGGCCCGCGCGTGCGGCTTCGGCCTCTACGTCGCGGCCGGCGTGCCCGCGGCCCTGGACGTGTACGCCCTCGCCGCGCTCCGGGCCCGCCGCGACGTCTTCACGGTGGTGCTCACCCTGATCGCGGTGAACGCGGCCAGTCACCTCGTGGAGGTCGGTCTCCTGCCCGTGTCTGTGCCCCTTGTCGTCGGTGTCTCGGCGATCGCGCCGCTGGTGCTGTGGCGCGTGCACCGGCTCAGCGAGGCAGGTGTTTCAGATGAAACACCTGCGGCTCCGGAACCGTCGGTGATCCCGGCGGAACCAGTTCCGGCCGTGGCGCAGCTGGCGGAACCGATCACCGTCGACCGGGCCTCGGAGCCCGTCGACACCGCACCCCACGCGCCCGTCCTCGGCCCCTGGACGCCCGTGGCGGAACTCGCGGGCGGAACCGGCGGAACCACGGGCGGAACCGGCCCTGACCTGCTCGGCGATCACTTCGCGGCCGTGCGCTCGGCGATCGGCGAGGCCCCGGCGGAACCGGCAACGGAACCAGTTCCGCCCGCAGTTCCGCCGAGCGGAACCGGCGCGGCCGACATCGTCTCCGAGGACACCGCGAACACCACCTTCGAGCGGCGCGTAGCCACCGTGCGGAACTGGCTCCAGGCCGAACCGGAACTCACCGGAACCGAGATCGGCAACCGGCTCGGCGTCTCCGCGAGCTACGGCCGGCGCCTCCTGCGCACCGCCCGGGACGAGTCGTGATCCTCGCCGCCGCCTACGCCCTCACCGCCCTCGCGGCGCTCCTCGGCCCCGCCCTCGTGGCCCCTCGCACCGTCCCGCCCATCAGCGGCACGTGCGCCCTCGTCCTCACCCTCGCCGCGCTCGGCGTGGCCATCCTCCGCTAGGACCCACCGTGAACTACGTGACCTTCGGCGGCGTGACCGTCGGCCTGTGCATCCTCGGCTACGAGATCATGAGCTGGTGGCCCGGCCGCAAGGCCCTGATGAAGGACCCCGTCAAGCACGCGGCCACGCTCCTGCCGTTCCTCGCGGCCTGGTGCTACGGCTGCCTCACCACGCTCGGCGCCGGGCTCATCGGCACCGCGTCCAGCAGCGTCCTGGGCCTGTCCAACTGGCTCGGAGACGCGGCCCTGCTGTGGGGCGTCGGCGAGCAGCCCGGCCAACTCGCCGCCCGCAAGACCTTCACGCCGCTGTCCGGGCCCGGGGCGTGCCTGGTGCTGATCCTCACCGCCGTGCTCGTAGCCGCCGTGAAGAAGGCCGGCGACCAGACCCGCGGCGAGCTGAAGCGCGGCGTGTGGTGCGGGATCACCCTCGGCACCTCCGCGGGCGTGGCCGGGTTCGCCGCGGTGCCGCTCGCCCAGGCCGTCAACGCGGTCGCCGACAGCGTCTACAGGACCGTGTGATGGGCGCCCGCGAGAGCACCGCCGAGGAGCCGTCACGGGCGGCCGGCGGGTGCGTGCTCGTCGTCCTCGGCGGGGTGGCCGCGGCTGCCGCCTTCGCCGTCGACGAGGCGGTCGGCGTGCTCGGCGTGGTGGCGGTCGGATGGGGGGCGTTGTGGCGCTCGGCCCGACGCCTGTCCGTTTCGTCCGCCACTCCCCCACCGCCCTCCGCGCCCCCCTCTGGGGACGAATTCGCAGTTGAGAGCCTGCGTGTGCGTGAAGTGCGGCAGGGGCCGGGGGAGGGGATGACGATCTTCCCGGAGATCGAGTACGTCACCGACGCGGACGCCGCCGGGGAGGTGACGTCATGATCCGTCGACTCCTCGCCGCCGCGTACGACTACTGCGAGCGCTGCGGCTGGTGGGTGCGGGACTGCCCACACCAGTAGGCACCCGCACTACGGTTGTAGTGCCCACCCACGGCAACGGCCCCCGGTACTCGATTCCCGGGGGCCGTTCCTTGTGCTGTACCCGACTCGCGGGCTACTGCTGGTCAGGCTTCGGCGGAATGACGAACCCCCGCACGGGCCTGGGCTGCGGGTCACGGGATTCCGGCTGCTGCGCGCGCTTCCACGCTGCGACCATCTCCGCGTGCCGCGGGTCGATCCATTCGGACACGGCGCCTCCCTTCACGGGCAGGCTATGCCACGCCGGGCTTCGGCTTGGGCGTGACGACGATGGTGCACTCGGGGGCGTGCTGGCACTTCGCCGCCACCGAGGCGAGGGTCTCGTCAGAGGGCGGCCCCCACAGCTCCGCATCCGCCTGCCACCCGAGTTCCGCGATCTTCTCGCGGGTGCGGTCCAGGATCGGCGGGTCGTAGTTGGTGGGGTCGTAGCCTGGGAAGTGGTGCACGAAGCCGCCGAGCGACTTGCAGAGTTCGGCGTACATCGCCGTGTGCAGGATGAGGGCGTGCCATCCCTCGTCGACGATGCGCGACGGGGCGAGGCCGACGCCGGCGTTCTTCGCGCAGGCCGCCACGAACTTCAGGGCCTCGTCCACGATCCGGCCGGCCATCTCCTCGGACATGTCCGGGTTGGCGTCCATCACCGTGGCGCGGACGCTGGCGAACCGCTCATCGGTGATGAGCATGCGGGCCAGTTCCGGTAACGCGTCGGGAGGCGTCGGGCCGGGCTCGGGGAAAGGTACGCTCACGGTGATCTCCTTCGCTGGTAGCGGATGGGGATGGCCCCGCCCGGCCGGGGTTCTTCGCGGGACTCGCCGGCCGGGCGAGGAGTCTTGGGGGTTACGGGCGGCGCCCCTGGCGGACGAGCCGGTACAGGATCAGCCCGACCTCGCAGCGGCTCGCGTCGTCCGTGCACTGCTCGCACATCGGGGCGTGCTCGAAGAGGCCGCGGTGCGCCCAGGCGGCTGCGCAGCGCTGGCAGGCGCGCGGGAACCAGCTGCCTGCCGGTGCCTTCTGTTCGCCCAGGTCGACGGCCGTCTCGGCGTTCAGGGGCCCGTCCTCGCACCAGACGCAGCGGGCGCCGCGTAGTTGGTCCTCGGTCGCGTCCGCGGCGGCCGGCAGCAGCAGAGTGGCTGCCACGCTGGCAGGCACTTCGAGTAAGGCTCTGGGCGATCCTGACGGCTGGGGTGCCGCGGCGGTACGGTGCGTCACGTCGACTCCTTGCAGTCGGCCAGCCCCGGGGCCGTTCGCGCGGTCGCCGGGGCGTTGTCCGGTTATGGAATCGCCGAGCTACACAGAGTGACAGGGATGTGGCGTCCCAGTTTTACGACGCTATTCGCTGACTCCCAGGAACTGCGCCAACGGCCCGAGGCCGGGCGGGTGGTTGGGGAGCGCCCACAGATCGCGCACGATCGCCACGGCCAACGTGTGGTGCTGCATCCAGGTCGGGGCCACACGGCGCAGGGATTCCAGGGTCTTCACGGCCCCGGCCGCGTCCCCAATGTCCGTGTGGGCCCGGGCAACATCGAGCAGCAGCCATGTCCGCCAGGACGGAGGAGTGTCCTTGCTGAGTCGCATGCCTTTGGCGAGCGCCAAGGCGTCGTGCGGGTGGCCGTATTGGACAGCAAGCCGAACGCGCTCGATACGGACTGACGAAGGGCTGAAGACGCTCACCATGCGGTTGTCGCCGCCCTCGGGAAGCTTCGAGACGCGAGCGGCCTCCTTCTCCGCTGTTTCCATCATGGTCGCTGCCCGGTCGTAGTCGCCGCTCCGTGCGGCCGACGTGGCGGCACTCATGGTGAGCGCTCCCCAGACCTTCAACCCGTCGGCCGTTCCGTCGTGGCCGGCTGTGGCCATGTCGGCGGCGGCACGGAGAGCGATGTGCAACGCGTCCTCCAGGCGCCCCTGCCGCTGGTAGGTCCATGCCATGGAGTTGACGATCATCGGCAGCAGAAGGGGGTCAGACGATTGCCTCGCGGCATCTATCGCCCGTTCCAGGCTCGTCAGCGCAAGGTCAGTTTTGCCCATCCGCACAGCGACGTGTCCGGCGAGCTGGAGGGCTTTGCCCAAGGCTGCGAAACCCGCGCGGCGGTCGGGATCTTCACCCCATGCTGTGGCGGTACGCGCGTCAGAGATCAAGTCCGGGAGTGCCTTCATCACGGCGTCGAACTCGGCGGCGTGGTACTGCGTCCAGCCGTCTGCGATCTGCCCGCGAAGCTTGTCCAGGGTGAAGTCTGGCCCCGGCGGCTCCGGTTCCGGCCCCCAGAGCACGGGCATGATGGCCCGGCGCACGGCCACAAACCGTGGTCCATCGTTCTCGCCAGTCGAGGACACTGCTGGTGGATCACCTAGGAGCGTGGTCAGCTCCACCCCCAGCCCGTTGGCCAAGGCGTGCAGCGTGGGCAACCGCGCCGAGTGCTTGCGGCGTTGCTCAAGCTGACGGATCACGTCGACAGACACGCCGGAACGGGCGGCCAGTTCCTCCTGGGTCAGGGAGGCCAGCCGGCGCAGGCGGCGGAGAGTGCGCCCGAGGTCGTCATTTGCCACGTCGTCACGGTACGCCTGCGGTTGCCGCGCGAGGAACGGCAAGAGGTTGTCGCATCGCTGCGAGACAGCGGGCTCAGTACTCGCGCAATCGCCTCGGCGACCGGGCTGAGCCAGTCCACGGTTTCCCGCGCTACTGATTCAAACGACTCAGTAGGGGCCGTGATCGGCTTGAACGGGAAGACCTACGCGCCGACCCGTCCCGCGCCGCAGACGGACGCAGCAGCGCCCGGCCCTCGAAGTGAGGAGCCGGGCGCGGGTGCGTCTGGGGTCAGGCCGCGGCGGTCGCGCGGGCGGCGTCGTTCGCCGCGTACGCCGCGGTGAGGGTGTGCAGCGGGGTGGCGGAGCCCGCCCCGGTGAGCCTCAGCCCGTCGAGGGCCTGCCGGGTGGCGGTGAGGGCGCTCTCGGCGGCCAGGGTGGCGGCCAGCGCACGGCCGGCCTCGCCGGGCAGCAGCGGCGCCAGGGCCTCGTCCACGGCCCGTACAGCGGCCGTGGGGTCCGGGCGGTCGCCGTGCGCCCGGTCGAGCCCGTGGCGCTTGTCCTGCGCCCGCAGGTACGCCGGGTACTCCGCGCGCAGGGCCCGCAGGGTGTCGACGTCCGCGCCCTCGATGACCTCGGACAGGGCCGCGCCGGCGTCCAGCTGGGCCCGTGCCCGCTCCCACGCACGGGACAGCCGCATCTCGGCGAGGAGCTGTTCGTTGGTGTCGCCCGGGGCGGAGTGCCGCTCGAAGGCGTCGCGGGCGATGGCGGCGGCACGCGCGACTTCGCGGGCGATCCCGTCGGCCAGAGTCGCGCCGAGCTGTTGCGCCTGCTGGGCGAGTTCGCGTCGGCGGGCGTCCAGGCCCTCGGCCGAGAGATGCGGGTCGGTGAAGGTCTGCGCGGTGCGGGCGGCGTCGGTGACGCGCTGCTGAGCCTGCGGCAGGACCGTGGTGGTGATCTGCCGGACGTGGTCGAGGGCGTCGGCGGCGGTGGTGAGGTACCGCTGGGAGAGGGCGTTCAGGTCCATGGGGGCCGTCCTGGTCAGTAGTTGCGGCGGTCGGGGTCGAGGGCGTCCTGTGTGGCCACGGCGGAGGCGTAGCCCTCGCGCTGGGCCTTCTCCTTCATCCACTCGACGGCGGTCAGGTAGTCGGCGGGCGCCTCGGGCACGTCCTCCATGGGGTAGCCGAGGTCGGCGAAGCGGGCGATGGCGTCGGGGTCGTCGGTGTAGATCTCGCCGTGCACCCACCACAGTGCGTCAGCGCCGTGCAGGGTGTTTTCCGGGCCGTGGACGACCGGTCCGGCGAGTGCGGTGACCTTCTTCATGCGGGAACTCCTGCTCAGGCGGCGGTGGACGCGGGTGCGTCCTCGGCGGTGGGCTGACGGGCGGTGTCGTGGGCCTGCTCGGCGAGCGTGGGCACAGCGGTGAACACCTGCTGTACGCGGTGCTCGGGGACGGCCAGGGCCTCGCCGATGGCGTGGGCCAGGCCGCTGGAGTCGGCGCCGAGGCGGACGGCCGCGGCGAGCAGGACGGCCGGCGGAACGGTGCGGGCCACGGTGCGGGGGTTGTAGACGATGACCTGCTCGCGGTCGCCGGCCACGCCGTAGCGCTCGCGCATGATGCGGAAGTCCCCGCCGAGTTGGTCGGTGATGGCGGTCAGCTCGGCGCCGAGTCCGGTGATCAGGTCGTGCCGCTGCTTCCCGATGGTGCACAGGCGGCCGATCGCGGCCACGGCCTCGCGCATGGCGTCGGCCAGTTCGCCCGCGTCGTCGTTCTTGACGAGGGACACGGCCCGCTCGGCGACGGTGCGGGCGGCCTCGTGCCGGGCGGCGTCCTGGGCGGCGGCGTGCCTGCGTTCGGCGGCGGTGATGCCCAGCTCGGCGAAGCGGACGGCCTGGTGCGCCTCGGCGAGCTGCGCCGCGGTGACGTCCGGGTCGCCGTTCAGTACGCGCTCTTCCAGCGCCGCGGCGGCCTGCTCGGCCTGTTCCTTGTCGGCGTGCGCGGTGCGGATCGCTTCGGCGGCCTCGGCCGGGGACATGGTGCTCACTTCGCACCCTCCTTGCGGGGCCGGCTGGTGCTGCTGCTCAGGGCCATGACCGCAGCGACGCCCCGCCGCAGCTCGGCGTCTGCGACGGGGCGTGTGGGCTTGCCCTGGTAGTGGCGGCCGATGGCCTCCTGAAGGTCCCTCATGGGCTTCTCCCGGTCCGGTAGGCGTCCAGCGACGCGGAGTCGATGAGCCAGGCCGGGCCGGCGCGGCGGGCCCGCACCCGGCCCGACCGGGCCAGCGACCGCGCGTACTGGGCTGAGCAACCCAAGATCTCGGCGACCTGTCGCGCGGTCAGTTCCACGCTCGCAGCACTCCGGGCGCGAGTTTCGGGGGCGAAAGCGGGGCCGGTGCTCTCGTCCTGTACGGCGGCGGCGTGCAGCGCGTACAGGACCCGGCGGGCCTGCGGGGAGACCTCGCCCCCGTCAGCCCGCGCACGGCCCACCAGATCCCGCACGAGGGCGCGCAGCACCTCACCCGCGACCGACGCCGGGACCATGACCGATCCGTCCGGCCGCAGCAGCCGAGCGACGCCCGGGTCAGGCGGCGTCATCGTCGTCGGGTGCCGCCGCGGGGCGGCGGGCGGCCCGCCGGTCGAGCCGGGCGAGGATGTCGGCCGCCCGAGGGTCGCCGCGGCGGGCGGCGGGCCGCAGCTTCGCCCTGATCTTGTCCTCCTGCGCCTTCAGCACGGCCTGGTGGCGGGCGCTGGTGTTCTCGGCGGCCTCGGCGTCGGCGGCGAGACGGCCGAGCGTCTCGGCGGCCTCCCTCACGATCCGCTCCACCTCGGGCATCAGCTTGTGGTCGTGGCGGCCGGCCTCGCGGTAGAGACGGGCGACGGCGCGACGGAAGCGCATGTTCGCGGCGTCCAGCTGGTCACGGCCGGGGTAGTTGGGCCTGCGGGTCGGGGCGTCGGGCATGGGCTTCTCCTCGTACATGTGCGCGGGCGTCACGCGCGGGGGCTGCGGAACCGGATACGCGGGCCGGTCAGGGGTTGTCTGGGGGGTCTTGCTGGTTTCGTCTGGTGGCCTGGTTGCGGAGTTTCTGTGCGTGGCGTGCGGCGAGTCCTCGGCGGCGTGCTGCGGCGAGTTCGTCGCGTTGCTTCTTGGCGGCCTGGACGCGGATGCGGGCGGCGGCGATGCGGGCTTGTATCTGCTGCTCGACGTGGGACGTGGGTTCGGCCATCGGTGCTCCTGAGGCTCAGGGACCTCACGGATCCCCCCCTATAAGGGGGGTGGGGATCGTGAGGGTCCGGCGCGTGAGGGTGCGTGAGGGGCTGCGTGAGGCTGTGAGCTGCGAGATTTCCCGCAGCGTGAGGGGTCGTGAGGGTGGCGTGGGGGGTCACGGCGAATTCGCCGCGTGAGGGTCGGCGTGAGCCTGGTAGTACCGGGCGGGATCACCCGGCGCTGCGGGCTCCACCCGTACGAGGTGGCCAGAGGTGACCAGCTTCTCCAGACGGCGCCGAGCCTTTTCCCGCTGAGCGGCGGTGGGCTTCTTGGTCTCGAAGACGGCTTCAGCGGCGGCAGCAGCCGTGACGCCGTGCACGCCCCCGAGGCGGGCCATCTCCAGCAGGTCTGCGGCGTGCCGGACGCGGGTCGTTCCTGCGGCGTGGTCGTGGACGAGTTGGAAGGGCCCCACCTCGTCCATGGGCTGCTTGAGGTGGCGGAACGACACGACCGGGTCGCCCGCTTCACCCCACAGCAGGACCACGGAGCCCGCGCCCGAGGTGATCCACGTTGACCCGTAGATGTCGGCCATGGTGTTCGGGGCGGCGCCGTTGGGGCCGCGCTTGACGACGTGGTGCAGCTCCAGCACCTGCACTCCGGCCGCGAGGGCCTTCTGCCGGGCGCGGTTGTAGCCGGCGCCCACGGCGTCGTCGGAGAGGCCTACCGCGGCGTCCTTCAGCGAGTCGAGGACCACGGTGTCGGCCCCGGCCCGTTCGCACATCGCGGCGAGGATGTCCGTGCGCTGGGCGAGGTCGAACGGCGGCGGTCCCTCCCACACGACCAGGTGCTCATTGAGGTACGCGGGGTCGTCCTCGGCGAAGATGCGGTGTCCGGCGCGACGGGTCTGCGAGGGGCGGTCCATGGCGAGCAGCAACACGCGGCGCCCCGTTACGACGGGGAAGCCGAGGACGTCCCCCTGAAGCCCGAGCCGGGCGCGCACCAGTTGGTGCGCCACCGTGGTCTTACCCACACCCTGTGGAGCGGCGATGAGCAGCGCTTCACCTTCAGCCCACAGGACATCGCCGCCGTGCCCCCAGACGGCCGGCGGGGTCTCCGGAACGTCCTGGAAGAACGCCCCGCCCGTCTTGAACGAGGGCAGGGCGTCAACGGTTGGCGTAGCGGGCGGCGCGGTGTCGCCCGGCTGAACGTCGCTCCAGTCGATGCCGTCGGCTGGAGCGACGGGTGCCCCCGCCCCCGTGCCGTGCCCGAGAGGGGCACGCACGTGGGCAGGCGGCGGGGGCACGGCGTACGAAGTCACGCGCTGGTCTCCATGGTCAGGTACTTGCCGGGCTGGCCAGGGACCGCGATCGGCGGCCACCCGGGCGTCGGCGTGAGCTTGTGCGGCGGCCGGGTGCGCATCGTGTCCGCGTGAGCGGCCCGGACCTCGGCGGCCGTCTGAAGGACGTTCAGGGCCTGCGTGTGCGCGTCGGTGTAGATCCGTTCGACGTGCATCCGGTGCAGCTCGGCGGCCTCCAGCGTGGCGACGTACACCCGCGGGTCGTCCGACGGAAGCTGAAGCCATTCGACGCTGCCGTACTCGGCCCAGTCACTCACCCGGAGCGCCTCTACCTGAGCGCACGCCCGCATGTGGGTGATCTCCCCTGCCGTGGCGTTCGGCGGGACGGCGTGCAGGCGTACCCGCCCGGCCGTGTTGGCCAGGCGGGTACGGGCGGAGCGGCCGGTCACGCGCCGGCCTCGTAGTCGTCCGCGGCGATCTCGTCGGCCACGTCGCTCAGCGCCTCCAGCCGGGCCGCGAAGGCGCGCAGCTCCTGCGCGATCTCCCGGGCCTTCGCCGGGGTCACCGTGCCGGTCGACGTGCCGTGGTGGAACCACAGCTCGGTGAACCGGCCGTCGACCGTCCCACCGGGCCCGAACAGGCCGCCCACCTGAACGGGCGCGAGCGACTTCCAGTCGGTGACGACGACCTCGGCGGCGAAGAGGGGCACCGCGGCGTTCTCCTCGGCGGAGTACTGGTCGTCGAGGTGCCGCATCGGGGACTCGACCGGGGCCGTGCGGTGAGCGCCGAGGCCCTCGTCGTACGTGAGGGTGCGCTGCGCCTCGGCCAGCAGGCCGGCAGGCTCGGCCAGGAGAGCGGCCACGTGCGGGTGCTCGCGGGCGATGTACCGGTCAGCGGACTCGGCGGCGAGCTGGTCGGCGCGCTCCCTGGTCGCCTCGGCGGCCTGGACGACGAACGCGCCGTGACCGTTGGTGCGGCGGTCGACCTCGGGCACGGTGGCGCTGTGGCGGGGAAGGGTCGTACGCTTCATGTGAAGCTCCTTTCGACGGCGGCGCAACGGGTTCACGGCCCGCGCCGCCGTTCGGCTGTTCAGGTGTGGATGGCTGGTGCTTCCGGCCCCCGGATCACAGGTGTTGGCGCACCTCCTGGGGGCCGCTTTCACGCGGCGATGGTCTGGGAGTCGAGCCACTGCTCGACGTCGGACCAGCGGGCGCGGAGGTGGCGGCCGACCTTGATGAACTTCGGGCCGCCGCCGCGGCTGGACCACTGGTAGATCGTGCCGAGCGGCACGTCCAGGTAGTCGGCGATCTCCTGCGGCGTAGCGAGCGGTCGAGGCTTCGGTCCGGCCGTGGACTCGGGCAGGGTGATGCGGGGCATGACGCTCCTCGTGCAGCGGAACGAATCCTTGCGCTTCAAAGCTTGCCGTTGTCTGGCGTCGTCGTCAAGCGGCATGTATTGTTTCGCTCCATGAAGCCAGAAGGGGAGTCGGATTCCGTGCCTGAGCACCGCTTGACCCGGAGCGAGGCCGACCGCCGATGGGCCGAAGTCCTGGACAAAGCACCACCGTTCGCTGAAGCCCTTGGGGCTCAACTGCGGCAGACCCGGGCCGGCGAGGGGCGGACGATCGAGGACGTCGCGCAGAGCGCGCGGCAGCTCGGGCTTCCGTGGCACCGCCCGACGGTCGGCCAGGTGGAGCGGGGTAAGCGGGGTCTGTCTGCGGCTGAACTGTTCCTCTTGCCGCTCGTCTACGGACGCCCCCTGCGGGACCTCCTGCCGCCCGTTGACCAGACGGTATGGCTGACGGACGAAACCGCGGTGTACGGCGCCGAACTGCATCGGGTACTCGATGACGGTTACGACCCAGGTGGCTCGGGCTACTTCCGGCCCGGCAGTTGGCATCGTCGTACGCGGATGTCTACGGACGAAGTGATGGAGGTCGTCCAGAGTCTTGCTGCCAAAGAGAGCAACTGGCCGCACGGAGCCTTGTTGAAGCACATGGGGCACCCTGACGAGGCCGAAACGAAAGCGGCTAAGCGGCTCGACACGACACCGCAGTACGTCGCTTACGCGGCTCGCGAGTTGTGGGGACGAGGGCTCACGGCGGAGCGAGACGCCCGCTTGGCGGAACGCTCGGACACACCAGACACCCCACGGGCGCTCCAGGCTGCTCGCGGACACATCACGCGGGCGCTGATCACCGAGCTGGAGCCGAGGATTCGCCACCACGAAGAGCGGCGCGGCCAACCTGAGGGGATCGACTGGGAAGCGTTCAGGCAGGGGGAGGAGAAGGCGGATGGCTGAGGTCTACGACCGCTGGCACCTCTCCCGTCCGAAGCAGGGTGCCGAGCCGTGCGCCGAGCACTCCAGCAAGACGCGCATGCTCGTGCCCAGCAAGGAGCATGGCAAGGGGAAGCGCTGGCAGGTTCGTTGGCGGGACGCGGCCGGCAAGCAGCAGAAGGAGAACTTCGCCAAGCGCAGCCAGGCCGACACCCGCGCGGCCACCATTGAGGCCGACCTGGCCCGCGGCCTGTACGTCGACCCGGCGGCCGGCAAGGAGAGCTTCCGTGCGGTCGCCGAGCGCTGGCGAACCTCGGCGGTCCACCGCAGCGGCACCGCCTCGCGCGTCGAGCGAGGCCTACGGATCCACATCTACCCGACGTTCGGGGACCGGCCGATCGTGTCTATCCGCCCGTCGGAGGTGCAAGCCTGGTCAAGGACCGGTCCCAGGTCCTCGCCCCGTCCACGCTGCGGATCACGTTCGCCTACCTCGTGACCGTGATGCACACGGCCGTGCGTGACCGCACGATCGCGGTGAACCCGTGCGCCGGCATCAAGTTGCCCGAGGTGCGGCGACCGGAGATCGTGCCCCTGCACAAGGACGCGGTGCGCGCCCTGATTGAGGCGGCCCCGCCCCGGTACCGGGCCATGATCCTGCTCGCCGTGGCCTCGGGGCTGCGGCAGGGCGAGGTGTTCGGCCTGGAGGTCGACTGCATCGACTTCCTGCGCCGCGAGGTGACGGTGCGCCAACAGCTCATCGTGCCGGACAAGGACACGGACGCTGCCGAGGACGAAATGCCTGAGCCGTACCTGGGCGAGCCCAAGACTCACGAGAGCTACCGCACCGTGCCGCTGGTCGGTCTCGCGGTCGACGCCCTGGCGGCGCACCTGCAGCAGTACCCGGCGGCCGGGGTGGACATCGAGGACCGGACGGACCCGCGCAAGCCCCGTCGCCGGAAGGCGCACCTGCTGTTCACGACCGAACGCGGTGACGTCATCAAGCGCGCCAGCTGGTCGCACGTGTGGGCGCGCATGGAGGAGAGGGCGAACGAGGCCCTCGGCAAGGCCTACGCCGAGGCGTACGCGGCGTGGGTGCAGCGCGGCCGGCCCGACGGTCAGGAGCCCGCGCCCGTGCGCGTGCCGGACGGGGCGAGCATGCACGACCTGCGCCACTTCTACGCCTCAGCGCTGATCAAGAACCGGGAGAGCGTGAAGACGGTTCAGCGGCGGCTCGGCCACTCGAAGCCGTCGATCACGCTCGACATCTACACCCATCTGTGGCCCGACGACGAGGACACGACACGGGCGGCCGTTGAGTCCGTCCTCGGCGATGTGCCCGCGTTGTGCCCTCGCGTCGAGATCATTTCCGGATAGTGCAGGTCAGCGACTCAGGTCACCGGTAGTTCACGAACTGCATGGCGAAGTCGTAGTCCTTGCCCTTCAGCAGGGTGATGACGGCCTGCAGATCGTCACGGCTCTTGGAGCTGACCCGCAGTTCCTCACCCTGCACCTGCGCTTTCACGCCCTTGGGGCCCTCGTCGCGGATGGTCTTCGCCACCTTCTTCGCGTTCTCCTGGGAGATGCCCTCCTTGATGGACGCGAAGATCTTGTACTCCTTGCCGGAGAGCTGGGGCTCGCCCGCGTCCAGCGCCTTCAGCGAAATGCCGCGCTTGATCAGCTTGGACTGGAAGACGTCGAGGATGGCGTTCACCCGGTCCTCGGAGTTCGCCTCCATGAGGATCCTCTCGCCGGACCACGCGATCGAGGCGCCCACGCCCTTGAAGTCGTAGCGCTGCGAGATCTCCTTGGCGGCCTGGTTCAGTGCGTTGTCGACCTCCTGCCGCTCGACCTTCGAGACGATGTCGAAACTGGAGTCGGCCATGTCCTGTGGCTCCTTGTATCGGGGTGCGTATCGTGCGTACCGGCGTACGGGGCGGCCGACGGGCCCGTTCAGGCCCTGGCCGCATCCGGACAAGCCTAGTCACCCCCCGCCCTGCGAGCGCCGATCAATCGGGTGGCGAAGCACCCCTCCGCATCAGGTATCGTTTACGTCGTTGCCACGGAGCACCGCCGAAAAGCGGTGCGACGAGCAGCCACCCAGGCGGTGTGCCCGAGCGGCCAAAGGGAGCAGACTGTAAATCTGCCGGCTCAGCCTTCCCAGGTTCGAATCCTGGCGCCGCCACACTGGGAGAACCCCCTCTCACCTGCCTATAGGCAGACGGGAGGGGGTCTTTCGTTGTTCCCATCAGCCTGAGGCCCTGAAGCCCTGAGACCCCGAGGCCTCATGATCGATCCCTCAGGTAAGTCCCCGCGCTCGTCCCAGCGTGACGTGTCTCACACGGCGAAGGCTCTTCGCCGTCCCCGCGTTCCCCGGCAAGTGACACGGCTGGCAGGGAGGCGCCATGAGCCCGTTGCGACTTCGGCCAAGCGAATTGCGCGCCGTTACCCCGAACGAGCGGTTCAAAAGAACAGCGTAAACAAATGGTGGACAGGTGATTCCCGGCAGGGCGTTGTCGCTGCCTTTTGAATTCGCAGTACGTCGAGATGTGGTGCGGAGAAAAGAAGAGGGCGAAGGCGGCCGGGATACGCAGAGCCGCACTCGCCGCGGCGGGCGCCTTCTCGCCTCTGCGGGCCTCCCCCAACCACGCAGCCCGGGCCCACAGCGCCGACATGGCCCCGCAGCAGCTGCCTCACCCGCAACGGCCCCGACGCAGCAGTCCGGCCTCCCGGATGCGCTCGGCCGGCTACCGCCCTGACCACATGCCTGCCGGTGCGCCCACGCCGGCGTCGGCGTGGCGGAGGGCGGCGGAGACCGCTGGTGGACGTTCGATCTGGCCACAAGCCACTGAGGCTTCCGGCCGGACCTCGTGGAAAGACGCGCAGGCGCCCGAGAGGGCAAAGAAGAAAGGCAAGGATTCAGCTCTCCTTGCCACTCTTAACCTATAGCGCATGGGGGGCCTTGCGGCAAGCCCCCCTCCGTGCCGCAGAATCCTCGGCCTGAAGCAAAAAGCAGGCGGAAAATGGGGGTTGTTTTGATCGACGTGATCATTGCCGGTGGTGGCCCGACCGGAATGATGCTGGCCGGTGAGCTGCGGTTGCGCGGCGTGCGCGTGGTGGTGCTGGAGAGGCTGACGGAGCCGACCGGCCAGTCCCGGGCGCTCGGCCTGCACGTGCGGAGCATCGAGGTACTGGATCAGCGCGGTCTGCTGGAACGGTTTCTCTCGCTCGGCACGAAGTACGAGACCGGCGGGTTCTTCGCCGGTCTCATGAAGTCGTGGCCCGAGCGGATGGACACCGCGCACGGGTACGTCCTCGGCATCCCGCAGGCCGTCACCGAGCGGCTGCTGACCGAGCACGCCGAGGCGGTCGGCGCCGAGCTGCGACGCGGCAGCGAGCTGGTCGGGCTGAGCCAGGACGAGGACGGCGTGAGCGCCCAACTGGCCGACGGCACGCGGCTGCGTGCGCGCTACCTCGTCGGCTGCGACGGCGGCCGCAGCACCGTGCGCAAGCTGCTCGGTGTCGGCTTCCCGGGGGAACCCAGCACCACCGAGACGCTGCTCGGAGAGATGGAGCTGACCGCGTCGCCGCAGGAAATGGCGACGGTCGTGGCCGAAGTCCGCAAGACGCATGTCCGCTTCGGCACCATGCCCCTGGGGGACGGGGTGTTCCGGGTCGTCGTGCCCGCCGAGGGCGTGGCCGAGGACCGTACGGTCGCGCCGACCCTCGAGGAGTTCAAGCAGCAGCTGCAGACGTTCGCGGGCACCGACTTCGGTGTGCACTCGCCGCGCTGGCTGTCCCGTTTCGGCGACGCCACCCGGCTCGCCGAGCGCTACCGGGTCGGCCGGGTGCTGCTGGCGGGCGACGCGGCGCACATCCACCCGCCGACCGGCGGGCAGGGACTCAACCTCGGCATCCAGGACGCCTTCAACCTCGGCTGGAAACTGGCCGCGGAACTGGACGGCCGGGCGCCGCAGGGGCTGCTGGACAGCTACCACACCGAACGGCACCCGGTGGCCGCCGCCGTGCTGGACAACACCAGAGCGCAGATGCACTTGCTGTCGCCGGAGCCGGGGCCGCGGTCCGTGCGCCGGCTGGTCGAGGAGCTGATGGACTTCGAGGAGGTGAACCGGTACCTCATCGAGAAGATCAGCGCGATCTCCGTCCGCTACGACTGCGGCGAAGGCCATGAACTGCTCGGTCGGCGCCTGCGGGACGTACGGCTGAAACGCGCCCGGCTCTACGAACTGATGCGCGGCGGGCGCGGGCTGCTGCTCGACCAGACCGGCCGGCTGTCCGTGGCCGGCTGGGAGGAACGGGTCGACCACGTCGTCGACGTCAGCGAGGAACTGGACGTGCCCGCTGTGCTGTTGCGGCCGGACGGCCATGTGGTGTGGGCAGGCGAGGACCAGCAGGAGCTGCTCGGCCGGCTGCCGCGGTGGTTCGGCGCGGCAGCCGGCTGAGGACCGTGCTGCAGTCCATGGCGTGGCCGAGTTCGATGTCGTGCTCGTCCACGCCGGCACCCGACACGGTCACCGACGAAGTCTGCGGCGGGTCATCGGACCCGGCGAGACCGCCCGTCCGAGCTCCCGACCCACCTGATACCCCCTCAACCGCCATCCCCATCACCCCAGTCGGTCTCCGAAGCGGTCCCTCTCCGGCATCCGGCTCTCGTCCGTCCCCCTGCCGCGGATCGAGGGCAGGCACCCACAGCGGAGACGCGTGCGCGCGGCACACTGGCCCCATGTCCTCCCGCCGCAGGAACTGCCCCGAGTGCCGCCGCGAGATCGCCGTCGTCGCCGGGCGGTACGCGCGCCACGACCCGCCCGGAGCCCGCGCACACGGAGAACTCACCTCGTGCCCGGGCTCCCGCCGCCGCGCCGACCCCGGTCCCGGGCAGCCGTCCCTCGACGGCTACACGGTCCCGGAGTTCCCCGGCCAACTGCCCCTGTTCTAGGGACGCACCTCAGGCGGCCTCATCCAGACGCCAGACGCCCAACCACGCAGCCGGGCCGACGCTCAGACAGGCCGGCCGCCCAGACGGGTGGGCCGCTGGCCTGAGCTCGCCCTAGTTGCCCGCCACCGACTTCACTGCCACCGACACCGGCGCCGACCCGCTGATCAGTTCCAGGGTGAGTCCCGCCGTGGCGGAGGTGTCCACCAGCTCCGCCAGTACGGCGGCCACGTCGTCACGCGGGATCGGCCCCCGCCCCGTGTGCGCCTCCAGGCGGACCAGGCCGGTGCCGGCGTCGTCCGTGAGCTGGCCCGGGCGCAGGATCGTCCAGTCCAGGGCGTCCAGACCGCGCACGTAAGCGTCGGCCTCGCCCTTCGCGCGCAGGTACACGTCGAAGATCTCGTCACCCTGGCGCTCCGGGTCGGCGCCCATGGACGAGACGATCACGTACCGCCGCACGCCCGCCCGCACCGCCGCGTCGGCGAAGAGGACCGCCGCGGCCTTGTCCACCGTGTCCTTGCGGGTCGCCCCGGAGCCCGGACCCGCGCCCGCCGCGAACACCGCCACGTCGGCGCCCCGCAGGTGCGCCGCGACCTCCTCCACGGACGCCGACTCCAGATCGAGCACGACCGGTTGCGCACCGGCCTGCCGCAGATCGTCGGCCTGCTCGGCCTTGCGGATGATCCCCGCAACCTCGTCCCCACGCGCGGCGAGCAGCCGCTCCAGCCGCAACGCGATCTGACCATGACCACCAGCGATGACAATGCGCATGCCTTCGACCGTACGCCCGCACAGCCCCATCCGCCGCACGACTCCGGCCTCGCCCCCCGGCACCCGTCACACACCCAAACGCAGAGGTACGTGCCCCACTGCGCCCGCCGTCCGGATCAGCCCGCGCCCACGGAGCCCCGCACTCGAACCCGCACCCGAACCGCAACCCGCACCCGTCCCCGCCCCTACCCCCGCCCGCCCCTACCCCCGCCAGGCCTCCCTACCCCCGCCCCTGCCGCGGCAGCCCCAGCTCCACCGACGCCGCCGAACTGCAGTACTCCCGCACCGCGCTGGTCCGCGCCACCACGCGCCCCCGGTGCACGACGACCCGGCTGTACGCCAGTGACAGCGCTCCCGCCAGCCGGTCCCCGCGCACCGCGAGCAACTCGGCGGGGAAACCGGCCTCCACGCGCACCTCGGGCAACCCCAGCACCACTCGTGCCGAGGAACTCACCGTGTCGTACGCCTCCTCGGGAGACAGCCCGTGGCGCGAGGCCAGCAGGAACGCCGCCTCCAGGGGGTCGCCGCGCCCCACGGGGTTGGACACGTCCCGCAGCGCCCCGCTCCCGGCGGCCACCCGTACCCCGGCCGCGCGCAGCAGCCGCACCGGAGCCGCGCCCCGCCGGTCTGCCTCGCCGCAGCCGCCCTGCGGCAGACAGACCACCGCCACCCCGGCCGCCGCGAGCTGGTCGGCGGTGCGCGACGCCACCTCGGAGGGCAGCCGCCCGAGGTCTCCGCACGGGCTGAGGGTCACGCCCGGACGCAGCCCGCCCGCCATCGCCGCCAGCCGGGCCAGCCGCGCGGGATCCCCGGCGTCCGTGTGCAGATCGACGGGGCAGCCGTGCTCGGAGGCCACCTCCAGTACCGCCTCCACGTACCCGGCGGGGTCCGGGTCGAGGTCGGGCCGGCCGCCCACGACCGAGGCGCCCATCTTCACCGCGTCCCGCAGCATCGCCAGCCCGTCCGCGCCGGCCAGCCCGGTCAGCACCCGGGGCATCGCCACCGTCGTCAGCTCGGCCAGCCCCCGCAGCGCCCGTCGTGCGCGCAGCACGGCCGTCAGCGCGCCGAGCCCCTGGACGTCCCCCACGCGCACGTGCGCCCGCAGCGCCGTCGCCCCGTGCCCGAGTTGGAGCAGCGCGGCCTCGGTGGCCCGGCGCTGGACGTCCCGCGGCTCGTGCGGGACCGGGCCCTCGGCGTCGGCGGACAGGGCCGTGTCGGCGTGGGCGTGCGGTTCGGCCGGGGCCGGCAGCAGCAGATGGCCGGTGAGATTCACCCGCGCCCCGCAGGCGCGCGTGCCGCTCAGGCTGCCGGCCGTACCGACCGCCTCGATACGCCCGCCGCCCAGCCGTACGTCCACGGTCCTGCCGTCGGTGAGTCGCGCCCCGCACAGCAGCAGCGAGGACGGGTCGGCCGGACCGTGCGAGGACGACGAGGGCGGCGGTGGCTGCGGCTGGCTGTCGGGCATCGCGCTCCAGGGGCTCGGGCTGCGCGCGGGAGGACGCATGATCACGCAGAGTGAGACGAGCCTAGGGCGGCCGTACGCCCCTGTCGGGGAGGAGCGCAATAGTCATACCGGTGTGGTCCCGCTGTCGTCCGGCCCGTGGGACGCGAGGCGTGGACAAGGCTGCAGGGAGGGCGGCGGCAGCGCGTGGAGCGGACGCCTCGAAACGGATTTGGGCGAACGGCGGGCGAGCGTGTAATGTCTTCATCGCTCGCCCCAATAGCTCAGTCGGCAGAGCGTCTCCATGGTAAGGAGAAGGTCAACGGTTCGATTCCGTTTTGGGGCTCTGGTGTGATCGGTTCCGTCGCAAGATGGGGCCGGACCACATCAAAGCGGTGTAGCTCAGTCGGTAGAGCAAGCGGCTCATAATCGCTGTGTCACCGGTTCAAGTCCGGTCACCGCTACTCTCGGTAGCCGATTGCGGGGTCGGTCCTTCGATCGGCTACTCTTCTTGCGTTACATCAGTCCATCCGTTCGTCTTAGGAGCACTCACGTGGCTGCCACCGACGTCCGCCCGAAGATCACGCTGGCCTGCGTGGAGTGCAAGGAGCGGAACTACATCACCAAGAAGAACCGGCGTAACAACCCGGACCGTCTTGAGATGAAGAAGCACTGCCCGCGTTGCAACGCGCACACCGCGCACCGCGAAACGCGATAAATCAGGCTCGTACACGAGGCCGTTCCCGAGACGATCGGGGGCGGCCTCGCGTCGTTTGAGTGACCCGTACGGTTCAGTAGTGCAACCAGGAGGTGCCGGGCCATGGCGCTCGACCAGTCCTTCGTGGGGCGGACCTACCCGCCCACCGCGCCCTACGAGGTGGGCCGGGAGAAGATCCGTGAGTTCGCCGAGGCGGTCGGGGACGCCAACCCCGCGTACACGGACGCGGAGGCCGCCAGGCAGCTCGGCCACCCGGACGTGATCGCGCCGCCCACCTTCGTCTTCGCGATCACCTTCAAGGCCGCGGCCCAGGTCGTCCAGGACCCCCAGCTGGGCCTGGACTACAGCCGCGTGGTGCACGGCGACCAGAAGTTCGCCTACCGCCGCCCCGTCCGCGCCGGCGACCGGCTCGCGGTCACCTCGACCATCGAGTCGATCAAGTCCCTGGCGGGCAACGACATCCTGGACGTCCGCGGTGAGGTCCACGACGAGGCCGGCGAGCACGTCGTGACCGCCTGGACCAAGCTCGTGGCCCGCGCGGCCGAGGAGGCGTGAGCGATCCGATGACGGCGAAGATCTCCTACTCCGACGTCGAGGTCGGCACCGAACTGCCCGCGCAGACCTTCCCCGTGACCCGTGCCACCCTCGTCCAGTACGCGGGGGCCTCCGGCGACTTCAACCCGATCCACTGGAACGAGAAGTTCGCCAAGGAGGTCGGCCTGCCGGACGTCATCGCGCACGGCATGTTCACCATGGCCGAGGCGATCCGCGTGGTCACCGACTGGACCGGCGACCCGGGCGCGGTCGTCGAGTACGGCGTCCGCTTCACCAAGCCGGTCGTCGTCCCGAACGACGACCTGGGCGCCGTGATCGAGGTCTCCGGCAAGGTCGGGGCCAAGCTCGACGACAGCACAGTGCGTGTGGACCTGACGGCGACCAGCGCCGGGCAGAAGGTCCTGGGCATGTCGCGGGCGGTCGTACGGCTGGCCTGAGCCACGGAGGAACGAGGTAAGGGGCGCTCTCCACGGAGGGGCGCCCCTTACTCGTTCCAGGTGGGCCGAGTGTGCTTGACCTAGTTAGTGATTGAGTACTAACTTGCCACCCATGGTCAGGATGAGTGCAGAGGAGAGGCGCGAGAGCGTCATCCGCGCGGCGACGGCCGAGTTCGCCCGCGGCGGCTACCACGGGACGTCGACCGAGGCGATCGCCCGGCGCGTCGGTGTCTCGCAGCCGTATCTCTTCCGGCTCTTCCCGGGCAAGAAGGCGATCTTCCTGGCGGCGGCCGAGCGCTGCGTGGAAGACACCATCCGCACGTTCGAGGAGGCCTCCGAGGGCCTTCGTGGCGAAGAGGCCCTGCACGCCATGGGCAACGCGTACACCAAGGTCATCGAGGAGCATCCCGAGCGCCTCATGATGCAGATGCAGATGTACGTCGCCGTGAAGGCCGCCGAGGAGGAGGGCGACCACGAGTTCGGTGAATCCGTGCGTACCGGCTGGATGCGGCTCTGGGACACCGTCCATCTCCCGCTCGGGGCTGACCCGGGCGAGACGACGCAGTTCATGGCGTACGGGATGCTCATCAACTGCCTGTTCGCCATGGGGTTCCCGCCCGAACACCGCGTCTGGGAGGGCATGTACCCCTCCGTGCGCGCCACGGGCCGAGCCGAGCACTGACCGGGAAGGGCGAGGGCGCGGCGCCCTCTCGCGAGCGCAAAAGTTAGTAATCAATAACTAATCGATCTATGCGAGATCCGTCTCCTGGGGGAGCGATGTCACAGCAGACAGCACGCCGCGGGGGAGCCGCCTGGGCCCTCGTCATCACCAGCGCCGCCGGATTCATGGCGGCCCTAGACAACCTCGTCGTCACCACCGCCCTGCCCTCCATCCGCGAGGACCTCGGCGGGGCGCTGCACGACCTGGAATGGACCGTGAGCTCCTACACGCTCACCTTCGCCGTCCTGCTGATGTTCGGCGCGGCCCTCGGCGACCGCTTCGGGCGCCGCCGGCTCTTCATCGTCGGGCTCACCGTCTTCACCGGCGCCTCCGCCGCGGCGGCCCTGGCGCCCGGCATCGACTCCCTCATCGCCGCCCGCGCGGTCCAGGGCGCCGGCGCGGCGGTGATGATGCCGCTCACGCTCACCCTGCTGACCGCTGCCGTGCCCGAGGCCAGGCGCGGGATGGCGTACGGCGTCTGGGGAGCCGTCAACGGGCTCGCCGTCGCCTCCGGACCGCTCGTCGGCGGCACCCTCACCGAACACCTCTCCTGGCAGTGGATCTTCTGGCTGAACGTCCCGCTCGGCCTGGCCCTGCTGCCCCTCGCCCGCCTCCGTCTCGCCGAGTCCCACGGCACCGGAGCACCGCTCGACCTCCCCGGCACCCTGCTCGCCAGCGCAGGCCTCTTCGGCATCGTCTACGGCCTGGTCCGCGGCCCCGTCGACGGCTGGACCGGCGGCCTGGTCCTGTCGGCCCTGTTCACCGGCTCCGCCCTGCTCGCGGGGTTCGTCCTCTACAGCACGCGGGCCAGGAACCCCATGCTCCCGATGCGGCTGTTCCGCTCCCGGGCCTTCTCCGGCATCAACGCGGCGAGCCTGCAGATGTTCCTGGGCATGTTCGGCTCGATCTTCCTGCTCAGCCAGTACATGCAGGGTGTTCTCGGCTACTCGCCCACCGAGGCCGGCCTGAGGATGCTGCCCTGGACCGGCATGCCGATGCTGGTGGCCCCGATCGCCGGCGTCCTGGCCGACCGCGTCGGCGGCCGCCCGGTCGTCGCCGCGGGCCTCTTCCTGCAGGCCCTGGGCCTCGCCTCCCTGTCGGTCGTGGCCACGGCTGACGCCTCCTACGCCGCCCAGCTGCCCGCCCTGATCATCAGCGGTATCGGCATGGCCCTGTTCTTCGCCCCCGCCTCCCACCTGGTGATGTCCAGCGTCCGGCCCCAGGAGCAGGGCATCGCCTCCGGCGCGAACAACGCCCTGCGCGAGGTCGGGGGAGCGCTCGGCATCGCCGTCATGGCCTCGATCTTCTCCGCCCAGGGCGGCTACGAGAGCGGCCAGGCCTTCGTCGACGGCATGCGGCCCGCCCTGGTGGTGGGCGCGGCGGTGGTCGCCCTGGCGGGTGTCGCGTCCCTGCTCATCCCGACGCGCCGCCACACCGAGCGGCAGGCGGCGGAGACCGGGCCGGCGCCGGTGCTGGAGACGGCCCCCCACTGACCTCTGACGACCCTCGGCGACTTCGACAAGGAGAAGCGGCCATGCCCACCCTGCCCTGGACCGCCTCGAACACCCCGCCGCACGGCACGGAGGTGCACGTCTTCGCCTCCCGCTTCGAGACCCGCACCCTGTGGGGAGCACTCCGGTTCCTCGCCGGGACCCCCGCCGTCTGGCGGCAGGTGCGACGCAGCCCCGGCGCCTACGGGGCGACCCTCAGGGCGAAGCCCCTGCGGCGGACCTTCTGGACCCTGTCGGTCTGGGATTCGAAGGACGCCCTGCAGCCTTCGTGCGCGCGGGCGCCCACGGGCCCTCCGCCCGCCGCCTCGCCTCGCGGATGAAGGACTCGGCCTTCACCACCTGTCAGGTCGGCAGCGAGGACCTCCTCCTGTCCTGGCCCGACGCGCTTCGCCGACTGCCCTGACGGCCGCCACGCGTGCGTGCGGCCCCGCCCGCTACCGGGCGGGGCCGCCCCGGTGTCTATTTAACATATTACGCAGCCGACGATATATTTGGTGTATTTATAGGTGGT
>NZ_JBHYQH010000020.1:0-117030 GCF_042746715.1 Streptomyces sp. NPDC058741 | reverse complement strand
CCACCGCCCCGCCCCGCCCCGCCACCGCCCCGCCCCGCCCCGCCACCGCCCCGCCCGCGGCAGTCGCCGCGGGCGGCGCTTCGCGCGCACGGCCTTCGTCCGGGTGACGGTACTCGGCGGGGGACCGCGAACGGACCGGGCCGCGCACGCGCCCACGGCTCCTCAAACCGGGCGGTTTCCTGCTCACCCCCCTGGTGGTGCGCCAGGTGGCCCCCCTGGTGGCTCACCGGCGCGGTCGCCCCCGCCCGGACCGTCCGGCGTGCCCGGGAGAAGGCTCCCGGCGCCCTCCGCGGGGCGGCGCCCGCGGTGGCCGGGAGCAGGCCGCCCGACCCACGCCCACCGGCTCCGGGAATAACCGGGGACAGTCCCCTGTTGCGGCCGGGACGACAGGAACACGGCCCACAGCAGGAGGCACCCCACCATGGCGGCAGACGAGATACGCGGCGCAGCACAGGGTGGCGCCCCCGTCCCCCTCTCCGTACTGGACCTGGTCACCGTAGGGTCCGGCCGCACCGCCTCCGACGCGCTGCGCACCAGTGTCGACCTGGCCCGGCTCGCCGAGCGCCGCGGCTTCCACCGGTACTGGGTCGCCGAGCACCACTCCATGCCGGGCGTGGCCTCCTCGTCCCCGGCCGTGATCCTGGCCCACCTGGCCGCCCACACCGACCGCATCCGGCTCGGCTCGGGCGGTGTGATGCTGCCCAACCACGCCCCGCTCGTGATCGCCGAGCAGTTCGGGACGCTGGAGGCCATGGCGCCGGGCCGCGTCGACCTCGGCCTCGGCCGCGCCCCCGGCACCGACGGCGCCACGGCCGCCGCCCTGCGCCGCACCGAACGGCTGAACGAGGGCGCCGACGACTTCCCGCAGCAGCTCGCCGAGCTGATCCGGTTCCTCGACGACGACTTCCCCGACGGGCACCCCTACCGCCGTATCCACGCCGTGCCGGGCCCGGTCCAGGCCACGTCCCCCGGCGGGGTGCAGTCACCGCACCGCCCGCCCGTCTGGCTGCTCGGCTCCTCCGGCTTCAGCGCCCGCCTGGCCGGAGCCCTCGGACTGCCCTTCGCCTTCGCGCACCACTTCTCGGCGCGGAACACCGTCCCGGCCCTCGACCTGTACCGCGAGTCCTTCCAGCCGTCCGCCGTGCTCGACGCCCCGTACGCCCTGATCGGCGTCTCCGCGCTGGCCGCCGACGAGGAGCGGGAGGCCCGCCGGCAGGTGCTGGCCGCCGCCCTCAGCATGGTGCGGCTGCGCACCGGACGTCCCGGTCTCGTGCCCACCCCCGAGGAGGCCGAGGCCTACGCCTTCAGCCCGATGGAGCGCGACGTCGTCGACTCCTGGAACGCCGACGTCGTCTACGGCACCCCCGACGAGGTCCGCTCCGGCCTGGACGACCTCGCCAAGCGCACCGGCGCCGACGAGCTGATGATCACGGCCAACGCGCACGGCGGCGACGTCCGCGTCCGCTCCTACGAGCTGATCGCCGACGCCTACGGCTTGCCGACGCCCGCCTCGGCCTGAACGCCGGGCGTGCCCAGCAGCTCGGAGATGCGGTCCGCCGGCACCGGACGGGAGTAGAGCCAGCCCTGTCCGGTGTCGCAGCCGATGCTGCGCAGCCGGGTCGCCTGCGCCGAGGTCTCCACGCACTCGGCCGTGACGGTCAGCCCGAGCCGGTGCGCGAGCTGGATCATCGCCTCGACGACGACCTCGTCGGCCGGGTTCGCCCGGGCCGCCGCCTCCCGCTCGTCGTACTGGAAGCCGCGGACGAAGGATCCGTCCAGCTTCAGCGCCGACACCGGCAGCCGGCTCAGGTAGGCCAGGTTCGAGTAGCCCGTGCCGAAGTCGTCGATGGCGATGCGCACGCCCATGTCGCTGAGTGCCTTGAGCGTCTGCAGCGGCCGGCCGGCCGAGCCCATCACCGCCGACTCCGTCAGCTCCAGCTGGAGCAGGTGCGGCTCCAGGTCCGTCTCGGCCAGGGTGTCCGCCACGTCCGCCGCCAGGTCGGAGTCCCAGATCTGGCGCACCGCCACGTTCACGCTGACGAAGATCGGCGGTTCGCCGGGGTGGTCCAGTTGCCAGCGGCGGGCCTGCCGGCAGGCCGTGCGCAGCACCCAGCGGCCCAGCGGGACGATCGAACCGTCCTCCTCCGCGAGTCCGATGAAGCGATTCGGCGTCAGTACGCCGAACTGAGGATGGTTCCAGCGGACGAGTGCCTCGACCCCGTGCAGCCGGTCGTCCTCCATGCCGACCAGGGGCTGGTACTCCAGCCTGAACTCGTCCCGGTCGATGGCCGGGCGGAGCGTGGAGGCGAGGGCCTGGCGGGTCATGCGGTGCGCGTTGCGTTCCGGGTCGAACAGGGTCCAGCGCGCCTTGCCGTCGGCCTTGGCCCAGTACAGCGTCGTGTCCGCGGCCTGCATCAGGGCGGTGGGGGTCGTCCCGGCCGCGTGCCGCTCGACCACGCCGATCGACGCCGACACCGACAGCCGCTGACCGGAGATGTCGAACGGGTCCTGGATCGCGCGCAGCGCCGACTCGGCGAGCTCGGCCAGCTGCTCGGTGCCCGTGGAGTCCTCGACGAGCAGCGCGAACTCGTCCCCGCCCAGCCGGGCCACCAGCGGGACACCGGCCCGTGCGTGACCGGCCTCGTCCGCGCAGCGCGTGAGCCGCTCGGCGACGGCGGCCAGCAGCCGGTCGCCCACGCGGTGGCCGAGGGTGTCGTTGACGGCCTTGAAGCCGTCCAGGTCCAGGTAGCACAGCCCGATCCGGCCCGTGCCGCTCTGCTCGTACGCCTCCGCCTCCAGCGCGGCCGACAGGCGTTCGAAGAACAGCGTGCGGTTGGGCAGCCGGGTCACCGGGTCGTGCATCTGCAAGTGCCGCAGCCGGGCCTGGAGTTCACGGCGGGCGCTGATGTCGGAGACCGACACCAGCACCCCCTCGTCCTCGTCGGGCAGCGGGGTGACCCGCACCTGCACCCACAGCGAGTGCCCGTCGGGATGCTTCAGCCGGCGGGTGCAGCGCAGACGCGACTGCCGGCCGCGCAGCACCTCGCGGTAGGCGTGCCAGGTACGGGCGTCGGAGGCGAGGTCCACCAGGTCGGCGGCGACGGACCCGGCGAGGCCCTCCGGGGTGCCGCCGAGCAGCGCGGAGAGCGCCTCGTTGGCGCTGACGACCGTGCCCTCGCGGTCCACGACGGCCATCGCGAGCGGCGCCGCCGTGAAGACGGAACGGTAGGGCGGCCGCGACGGGGGGCCGGTACGGGGAGACGTGCCGACATCGCTCTCTGTGACGACCGGCCGGTCGAGGTCTGCCGCGGGCGCCGGCCCTTCGGAGGTTCCGCTCACCGCTCGCTCCCGCATGTATTCGATCTCTGTCCGTGCAGGAAAGGTCAGGAAAGTGTGCCGATCATAGAGGCTGGCACCAGGGCCTTCCAGCCGGTGTACGGCGTTCGCGGCCGGCCGGCCCTTCTGCCAGATCGTTTCTGCACGGGCCTGGACGGCTTCTTAGGCCTCCCGACCAGTTGTGACGTTCCGTGAGTGCTTCGGGGGTGTCGGCGTCCGGGATCATTCGGTCCCTTCACCCAACCGGTGCAGGCAAACAGGACGAAGTACAACAATTCGCCACAGGCTGGGTGCGGTGTCCCGCGAACCGTACCCGGAGGTATCCGTGCCGCGTCCGTTCCCGCGCGCCCGACTGCGCAGCACCGCGGCCGTGTTCACCACCATGTCCGCCCTCGCGGCGACCTCCCTCGGCACCGGCCCCTCGGCCGCCGAGACCGACCCGGCGGCGCCCTGCGCCCTGGAGCGCACCGAGGCCCATCACTCGGAGGGCCTCGACACCTGGAACGCCGCCTACCCGCGCCCGACCCGGTCGCTGGACGCGGTCATGATCTTCCTGTCCTTCCCAGACGCCCACCCGCGGACCACGCCGCGGGAGCTGACCGCCGACCACTTCCCGGCCACCACCCGTTTCTTCGAACGGGCCTCCTACGGCCGCTTCACCCTGCGCCCGCACGCGCTGCGGCACTGGATCCGGATGCCGCAGCAGTCCACGGCGTACGCCATACGCCGCGACTGGGGCCCCGAGCACCGGGCCGCCTACCTGCGCGACGCGCTGGCCGTCGCCGATCCGCAGGTGGACTTCTCGCGCTATGAGGTCGTGTACTTCGTCGCCGACCCGGACGCACCCGGTGTGGACTCCGACGCGACCAAGGTCGTGAACCTCACGAGTCCGCTGCGCGCCGACGGGACCGATCTGCGGCGGATCGTCACGGTGTTCGAGCGGCATCCGCCGGATCGGCTGGTTCTGGCCCATGAAACCGGGCATGTGTTCGACCTGCCCGACCTCTACCACCGGCCCGCCGACGGCAAGGGCGACTGGGACACCCATGTCGGCGACTGGGACCTGATGGGCAGCCAGTTCGGACTCGCCCCGGATCTGTTCGGCTGGCACAAGTGGAAGCTGGGCTGGCTGGACCCGCGCCAGGTGTACTGCGTCCAGGACGCCGGCCCCACCCGGCTGACCCTGGAGCCGCTGGCGGCGGCGCCCGGCGTGCGGGTGGCGGGGGCCGCGGGAGCACCGGCCTTCGGGCTCGGCCGGGGCACCAAGCTCGCGGTGGTGCGGACCGGGCAGGACACCGTGCTCGGCCTGGAGGCGCGGGGTCCGGCGGGCAACGACACGGCCGCGTGCCGGCAGGGGGTGCTGGTGTACCGGGTGCGGGCCGGCGCGCAGTCCGGGAGCGGCCCGATCGAGGTGATCGACGCCCATCCGCGCACCGAGGCGTGCTGGGTGGAGTCGGTCTACCCGCCCCTCGCGGACGCGCCGATCGCCCCCGGCGAGAGCTTCACGGTGCCGGGGGAGGGTGTGCGGGTGGAGGTGGAGGGGCGCACGGCGTCGGGGGCGTGGACGGTGAAGATCGCGGTGGGGCGCTGAGCGCCCCGCGCCGTCTCCGGGGAGACGTGAAGGGCCCCTCGCGAGCGCGAGGGGCCCTTCACTGTCGGTGCGCCGCCAGGGACTCGAACCCCGGACCCGCTGATTAAGAGTCAGCTGCTCTAACCAACTGAGCTAGCGGCGCCTGCTGACGTCGTAGACCCTAGCATCCTGGTCGGCGCGAGGAAAAATCGATATCCGCACGGCGGAGCGGGCCGCACGCACCGCCGCCCACAGCAGTACCTCGGGCCCCGGGAGCCAGGGCAGACGGGTGCCGGGGGCGACCAGCCAGCGGGGGCCGGGCCGGGCGCAGGCCTGGTCCGAGGCCTCGGGGCAGGACGGGGCCGGGAGCGCCTCCGTGACCGCCGCCGCACTGCCCGCCGGTGCCGGGAGGGTCACCGCGTCGCCGGTGCCGTGGCACAGGAGCGGCGGCAGGGCGTCCGTGCGGCAGCCCTCCCGGCTGTCCCGGCCGTGCGCGTTCCACTCCTCCCACTCCAGCAGCGCCGGCAGTCGCTGGGCCGTGCCCGGCGCGGCGAACAGCAGCATCCGGCCCCGGAACTCCGCGACCGGGCCCGAGCCCGGGCCGTCGTCCCACAGCCGGTCGAGCATCCGCCGCCCGAACATCGCGGGCGCGCTGACCACGTCGAAGACCGACCCGCAGGGCAGTACGACCGGGGCGTCGGGCCGCTCCTCCCCGAGGGCGAGCGTGCTCCGCCGGTACGTTCCTGCCGAGGCCAGCCAGGCGGCTCCGTCCGGGGTGACGTGGGAGACGTTCCATGCGCTGCTCATGGCATCCACATCTACCCGGCGTGCACGCGCGGTTCCCCAGAGTTGCCGAAAACCGGGACGGCGGGGGAGGGGAGCGGGTATCTTGCCCGCCTGGCATATGCCATGAAGGGGACGGGACGCGTGTCACACGGGGTCGCCGGGCCCCCGGCCCTCGACGCCGCCCCGCAGCAGGTCCCGGCCGAACTCGACCATCTTCTTGGCGTAGTCCTCGGTCCACCCGGCCCGCTCGGCGATGTCCGCCGTCGTCAGCCGGTCGAAGCGCCGCGGATCGGCCAGCTGCGCCGCCGCGATCGCCTGGAACTCCAGCGCCCGGTCCGCCGCGGCCCGGAACGCCAGTGTCAGCTCCGTCGCCCGGGTCAGCAGCGCCCGGGGGTCGTCGATCGACTCGAGGTCGAAGAAGTGCTCAGGGTCGGAGGCCGCCTCCGCGGGCTCGAAGAGCAGGGGCGCGGGGCGTAGCCGCGGTTCGTTCCGACGCGGCGTGGGCTCCGCCATGTCTTCTCCTCCTCGTACGTCGCGCTGGGCCCGCCCGGTGGAGCGGGCCACCGTCCATTGTCTCGCGGGCGCGCAAGAGGGCATCGCCGTGGTGGGAACGGGCGGCGCACCACCCGGTGTTCGCCCTGGGCCCCCGGAACGCGCGGTGCGCGGCCACGTTCGGCCACCCGGCGCCGGTCACGGCTGCCACGCCACCCGGTGCTCCGCCAGATGAGCCAGCACCGCGTGGTTCGCCTCCCAACCGTCGGGGAACTTCACGACCGTCCCGAGCTGTACCGGCTCCGTCGACGGATAGTCGTCCAGCAGTCCGCTCACCCCGGCCCGGCAGACCACGACGCAGGCGTGCCGGTGGCGGGAGGCGAGGACGCAGAGGCGGCCGGTCTCCAGATGGAAGGCCGTGGCGTCGGGGCGGCCGGACAGGGGGTGCAGGACGACCGTGACGTCGTACTCCCGGCCCTGCAGCCGGTTCGCCGTGTCCACGACGACGTCGGTGACGCCGAGGTCGGCCAGGGCCGCGCGGACGGCCGCCGCCTGGTCCCGGTGGGCCGTGCCGACGGCGATCCGGTCGGCGGTCAGCGGCGCGGGGTCCGGTGAGCGCTCCGACGTCGCCGCGCCGCCCCGCTCCAGCAGGCGCCGTACCACCCGCGCCACCGCGCGCACCGCCTCCGGGTCCGTGCGCGGGGTGTGCCGGGCGGGCAGCTCCAGCAGGCCCCAGCCCGACGCGGCCGCCTCGTCGATCACCCGGTCGGGGCCCGAGCCGTCCGACGGCACCGCGAAGGACAGGGCGCGGTCCCCGGGGCCGGTGCCGCTGCGGAACGGGGTGTACGGGTAGAACGCGTCCGACACCAGCGGCGCCGCCGAGGCCGGGAGCCGCCAGGAGACCGGCAGGCGGTGCTGGGGCAGGTCGGGGTTGTGCGCGAGCAGGGTCGTCACCGCCGACGCGGACGGGTCGTAGGCGAGGCCGGCCCACTGCTCGCTGCCCACGATCGCGAACGGGTCGAGCTGCCCCGGGTCGCCCACGAACAGCGCCCGCTCGAACAGTCCGGCCACCGCGAGCAGCGCGTCGGAACGCATCTGGTACGCCTCGTCGACGATCGCGTGCCGCCACGGCTCGTCGGCCTTCACGTGCGCCCACTTCGCCGCCGTGGAGATCACCACCGCCAGCCCGGCGAGGTCTCCGGCCTTCGCCGACTTGCGGACGTTCGGCAGGCCGTCGAGCGCCTTGTCGTACGGGTCGGCGTCACTGCTGTGCAGCCGGCCCACCGGCAGCTCGGGGTTCTTCTCGGCGAGCCGCAGCACGAGGTCGTCGACCTGGGCGTTGGTCTGCGCGACCACCATCAGCGGGCGACCGGCCTCGGCCAGTTCCAGCGCCGCGCGGACGACCAGCGTGGACTTGCCCGCGCCGGGCGGGGAGTCGACCACCACCCCGCGCGCGGTGCCGTGCAGGGTGTCGTGCAGGATCGCGTCGGTCGCCCGGGCCGCGGCGGCCGAGGGGTCGAACACCGTGGTCACAGGACGTCCTCCTCGGTCACCGGGTCCGCCGCCTCCAGCGCCGGTTCGCCGGACGGCCCGCCGTGCGTCCACGGCGTCCGCTCCGGGTCGGGCAGCTTCGCGCCGCCGCGCTGCTCGTGCTCGAACAGGGTGAAGCAGACCCGGTCGCCCTTCTCTGGCACCGACCCCGGCTCGGGCTCCTTGCCCCGGCCCATCCTGTCCAGGATCCGCAGCACGAGGTACGCGCCGTCCTCCTCGGACGCGACGAACTCCGCCGACTGCTGCTTCCCGCCCAGCGACCGGTGGACCTTCGTGCGCTCCCCGAGATGCGGCCGGTCGTCCGTGCGGACCGTGACCAGGGGACGGGGGCTGGGCCGTCTGCCGTCGCTGTACGCCATGACGACATCGGTGACCTCCCCCGCGAAGGCCTCCCCGGACAGCCGCCGCCCCGCCATCACCAGCGGGTCGTCGAGGGCCTCCTGCGCCTCCAGCCGGTCCTGTTCGCGCTCGCGCGTGGCCAGCTTGTTCGCCGCGGTGACCGCGTCGTCGCGGCGCGGCTGCGGGGGCTCGCCGGCCAGCACCCGGTCGCGGTGGCCCGTGAACGACCAGCGGTCGCGGGTCCACCGCTCCTCGGCATGCGCCCCCTCGGGCAGCTCCCGCAGCAGGTCCAGGCCGCGCCAGACCGCGTCCCAGGTGGGCCGGGTGCGGCTGAGCACCAGGGCGCGGATCTCCCGCTCGGCGGCGGTCAGCGCACCGAGCCGGTCGTCGGCCTCCAGCCCGTCCTCGGCCGCCGCGAGAGCCGTACGGGCGCGGTCGTAGCGCTCGATGGCCGGGGCCAGGAGCTTGTTGTCGAACGCCGGGTCGGTGGCGGGACCGGCCGGGGGGCAGGTCAACTGGCCCTCGGCGTCCCGCTCCAGCTCCGCCCGCAGGGCCGCCTCGGCGCCGGTCTCGCCCCCGGGCGGGTCGATCCAGGCGAGCAGCGCCCCCAGGTGCTGGTCCTCCAGCGAGGACTGCCCCGTCGCCCAGTGCCGGCCGAGGACGTCGGTCATCGCCAGCAGCAGGCAGGAACCGGGCACCCGGGCGCGCTCCCCGAAGTGCGTGAGCCACCGCCCGAGCAACGGCACCCGCGGCGGCGCCGGGTAGGGGGCGTCCGGATCCTGCTCGGCCGTGCGCCGGAACCGCGTCGACCGCCCCAGCAGCCGCACCAGGTCGACGCCCGCCCGGCTCGGCACGATCAGCTGCGGCGCGTCCGCGCACAGGTCGACCTCGACCTTGACGCGCTTGCCGGTCTCCGGGTCGGCCTCGGTGCGCTCGGCGGGCTCCACGACGTCGGCGAAGGCGTCGACGTACGGCAGCACCACGTCCGCCAGCCGGGCCAGGAACGCGAACCGCAGGTCGCGGTCGCGGGGCTGCGGGACGGCCAGCAGGAGCGGCGTGTCCCGCTCGGTGCCGACCAGCGCGCCCAGCGGGGCACCGGCCTCGCCGGCGGTCATGAGCGGCACCAGGACCAGCGGACGGTCGGAGAGGTGGCGGTGCCGGACGGTGGCGGCGGGCTGCGCGCGGCCCGTGCTGACCGCCTCGAGGCGGGCCAGTGTGGAGATCAGCGACACACCGCCTCCAGGGCCTCGGCGCGCAGGGCCGCCGCGCGCCGCAGGGCCGCGACCGCCGGGTCGTCCGGGTCCCCGGCCTCGCCGCGCGCGGCCGCCAGGACGTCCTCGACGGTCGCCAGACCGCCCAGCTCGGCACGGACCGGCCGCCCCAGGGACGTCACGGCGCCCTCCTCGCGGGAGCGGGTCCGGCAGTGGAAGGCCAGCTCGCACGCGGACAGGCACTCGGGCGCGTAGGCCGCCGGGACCGACTCCACGGCCGCCGTCAGCTCCTCGGCGGGCAGCTCGGGCGAGAAGCACGTGCCCTCGGGCAGCGCGTCGGCGATGTCCTCGATGCGGGTGAGCCGGGTCAGCTGGCGTGCCGTGACCGCGCGCTGCTTGCGGATGTCCACGGCGGACGCGGCGGGCAGGTTGGAGAAGTCCCGGGGGCAGACCAGCAGGACGCGGTGCCGCACGCGCGGGGCGGGATCGAGCCGGGCCGCGACCTCCTCCAGCGCCAGCACGTACACCGCCGCCTGCCGGGCCGCCGCACCCACCTTCGCCGGGTCCGCCGAACCGTCCAGCAGCGGGAACGACTTGATCTCCACGACCGTCCAGCTGCCGTCCGGGTGCACTACGACCGCGTCCGGCTCCAGGAACGCGGGGGAGCCGGCGACGTCCAGCGCGAGCATCGGGTGGTCGAGCAGCGTCCACGCACCCGCGTGCGCGGCGGCCTCCCGCAGCTCCAGCGCCGTACGGGCCGTCCGCCCCTGGGGGCCGGTGGCGGTCAGGTCGGGCACGCGCGCGTCGGAGGGCGGCTCCGCGGAGCGGTCCAGTTTCTCGTGCACCAGCCGCAGCAGCTCCGCGCCGCCGTCGGCCTTGACCCGCGCCTCGAAGGCGTGGCCCCGCGTGAGCGCGAACTGCGACTGCCCGAAGGCCGAGGGCGAGCCCAGCGCGCTCGCCAGCACCGCCTTGTCCACCCCGGCGCCGTCCAGGATCGCGCGGCGCGCACAGCCGGGGTTGGCGGCCAGCGCCGCCAACGCGCGCGCGTCCAGCGCCTTCGCGGGTACGTCGGGTCCGCGCAGCTCAGCGAGCCTTCCCCAAGCTCTCGACTGCGCTCGAGCAGGGGAGACCCCTATCCGGAGTGCCGTCCCCAGCGTCCTGGGGGGAGGCACTCGGGTCGGCTCCCGCTCCGAGGTGCGACTCGCGCTGCCGTGGAATTCGCTCACCCGCGGAAGTCTTGCATCCGGCACTGACAATCGGGGAACCAGCGGCGGAGGAGGCCGCCGGGACCGGCGCGAGAGCCGGTGCGAAGCGGGTCCGCACCCGGTCCGCCGTCCGCGTCACGAAGGGCGCCAGCAGCAGGCCCGCGCCCATGACGGCCGCGCCCGCGACCGCGTCGAGGAAGTAGTGGTTGGCGGTGCCCATGACCACGATCGTGGTGATCAGCGGGTAGGCGACCCCGGCCGCCTTCGCCGTGCGCGTCCCGCCGTGACGCCACAGCATCACCCCGCACCACAGGGCCCAGCCCACGTGCAGACTCGGCATGGCCGCGTACTGGTTGGTCATGCCCCCCAGGCCGCGCGGCGCGCTCGCCGCACCGCCCCACCAGCCGTAGGAGCTGTACTGGGCCATCGTGTCCACGAAGCCGTGGCTCGCGTCGAGGAGCCGGGGCGGGCAGGTCGGCAGCAGGGTGAAGCCGATCAGGCCTATGAGGGTCGAGGTCATCAGCCAGGTCCGCTCGGCCCGGTAGCGCACGGCCCGGGACCGGAACAGCCACACGAGGATCGCCGGCGTGGCCAGGTAGTGCAGGGACGCGTACCAGAAGTCCGCCGGTACGCCTATCCATGCCTCGCGCGTGAAGAGACGGTTCAGCGGATGCTCGAAGTTGATGCGCAGCGCCTTCTCGAAGCGCAGCAGCGCCAGACCGTGGTCGACCGCCCCCGAGACGTCGCTCCGGGCGAGGAGCCGACCCGCCGTGTAGCACGCGTAGACCAGCACGATCAGCGGCAGCTCGGTCCACCAGCGCAGCAGGGGGGCGGGAGCCGCCACCTCGGTGCCCGGTGTCTCGGTGTGCGGCAATCCGATCGCCCTCCCCCTTCTCGTCACGCGGCGCCCGGCCGTCCGGTCGTGCCACTTTACGGCGTACGTGCGCTCCCTGGGGGGCGCCCCCGCCCCTTGAAGACGCAGGGGTCGACCCCTGGGTTGCCCGTCACGGGGGTGCGCGATGATGGAGGAGTTCCGCTTGCGTTGTTCTTCCGGAAAGGTTCCCCATGGCTGCGCGCATCCTGCTGGCCCGCCACGGACAGACCGAGTGGTCCCTGTCCGGCAAGCACACCGGCAGGACCGACGTGCCCCTCCTGGAGGAGGGCCGGCGCGGGGCGAAGCTGCTCGGCGAGCGCCTGCACCGGGCGCCGTACGAGGGCCTGCCGGACGTGGAGGTGCGCACCAGCCCGCTGGCACGCGCGCGTGAGACGTGCGAACTGGCCGGTTTCGGCGACCGCGCGCAGCCCTGGGACGCGCTGCTGGAGTGGCACTACGGGGCGTACGAGGGCATGACCCCCGCGGACATCCACGCCGTCCGGCCCGGCTGGCTGATCTGGCGCGACGGGGTCCCCGAGGGCGAGACCCTCGCGGAGGTCACGGCCCGGGCCGACGAGGTGGTCTCCTGGGCCCGCTCCGCCGACCGCGACGTCCTCGTCTTCGCCCACGGGCACATCCTGCGTTCCATCGGCGCGCGGTGGCTCGGCCTGCCGCTCGACTTCGCGGCACGGATCCGGCTCAGTCCGACGTCCCTGTCGGTGCTGGGCTGGGCCTACGGGGAGCCGGCGATCGAGAGCTGGAACGACCTGGGCCACATGGCCTAGATCGTTCGCGGTGACGAGGCGTGCCGCTCCAGGAACGCCGACACCCCCGACGCCCTCCGGTGCGGCGCCAGCACCCGTGCCGTGGCCGCCAGCATCGTCTGGATGCGGGACGACTGGACCTCCTCCAGCAGGTCCAGCACGCGCATGCCCGCCACGGCCGCCTCGTCCGGCCACCCGTGCCGCGCGAGGTCGTCCGCCAGTTCCGCCGTGTACAGCGCGATGTTGCGCTTGAAGTGCGGGTCCTGCAGTTGGGCCGCCCGGCGCGCGTGCCGGGCCGCCCGGCGCCAGTCGCCGAGGGCGGACCAGCACTGCGCCTCCAGGCCCTCCAGTTCGGCCTCGCCGTAGAAGCTCATCCACTCGGGGTCGGCGTCCGAGGGGCCCCGGTCGAAGAGGGCCTGGGCCCGCACCAGGGCCTGTTCGCAGCCGACGCGGTCCGCGAGGCCGGCCCAGCCGCCCGCCTCGCGCAGCGCGAGCAGCGACATCAGCCGGGGCGAGCCCACCGGCCGGGCCACGCGCTGGGCCGCCTGGGCCGCCCGCACCGCCTCGCGCGGCCGGCCCGCGTCACGCGCGAGGAACGCGGTGTTGCAGAACGCGTGCGCCTCCAGGCCAGGGTCGCCGGTCATCCGGGCGGTCGCCAGCGCCTCCGCGTAGTGCGAGCGGGCGTCGTCGAACCGCCCCGAGTCATGGGCCAGCCAGCCCACGGAGATGGCCAGTTCGCCGGCGCCCGAGTACAGCCGGTCCACCGTCGTCTGCCGGGTCGCCCCGGCGTCCAGCAGGGCGTAGGCGGCGCGCAGCGGTGCGGCCGCGCGGCGGTAGAGGCCGTCCGCGCCGTGCCGGTCGTCCAGCAGCCGGATCCGGCGGACGGCTTCTTCCAGGGCACCCGCGTCACTCGCCCCGGCCCGGCGCGCGGGGCGCTGTGCCGCCGCGGCGTCGAGGGCGAGGCCGACGGGTCCCAGCGAGGCGGCGGCCACCGTGGCGCCCCCGCCGGTCATGAACGCGCGACGCAGCACGTCGCTCTCCTCGTAG
Organism: Streptomyces sp. NPDC058741; assembly: GCF_042746715.1. Taxonomy (NCBI): domain Bacteria; kingdom Bacillati; phylum Actinomycetota; class Actinomycetes; order Kitasatosporales; family Streptomycetaceae; genus Streptomyces; species Streptomyces sp. NPDC058741. The sequence continues at coordinate 103,855 of NZ_JBHYQH010000020.1, read as the reverse complement.
GTGTCGTGCGGTTGGTACGGGTCGTACGGGTTCCGTGTCTCATACGGTTCGCACACCCCGCCGGACCCACTGGTGGCGTCCACCGGGTCCGTGGCGCACGCCAGGGGCGCGTCCTCGGCGGCGTGCACCCGGCGTCCGCGTACCGACGAGCGGGGCGCGAACCCCAGGTCGGCGAGCGTGCGGCCGGGGAACAGGTGCAGGAACACCCGTTCGTAGGCGTAGTTGGGACAGCGGATCTCGCCCGCCTCGACCCGGCCGATGTAGCGCGCGTCGCAGCTGACCCGCTCGCCGATCTCCAGTCCGGCCCGGCGGACCGCCGCGGCGAACTCGGCCGGCGAGCGCCCGCCGCGCAGCTGCCGGAAGGCGAGGTTCGGCCGCGGGGGCCGGTCGGGCTGGGACGAGGTCACCGTTGACGACGCCATGGCCGGGTCCTCTCGTGCGAACCGTCGAACCATGCCGGACGCGAGGCGACGTGGGATCTTGTGCCCGCATGGTCGGTCTCGTGTCCGGCGGGCAAGAACGTACCTGCTGTGTCGGATCCCTCACGCCGGGTTTGGCGACAAAGCGGGTATCTCCTCTGTGATCTGCCATGAAGTGCCATCCTTTACGGCTGACTTCCGCCGTAGCCGTTGACGGGCCCGCCGCGTTGAGCCCTGTGGACCGGGAGAGGGCCCTTTCTCCCGGCCGCTCGTCCTAGCAGGGGTTCTCGTGGTGGAGGCCGGGATGCAGACCAGCCGGATCAACAACCCTCGTACGCAGCCGAGTACACCGTCGGCGGCGGTACGCGCACCGGGCGTGGAGGGCGGCGCGCCCCCACCCGGCTGCGACGTGGTGAGGGTGCCCGCCCGGCAGGGCCTGGAGGCGGTCGACATCCTGCGGCGCGGAACCGCCGAGGCCGTAGGCCCCGTGCTGCACGACGACGGCGGCGACACCCTGGGCTTCCTGGTCCCACCGGGCACGGCCGCGGCGTGGGACGTGCCGGGCAGCACGTGCACGGAGACCGACGGCCGCGGCACGGTCCTCTCGCCCGAGCCCCCGGTGGAGGGCTCGGACTGGCTGCTGCCGCCCGGCGAGGCCGACCTCGCCACGGACCCGGCGGTGCTGCGCGAGGCCCTGGGGGAGGCGGCCCGGATGATCAGAGCGGCCGACAGCTGCCGCTGAGGCACCGGTGCGGCCCGGGCGTACGCCCCGGCCGACGCCCGCCCCGATAATGACCCCATGGGGAAGTCCAGGGGCCGGCGCAGACAGGCCGACACGGAGGCCGTCGTCGAGAACGTCGACGGCGGTCTCGCCGAGCTGATCCCGGACCGCGACCGGCCCCGCGCCCGGACCCTGGTGATCGACGGCGCCCCGCAGTCCCATGTCGACCCGGACGACCCGGCGTACCTGTCCTTCGAGTACCAGCGCCGGCTCGGGCACGTGATCGACCTCGCCGCACCGCCGGGCCGGCCCGTGCACGCCGTGCACCTCGGCGGCGGCGCGTTCACCCTCGCCCGCTACGTCGCCGCCACCCGCCCCCGCTCCACCCAGCAGGTCGTCGAACGGGACGCGGCCCTGGTGCGACTGGTCCGCCGCGCGCTGCCGCTGGACCCGAACGCGCGGATCCGGGTGCGGTCCGTCGACGCCCGCGAGGGCCTCGCCAAGGTGCCGGACGGCTGGGCCGACCTGGTGATCACCGACGTCTTCAGCGGTGCCCGCACCCCGGCCCATCTGACCTCCACCGAGTTCCTCGACGACGTGCGCCGGGCCCTGGCACCCGGCGGGATCCACGCCGCGAACCTCGCCGACGGGCCGCCGCTCGCCCACCTGCGCGGCCAGATCGCCACCGCCGCCGCCCGCTTCGCGGAGCTCGCCCTGATCGCGGACCCGCCGGTGCTGCGGGGCAAGCGCTTCGGGAACGCCGTCCTGGTCGCCTCCGACGCCCCCCTGCCCCTGGCCGAGCTGACCCGCCGGGCTGCCTCCGACCCGCACCCCGGGCGGGTCGAACACGGCAGGGCCCTCACGGACTTCACCGGCGGCGCCCCGCCGGTCACGGACCTCGCGGCGGTGGCCTCGCCCGCACCGCCGGCTTCGGTGTTCCGGTGACCGCGCCGGTCGGCGTCGCCCCTGAGGCGGTGTCGATGTCCCTGTGACCGTGACGTCGGCGTGGGTGGCCCGGTGCCCCCCGGGCCCCGTTGACCGTGCCGGTCGCCTCACGCCCTCGGCACGGTCAGTACGTGCCGATCTCCACACGCGGCGGCCCGTCGTGCCAGGTGCAGAACACCGACACCCGGTCCGCGCCCGAGGAGAACTCCACGCGGATCCACGACTCCGTCCTCCACACCTGCATCGACCAGCCCGCGCCGGGAGTCGCCGAGACCAGTGAGGCGGAGGTCCTGCCGAGGTCGAAGACCGCCCGGCCGCCGTCGGTGTCGTAGCTCCTGACCTCACCGGTGGCGGTGGGGGAGGGGGACGGGGACGGAGGGCCGGACGGTGCGGGGGTGGGGGCGGGGCCCGGCCTCCTGGGCTCCGGCGGGGCGGTGCTCGGCGCCGGAGCCTTCGGCGGCGTCGTCCGCGCCGCCCGCTCCGGTGGCGCGGCCGACTGCTTCGGCGCCCGCGTGGCCGCGTCGGCGGCCTTGATGGGCAGGGCGCGCGGCGGATCGTAGGCGGTGCCCGCCATCACCGTGTGGACACCCCACCACGACAGCGTGACCGCCGCGCCCGTGGCGAGCAGCCAGGCCAGTACGTGTACGAGTCCTCTGCGCATCGCCGGCCATACTGCCTCACGCACCCCGGGCGTTGTCCACGAACGGACCTCGTACGGCGACCGGTTGTCCCCAGCCGCGGAGTTGTCCACAGGCCCCCACCCGGCTGTTCGGGATGGCGTACGGTGCGGCGCATGGCACGTGTGCTCGTGGTCGAGGACGACCAGTTCGTACGCTCCTCGCTCATCCGGCACCTGACCGACGCCTCGCACACCGTGCGCAGCGTCGGGACGGCACTGGAAGCGCTGCGCGAGGTCGCCCATTTCCGCTTCGACGTCGTCATCCTGGACCTCGGGCTGCCCGATCTCGACGGGTCCGAGGCCCTGAAGATGCTGCGCGGCATCACGGACGTCCCGGTGATCGTGGCCACCGCCCGGGACGACGAGACGGAGATCGTCCGGCTGCTCAACGCCGGGGCGGACGACTACCTCACCAAGCCCTTCTCGGTCGAGCACCTGTCGGCCCGCATGGCCGCCGTGCTGCGCCGCGCCCGCTCCGCCGCGGGGCAGGGGGAGTCGTCCCCGGTGATCCGGGTCGGCGGCCTCACCGTCGATCCGCTGCGCCGCCGGGCCGAGTTGGACGGCACCCGCCTCGACCTCACCCGCCGCGAGTTCGACCTGCTCGCCTTCCTGGCCGGCCGCCCCGGCGTCGTCGTCCCCCGCAAGGAACTGCTCGCCGAGGTCTGGCAGCAGTCCTACGGCGACGACCAGACCATCGACGTCCATCTGTCCTGGCTGCGGCGGAAACTGGGCGAGACGGCCGCCAATCCCCGCTATCTGCACACCCTGCGTGGTGTCGGGGTGAAGCTCGAACCACCGGTCGCGGAGGTCCCGCGATGAGGTGGGCCCTGGTGAAGGTCGCGCTGGCGGTGACGACCATGGTGGTGCTCGCCTTCGCCGTCCCGCTCGGACTGGTCATCCGCGAGATGGCCCGCGACCGCGCCTTCTCGGGCGCCGAGCGGGAGGCCGCGGCCGTCGCCCCCGCCCTGTCCATCACCACCGACCGGGACCAGCTCGAACGCGTCGTCGCCTCCGCCGGCTCCGACGCCGGGATGGCCGTGCACATACCGGCGGGCGAGGGCCGGCAGTCCCTCCGGCTCGGGCACCGGCGCGCCGTCGACGGCGACATCGCCGCCGTGCGCCGGCTGGGCCGCGCCTCCACGACCGCCGTCCCCGGCGGCTCCACGCTGCTCCAGCCGGTCGCGCTCAGCACCGGCGAGATCGCCGTGGTCGAGGTGTACGTGCCGGAGTCCGAGGTCACCAACGGCGTGGGTACGGCCTGGGCGGTGCTCGCCGGCGTCGGCGTCGCGCTGGTCCTCGGCTCCGTCGCGGTCGCCGACCGGCTCGGCGTGCGGATGGTCGGCCCCGCCCGGAGCCTGGTCGAGGGAGCGCACGAACTGGGCGAGGGCAAGCTCGGCGCCCGTGTCCCCGAGGAGGGCCCGACCGAACTGCGCCTGGCGGCCGTCGCGTTCAACTCGATGGCGGACCAGGTCGTCCAGCTCCTGGCGAACGAGCGGGAGCTGGCCGCCGACCTGTCCCACCGGCTGCGCACGCCCCTGACCGTGCTGCGGCTCAACACCGCCTCCCTCGGCGACGGGCCCGCCGCCGACCAGACCCGGACCGCCGTCGAGCAGTTGGAGCGCGAGGTCGACACCATCATCCGCACGGCCCGCGAGGCCAAGCCCCGGACGGCCGCCACCGGTCCCGGCGCCGGGTGCGACGCGGCCGAGGTGGTCCGCGAGCGGATGGCGTTCTGGTCGGCGCTCGCGGAGGACGAGGGCCGCGAGTGGCGGATGGCCGGGGCCGACCGGCCGGTGCGCATACCCGTGGCCCGTGCCGACCTGGCCGCCGCGCTCGACGCGCTGCTCGGCAACGTCTTCCGGCACACGCCGGAGGGCACCGCCTTCGCGGTCGACGTGCACGACGGCGACGACACGGTGATCGTCCTGGTCTCCGACGCCGGCCCCGGCATACCGGACCCGGAGGCGGCGATGGCGCGGGGCCGCGGCTCCGGCAGCGACGGCTCCACCGGCCTCGGCCTGGACATCGTGCGCCGGCTCGCGGAGTCCACCGGCGGCGACGTCCGCATCGGCTCCTCGGTCCTCGGCGGCACCGAGGTGCGCCTCTGGATCCAGCTGGACGGCCGGGCCCCCGCGAGCAGGGGACACCGCCAGATCCGCCGCCGTCCGCGCGGGCGCCTTGCGAACGCCCGCCGCTGAGAACGGGAGCAGAACGACGGGGCGCGGCACTCCCCTCAGTGCGCCGCGCCCCGCCCCCCGTCGGCTCAGACCGCCTCCACCTCCGGCAGGGTGCCCGAGCGGGCCGCCCGGCCGTACCAGAGGGCACTCGTCTTCGGCGTGCGCTCCAGCGTCGCGTAGTCGACGTGCACCGCGCCGAAGCGCTTGCCGTAGCCGTAGGCCCACTCGAAGTTGTCCAGCAGCGACCACAGGAAGTAGCCGCGGACGTCCGCGCCGTCGGTGATGGCGCGTTGCACCGCCGACAGGTGGCCGTGCAGGTAGGCGACCCGCTCCGGGTCGTGGACCCGGCCGTCGGAGCCGATCTTGTCGTCGTAGGCCGCGCCGTTCTCGGTGATGTACAGCGGCAGGCCCGGCGCCTCCCGGGAGTAGCGCATGATCAGCTCGTGCAGACCGGTCGGGTCGATCGTCCAGCCCATCTCTGTGCGGTCGCCCGGCGTCTGGTGGAACGCCACGTCCGACACGCCCGGCCACGGCGAGTGCTCGCTCGCCCCGTGCCCGTCCGCGCGCGGACCCGGAGCCGCCGGGTCGGCCGCCGACACCAGCGACGGCGTGTAGTAGTTGAGGCCCAGCGCGTCCAGCGGCTGGTTGATCAGCTCCAGGTCGCCGTCCTGGACGAAGGCCCAGTCCGTGACGCCGGACGTGGTGACGTACAGCGACTCGGGGTAGGCGCCGTGCAGGAGCGGGCCGTGGAAGACGCCGTTGGCCAGGTCGTCGATCCTGCGGGCGGCGGCCAGGTCCGCCGGGTCCTGCGAGAGGGGGCGCACCACCGCCGAGTTGAGGGCGATCGCCACCTGGTTGCGGGCCGGCATCACCGAGCGCAGCGCGGAGGCGCCCAGGCCGTGCGCCAGGTTCAGGTGGTGCGCGGCGCGCAGCGCGGCGAGCGGCTCCGTACGTCCCGGGGCGTGCACCCCCGAGGCGTACCCGAGGAACGCGGCGCACCAGGGCTCGTTGAGCGTCATCCAGTGCTCGACGCGGTCGCCGAGCGCCTCACCGGCGATCTGCGCGTACTCGGCGAACCGGTGGGCCGTGTCCCGCTCGGGCCAGCCGCCCGCGTCCTCCAGCTCCTGCGGCAGGTCCCAGTGGTAGAGCGTGACGGCCGGCTTGATGCCCTTGGACAGCAGCTCGTCCACCAGCCGGCGGTAGAAGTCCAGGCCCTTCTGCACGGCGGGGCCCCGGCCCGTCGGCTGCACCCGCGACCACGAGACGGAGAAGCGGTAGGCGCCCAGGCCCAGGTCCGCCATCAGCGCCACGTCGTCGCGGTAGCGGTGGTAGTGGTCGACAGCGATGTCACCGGTCTCACCACCGGCCGTCTTGCCGGGGGTATGGCTGAAGGTGTCCCAGATCGACGGCGTACGGCCGTCCTCCCGCACCGCCCCCTCGATCTGGTACGCGGACGTCGCCGCGCCCCAGAGGAAGGCGGGAGGGAAGGTGACCGCGGCGGCCGAATTCTCGGAGTCAGACATGGAAGCGCTCCCAAAGGGGGTCGTCGTGAGGCACGAGAAGGAAGAGGGGGAACCGGGGCCGAGGCGGCGCTGACCCGGCCCCCGGAGATGCGGAACGAGGGCGTCAGCCCTTGACGGCGCCCTGCATGATGCCGCCCACGATCTGCTTGCCGAAGATCGCGAAGACCAGCAGCAGGGGCAGCGTGCCCAGCAGCGCGCCGGCCATGATCAGCGACTGGTCGGGTGTGTAGCCGCGGCCGAGACCCGCGATCGCGACCTGGACGGTCGGGTTGCCGGTCTGGGTCAGCACCAGGAACGGCCACAGGAAGTCGTTCCAGGCCTGCACGAACATCAGCATGCCGAGCACGGCCATCGCGGGGCGGGCGGTGGGGAACACCACGTGCCAGATCACACGCCAGCTGCTCGCGCCGTCCACCCGGGCCGCCTCGATGATCTCGTCCGGCAGCGCCTGGATCAGGTACTGGCGCATGAAGAACACACCGAACGCGCTGACCAACGACGGGAAGATGACCGCCTGCAGCTGGTCCGTCCAGTCCAGCTTCGCGACCATCATGTACAGCGGGATCACGCTGAGCTGCGGCGGCACCATCATCGTGCCGATCACGATCAGCATCATCGCGCCCCGGCCCTTGAACCGGAGCTTGGCGAAGGCGAACCCGGCGATCGTCGAAAGGAACACGATGGTCGCCGCCGACACGCCCGCCACGATCGTGGTGTTGAGGAACGCCTCACCCAGGTTGGCGTCCCGCCAGGCGATCTCCAGGTTGCTGAACAGGTTGGAGCCGAACCAGAACGGCGGCGGCGTCTGGGCCAGCCGCGCGTTGTCACGCGAGGCGGCGATCGCCGTCCACACCAGCGGGAACAGCGAGACGATGGTGAACAGGGCCAGCACCAGGTAGGCGACGGGTCCGGCGTGCAGGGTCCCGCCCGCCCGCGCGGCCTTCGGCAGGCGCGAGCGCTTCTGCTCCTGGGCGGGGGTGGTCGTTTTCTCGGGGGGCGTCACAGTCGTCGTCACGGCCACACTCCTTAGCTACTGGCGCGCAGCCGGCGCGAGATGACGTAGTTGACGATGCCGACGACGATCAGGATGAGGAACATCGTCCAGGCGATCGCGGAGGCCCGGCCGAGGTGCTGGTTCACCCAGCCCTGCTCGTACAGGTACAGGCCGAGCGTCTGGAACTGGTGCTCGGCGCCGCCCGAGGCGCCCTTGTTCGCGTCGAACAGCAGCGGCTCGCCGAAGACCTGGCTGGCGCCGATGGTCGACACGACGACCGTGAAGAGGATCGTGGGCCGCAGCGACGGCAGCGTCACGTGGAAGAACTGCTGCCAGCGGTTGGCCCCGTCCAGCGCGGCCGACTCGTACAGCTCGTTCGGGATGGCCTGCATCGCCGCCAGGTAGATCAGCGCGTTGTAGCCGGTCCAGCGCCAGATGATGATCGTCGAGACGGCGATCTGCGACGGCCACGTGTCGTTCTGCCAGTCGATGTGGTCGACGCCGGCCATGTCCAGAACCCAGTTGATCATGCCGTAGTCGCGGCCGAAGAGCAGCACGAACACCAGGGAGGCGGCGGCGATCGAGGTCGCGTACGGCGCCAGCATCACGACGCGGTAGAAGGTCGAGCCGCGCAGCTTGTAGTTCAGGATGTGGGCGATGCCCATGGCCATCAGCAGCTGCGGAACGGTGGAGATGATGCCGATGGTCAGGGTGTTCTTCGCCGCGTTCCAGAAGAAGTCGTCGTCGAAGATCCGGGTGTAGTTGCGCAGCCCCACCCAGTTCATGTCGGTGGGCGCGGTCAGTTCCACCTGGTGCAGCGAGGCCCAGCCCGTGTAGACCAGCGGGAACAGGCCGAACGCGACGAACAGCAGGAAGAACGGCGAGACGAAGGCGTACGGGCTCCAGCGCACGTCCCGCTGCCAGCGGCGGGACAGCCGGGCCCGGCGGCGCTCGTCCGCCGACACGGACGGCGTGGCCGGGTCCGGACCGGCCGGGGCCGCGCCCCCCTCCTTGGAGGGGAGCGCGGCGGTGTCGGGGCGGGTGGCCATACGGGTCACTTGTCCAGGTTGTTGTCGATGGTCTTCACGGCCGTCTCCCAGGCCTCCTCGGGCGACTTGCCCTTGGTGACCAGGACGAGACCGTTGTCGTTCAGGGCCGACCCGATGATCTGGTCCTTCGGGCCGATGACCTGGACCGGGCTCGTCTGCGCGGCCTCGGCGAAGATCTTGCCTATGGGGGCGTCACCGGTCATCTTGTTCTTCGCGTTCTGCACGGCCGGGGTGTCGTACGCCGACGGCGTGCTCGGGAAGCTGCCGCGCTTCTCGAACAGCTTCGCCTGCTGCTCCGGCGCGGTCAGCCAGGCGGCCAGCTCGGTGGCCTCCTTCACGTGCTTGCCGCTCTTGGGCACGCTCAGGAAGGAACCGCCCCAGTTGCCGGACTTGGGCGCGGCCGCCACGTCCCACTTGCCCTGGGCCTCGGGCTTGGACTTGCTCTCGATGTAGCCGAGCATCCACGGCGGGCAGGACATCGCCGCGAACTTGCCGTTGGCGATGGTGGTGTCCCAGGCCGGCTGGAACTGGGTCTGCGCGCCCACCAGGCCGTCCTCGGCCGCCTTCGCGGTCATCATGAACGACTTCTTGACGACCGGGTTGTCCTTGTAGATGACCTTGCCGGACTCGTCGTAGTAACGGACCTTCTCGCTGGACATGATGGCGCTCATCAGGCCGCCGGGGGAGTCCATGAACGTGGTGCCCTCGGGCGCCTTCTTCTTGTACTGCCGGCCGACGTCGATCAGCTTCTGCCAGTCGCCCGTCCACATCTTCGCGAGCTCCTCGCGGTCGGTCGGCAGACCGGCCTTCTCGAAGAGGTCCTTGCGGTAGCAGATGGCCATCGGGCCGACGTCGGTGCCCAGACCGATCGTCTGACCGTCCTGGGTGGTGGCCTGCTGCCACTTCCAGTCGAGGTAGTTGTCCTTCTTCACCCCGGGCGCCTTCGAGAGGTCCTCGAGCTTGCCGGCCTGCGTGGCGACCACTTCGGCGATGTTGCCGACCTCGACGCCCTGGATGTCCATCAGGCCGCTGTTGGTGGTGAGGTGGTTGACCAGCGCGGGGTAGTAGTTCTCGTTCCGCTCGGTGACGTTCTCCTGGATCTTGATGTTGGGGTGGAGCTTCTCGTACTCGGCGTAGAGTCCGGCCTCCTTGAAGCCGAAGGTGCCGAAGAGACCCAGGGAGATGACGGTCTTGCCGTCCTTGCCTCCGGACGATTCCGAGTCGCTGCCGCCGTCGTCGGCGCAACCGGCCAGCAGACCGGCGCCCAGCGACGCCACCGCCGCCAGCACTACCGCCTTACGTGCTCGCATCTGAGGTCCTCCTGTTGCCCTGACGTGCCGACCCCCCGGGCCACCTGCATGGTTGGGCCCATTTTCACTCGCTGCGGCTCGGGCGGGGAACGTGCGGGATGTGTAGGTGTCAGGTACCGTGGGAGCGCTCCCATCAGTGATGTGTTGAAGGGTCGCGGGTCGGAGCGAGGGTGTCAAGGGAGCGAGCGCCGGGAGATGCGTTCAGTTATCGGGCTGTTAACTGGACCCGTGGAGCGCGTGCGGGGCTTGCGCGGTTGACTCGTTTCGGTCATCGGTTCACTCCCGCCGGATGCGTCCGGTCCGTAGCGGAGGACCCTCGCACCCGGACCGGAAGGGGCCGGTACCGGCTCTGACGGGGCTGTTAGATTCCAGCCAGCGTGACATAGGAAGGAAGGCGGAGCCCATGGCAAGCCACGGAGCGCGGGGCCGGAGCGGGGGCCGGCCCACCCTCGAAGAGGTGGCGGCGCGCGCCGGAGTGGGCCGCGGCACCGTCTCCCGGGTGATCAACGGCTCGCCCCGGGTCAGCGACGCGACCCGCGCGGCCGTCGAGGCGGCGGTCGCCGAGCTCGGCTACGTCCCCAACACCGCGGCCCGCGCCCTGGCCGCCAACCGCACGGACGCGATCGCGCTGGTCGTGCCCGAGCCGGAGACGCGGTTCTTCGCGGAGCCCTACTTCTCCGACATGCTCAAGGGTGTCGGGGCGGAGTTGTCCGAGACGGAGATGCAGCTGCTGCTGATCTTCGCGGGCAGCGACCGCGAGCGTCGCCGCCTCGCCCAGTACCTGGCGGCCCACCGGGTCGACGGAGTCCTGCTGGTCTCGGTGCACGCCGACGACCCACTGCCCGACCTGCTGGCCCAGCTGGAGATCCCGGCGGTCATCAGCGGCCCCCGGTCCGCCGCGGAGGCGCTGGCCTCGGTGGACTCGGACAACTACGGCGGGGCCCGCCAGGCCGTCGAGCACCTGCTCTCCCACGGCCGCCGCCGGATCGCCCACATCACCGGCCGGCTCGACGTCTACGGCGCCCAGCGCCGTATCGACGGCTACCGCGACGCCCTGCGCGACGCGGGTCTCGGGGAGGTGGACACGCTGATCGAGCCGGGCGACTTCACCGAGGACGGCGGTCTGCGCGCGATGACGGCGCTGCTGGAGCGCCACCCCGACCTGGACGCGGTCTTCGCGGCCTCCGACGTCACCGCGGCCGGCGCCCGGCAGGCCCTGCGGGAGGCGGGCCTGCGCATCCCCGGCGACGTGGCGCTCGTCGGTTACGACGACTCCGCCATCGCGCGCCACATGGACCCGCCGCTCACCAGCGTCCGCCAGCCCATCGAGGAGATGGGCCGCCGGATGATCGACCTCCTCCTCACGGAGATCGCCGACCGCCGCCCTGCCGCGTCCAGGAGCCCGGAGCGCCGCCAGCTGGTCCTGGCCACGGAGCTGGTGCCGCGGTCGTCCTCGTGACGGCCCGGCCGGCCGCACACGAACACGAAAGAGGGGCTGCTCCGGTTTCCCGGAGCAGCCCCTCTTCGCACAGGGTGAGTGACGGGACTCGAACCCGCGGCATCCTGGACCACAACCAGGTGCTCTACCAGCTGAGCTACACCCACCATGACCGGCGTGGAGATCAGTGCGTTCTCCGACCGGCCGAGAAAAAGTGTACAGGGTCCGAAGGGGTGCTCGCGCCAGGCTTTTCCGGCGGACCCCGTCGGCCCCCTGTCACGCCTGCTGAGCAGGCAGGACGTGCTTCGCCGCGATGGCCCGCGCGGTGTCGGAGTCGGGCCCGGGCTGCGGCACGAAGACGGCCTCGCGGTAGTACCGCAACTCCGCGATGGACTCGCGGATGTCGGCCAGCGCGCGGTGGTTGCCGTTCTTCTGCGGGCTGTTGAAGTACGCCCGCGGGTACCAGCGGCGGGCCAGCTCCTTGATCGACGACACGTCGACGATCCGGTAGTGGAGGTAGTCCTCCAGCGTCGGCATGTCGCGCAGCAGGAAGCCGCGGTCGGTGCCGACGGAGTTGCCGCACAGCGGGGCCTTGCCCGGCTCCTTGACGAACTCCCTCACATACGCCAGGACCCGGTCCTCGGCGTCCTTCAGCGTCGTGCCGTCCGGCAGCGCGTCGAGCAGCCCGGACGCGGTGTGCATCTGACGCACCACCTCCGGCATCGTCTCCAGCGCCTGGTCCGGCGGCCGGATGACGATGTCCACGCCCTGGCCGAGCACGTTCAGCTCGGAGTCGGTGACGAGGGCGGCCACCTCGATGAGCGCGTCGTCCGACAGCGAGAGGCCGGTCATCTCGCAGTCGATCCACACCATGCGATCGTTCATGTCCCTCACCTTACGGCGCGCCGCCCTGAGCGGTGCCGACCGGGCGAGGAACGGCACGGGCCCGCGCGGACGGCGTCCTCGCGGGCCCCGTCACGACCTCAGGTCGCGCTGCGCTGCCCCGGCAGGCTCGCCGACAGGGCCGGGGAGGCCCCGACCGCGCCGGCCGCCGCCGTACGGCGGGACTGCAGAGGCACCGGGTGCTCCTGGTGCAGGGCGGCCGCGGCCTGGCCGGGGTGCCCGCCGTGGCCCGGATGGCCGGGGTGTCCCGGCCCGCCGGATCCGTAGCCCCCCGGACCGCCCGGGGCGGCCTCGGTGTCCTGCGGCCGCTCGCCCTGCGGGCGCCGGGCACGGTAGGCCGCCCGGTACGCGGCCGGCGACGAGCCCAGCTGGCGGCGGAAGTGCCCGCGCAGCGCCACCGGCGACCGGAAGCCGCAGCGTCCCGCGACCTCGTCCACCGAGTAGTCCGACGTCTCCAGCAGGCGCTGCGCCTGGAGCACCCGCTGCGTGATGAGCCACTGCAGCGGCGCGCTCCCGGTCAGCGAGCGGAAGCGGCGGTCGAACGTACGCCGGCTCATGTACGCGCGGGCCGCCAGGGTCTCCACGTCGAACTGCTCGTGGAGGTGTTCCAGCGCCCAGGCGACGACCTCGGCGAGCGGGTCGGCGCCGATCTCCTCGGGTAAAGACCTGTCGAGGTAGCGCTCCTGTCCGCCGCTGCGGCGCGGCGGCACGACGAGTCGTCTGGCCAGGGCCCCGGCCGCCTCGTTGCCGTGGTCCGTGCGCACGATGTGCAGGCACAGGTCGATGCCCGCGGCGGTGCCCGCCGACGTCAGCACGTCGCCGTCGTCGACGAACAGCTCGCGAGGGTCCACGTGCACCGACGGGTAGCGCTTGGCCAGCGTCGGTGCGTACATCCAGTGTGTCGTCGCGGGGCGGCCGTCCAGCAGGCCCGCCGCGGCGAGGACGAAGGCGCCGGTGCACAGCCCGACGATGCGGGCGCCCTCCTCGTGGGCGCGGCGCAGCGCGTCGAGCGCTTCGTCCGGCGGCGGGGACGTGATCGAACGCCAGGCCGGTACGACGACCGTGCCCGCGCGTGAGATCGCTTCCAGGCCATGTGGTGCGCTGAGTTCCAGGCCACCTGTGGTCCGCAGCGGGCCGTCCTCACCCCCGCACACCAGAAGTCGGTAACGCGGTACGCCGGCGTCCTGGCGGTCGATCCCGAACACCGACAGTGGGATGGAACTCTCGAAGATGGGGCCGCCGCTGAACAGCAGCACCGCGACGATCTCCTTGCGACGTCGCCCGGAAAGCTTCCGGGCCGCGGCTTCCGGCGCGGCAGTGGAGTCGTGGCTCATCCTGCTAAGCCCTCCTCGGTGGTCGCGGCTCCTCGGTTGTGTCGCTCCTGCACGTTTCCCCTCGGTCCTGCACGAGTCCCCCGCCGTAGACAGTCAAGATCGAATCTACTGTGTCCGGTCGTGCCACAGTGGCCGGTTCATCACTCGGCACATTGTCGACTTGGCAACTTGACGTGAAGCATTCGATCACGAAGCGTTGCACTCGTGGGGCGTGCAGGGAAGTGCGCCTTGTGGCAGTGGCCAATCCACGTAGGGTGCGCAGGGCCCCTGAGGCCCTTTCCGTGCAGGTCGAACGGGGGTTGCGGGGCGCTTCGGCAGGGCGATGCACAGGTGCGAGAAGTTGGCTGAAAAGCGCCGCACGAGTGCATGGAAACCGGTCAGTTGACCGGTGCGTCTCCCCCGGTGTGCCGTCCGCCCCGGTGCGGGCTCGTTCCGGGGCGGTGGCGCCGGCCCCGGTGGGGTGCCAGCTCCTCGGCCGCGAGCCGGGCGGCGCCGCGCTCCGACTGCCCCAGCAGGAACCGGCAGGCGCACGTGACGGCGGCGAGTCCGAGCGCGGCGCCGGCGGCGCCGGCGAGCGAGGTGCCGCAGCAGAGGAGCACGACCGGGACGAGCAGGCAGCTGAAGACCGCCCAGCGGACCACGTCCGTCGCGGCGTCCCGCGGCGACGTCGCGCGGTCCTCCTCGGAGGCGGCGCGAGGTCCGGGCATGTGTGCTCCCGGGGGCGTGGCTCACGGTGTTCAACGCACCGCGGGGGAGTCGGTCACTGTGCGGCCGCTCACCCCGCGGGTGAGCGAGCCGTGCGCAAACCGCCTGTACGGGGCAGCAACCATTGCGTGACGGGCGCCGCCTCGTGCATGCTCCCTGGAACCCGCAACCCCGGCGGGCGGGCCCTGGGCCAAGGATGCGTGCCGCCGTACCCTTGGGGGTATGGGGACGGGAAGACCATTCCCGGACACAGCTCAGCCGCACACTGATGTCCCACCCATAAAGGATCACAACGTCGAGACAGCCATGGCCGGTCACGAATTCTTCGAACCCGCGGACCGCAAACGGCCCGTCGCCGATCCCACGGCGGCCGAGCCCTTGGCGGCGGACGAGCCACGCCATTCCTGCGACCCCGCCTTCAAGCACGGGGTGGTCGTCGGCTTCGACGGTTCCACGTCGAGCGAGCGTGCCCTGGCCTACGCGATCGGCATGGCCCATCGCTCCGGGTCGGGCCTGATCATCGTGCACGTCGCGAACCGGCTGCCGACCACGGTGTGGGCCGGCTGCGAGCCACCCGTCTTCGTGGACGTGCCCGACCACCGCACCGAGGTGCTCGGTCTCGAACTGGCCTGTGCGGACTACCTCGCCGAGGTGCCCTGGATCCTGGTCGAGCGCGGCGGCGACATCTGCCACGAACTCGAGGAGGTCGGCCGGGAGTACGAGGCCGACGCCATCGTCGTCGGATCGACGAACGGCATCGTGGGCCGCATCTTCGGTTCCGTCGCGGGGCGGCTCGCCAAGCGGGCGCAACGGCCCGTCATCGTCATTCCCTGAGCGCTCCACTCCCCCGCGCCGCCCGCAGGCCGGGCGCGGTGTGCGGGGACCTGCCGCGCAGGCCCCCGCGTCTCGGGGGAAGTCCGGCTACTCCACCGTCACCGACTTGGCCAGGTTGCGGGGCTTGTCGATGTCCCGGCCGAGCGCCAGCGCCGTGTGGTAGGCGAGGAGCTGGAGCGGGATGCCCATGAGGATCGGGTCGAGCTCGTCCTCGTTCTTCGGGACGACGATCGTCTCGTCGGCCTTCTCCTGGTGCTGGTGGGCCACCGCGAGGATCCTGCCGCTGCGGGCCTTGATCTCCTCCATGGCCGCGCGGTTCTTCTCCAGCAGGTCGTCGTCGGGGACGATCGCGACCGTGGGGAGGGCCGGCTCGATCAGGGCCAGGGGGCCGTGCTTGAGCTCGGAGGCCGGGTAGGCCTCGGCGTGGATGTAGGAGACCTCCTTGAGCTTCAGGGAGGCCTCGCGGGCCACCGGGTAGCCCCGGACGCGGCCGATGAAGAGCATCGAGCGGGCCTCGGCGAACTGCTGGGCCAGCTTCTTGACGTTATCCTCCTGTTCCATGATCTCGGCGATCTGGGCGGGCAGCCTGCGCAGGCCCTCGATGACGCGCTTGCCGTGGCGGACCGACAGGTCGCGGGTGCGGCCGAGGTGGAGGGCGAGCAGGGCGAAGGCGACCGTGGTGTTGGTGAAGCACTTCGTGGACACCACGCAGACCTCGGGTCCGGCGTGCACGTAGATGCCGCCGTCGGCCTCGCGGGCGATCGCCGAGCCGACCACGTTCACCACGCCCAGCACACGGGCGCCCTTGCGCTTGAGCTCCTGCACGGCGGCCAGCACGTCGTAGGTCTCGCCGGACTGGGAGACGGCGACGTAGAGGGTGTCGGGGTCGACGACCGCGTTGCGGTAGCGGAACTCCGAGGCCGGTTCGGCGTCGGCGGGGATGCGGGCCAGCTCCTCGATCATCTGGGCGCCGATCATGCCCGCGTGGTACGAGGTGCCGCAGCCGAGGATCTTCACACGGCGGATGCGCCGGGCCTCGCGGGCGTCCAGGTTGAGGCCGCCCAGGTGCACGGTGGAGAAGCGGTCGTCGATGCGGCCGCGCAGCACGCGGTCCACGGCGTCGGCCTGCTCGTGGATCTCCTTGTGCATGTACGTGTCGTGGCCGCCCATGTCGTAGGAGGCGGCCTCCCACTCGACGGTGGTGGGCTCGGCGGTGGTGCGGGTGCCCTCGGTGGTGTACGTGCGGAAGTCGTCGGCCTTGAGGGTGGCCATCTCGCCGTCGTCGAGGGTGACGATCTGGCGGGTGTGGGCGACCAGTGCGGCTATGTCCGAGGCGACGAACATCTCCTTCTCGCCGATGCCGAGGACGACCGGGGAGCCGTTGCGGGCGACGACGATGCGGTCGGGGAAGTCGGCGTGCATCACGGCGATGCCGTAGGTGCCCTCGATCAGCCGGAGGGTCTCGCGGACCTTGTCCTCCAGCCTGGTCGCCTGCGAGCGGGCGATGAGGTGGACGAGGACCTCGGTGTCGGTCTCGGAGAGGAACTCGACGCCGTCCGCCTCCAGCTTGCGGCGCAGGTCGGAGGCGTTGTCGATGATGCCGTTGTGGACGACGGCGACCTTGCCCTCGGCGTCCAGATGGGGGTGCGCGTTCACGTCGGAGGGGGCGCCGTGGGTGGCCCAGCGGGTGTGGGCGATGCCGGCGGTGCCCTTGAAGCGGGCCGGGACCTTGGCCTCCAGGTCCCGGACGCGGCCCTTGGCCTTGACCATCCGCAGGCCTGCCGTCTTCGGGGACGTGACGACGATGCCCGCGGAGTCGTAGCCGCGGTACTCCAGGCGCTGCAGGCCTTCCAGGAGCAGGGGAGCGACGTCACGCTTCCCGATGTAACCGACGATTCCGCACATGGATACGTATTCCTAGCCGTAGACGATGCGCCGCAGCTGCCGGAGCGAGAGCTCCGGCGGGGCCACCGCGCGGTACTTGAGGTCCGCCTCGATCCGTTCGAAGATCGCCGCGTTGACCAGGCCCTGGGCCTGGAGCTCGCGGTGGCGGCGACGGACGTACTCCTCGGTCGTCTCGTCGAAGTAGGCGAGCACGTCCTGGATCACCCGCAGCGCCTCGCCCCGGCTGAGGGGGCTGGATCGCGTCAGATGATCAACGAGTTCGTCGTGCACCCGGTAGATCCTGAAGCACCGGCCCGCCTTTCGCAAGAAATCTGCCCGGTTTCGGGCAGAGGATGTGCGTCCTGCTTCTCCTTTGCCCGAGGCCTCACATCCGCTTCAGGATCGCCCGCTCGGCCAGGGCGAACTCGTCGTCCGTCAGGACGCCCGAGCGGTGCGGGTCGCCGAGCTCGCGCAGGCGGCGCAGCAGGGCGTCGTGATCGGCCTCGGCCGGGGTGGCGGACGCCCCCGGAAGAGCGGGCGGCTCCGGTCGCGCGGCGGCGGACCGGGACGGGTGCGGAAGCCTGGCCTGGACCGCCGCCGCGACCAGGGCCGTCAGCGGGTCCTTCCTGAAGCCCCGCAGCTCCACGGTGTTCGGGTCGTACGTGGGCGGGGCCTTGGTGGGGGCGTTGCGCACGGTGAAGCGCAGATGGCCGTTCTCCAGTCCGGCCGCGGGCTGCCACTCCACGCCCGTGACGTCCTGGAGCGCCAGGGTGCGGGTGCCGGCGGCGGCCATGGCGTCCTCCGTCTTCCAGTTCCACTCCAGGCGTATGGGCTCCCCGTCGAGGCCGGCGGTGCCGTCCCCGGCGGAGACGGTCAGCGGGACGGCCGGCCCCGGCAGCAGGTACTCGGTCACCGGGCCGGACGGCACCTGCCGCGCCCCTGAGAACGACGGGCACCCCGAAGGACCGTACTCCGGGGTGCCCGACCGCCGTGGGGTCAGAAGCCCGCGAGGGGGTTCTTCAGGGTGCCGACCAGCTGGAGCGCGCCGGCCGGGTCCGACAGGTCCACCATCTGCTGGTTGTCGTGCAGTTGGAGCCGGTTCAGACAGGACAGCGCGAACTCGGGGGCGAACATGTCGTACCGCTCGAACTTGTCGGCGAGTGACGGCGTCGACTCCTGGTAGGCGCGGGTGACCTCCGCGACCGTGCGCCAGAAGTCGTCCTCGGCCAGGATCCCCTCGGTGGCGAGGTTCGCCGCGAGGAAGCGGAAGAAGCAGTCGAAGACGTCCGTGAAGATCGACAGGAGCTTGGTGTCCTCCGGGACCTCCACGCGCAGCCGCTCCACCGCCGGCGGCAGCACCGCGTCCGGGTCCATGACCGCGATCTCCTCGGCGATGTCCTTGTGGATCGCGCGCTGCACGACCCCGTCCTCCAGCACCAGGATGACGTTCTCGCCGTGCGGCATGAAGACCAGGTCGTAGGCGTAGAAGCTGTGCAGCAGCGGCGTGTAGTACGCCTGGAGGTAGCGGCGCAGCCACTCCCGCGGCGCCAGGCCCGACCGCTCGATCAGCGCGCCCGCGACCGACGCCCCCTGGTGGTCGACGTGGACCAGGGAGGCCATCGTGGCCAGCGACTCGCCCTGCGCCAGGGACGGCACCGGGCTCTCCCGCCACAGCGCGGCGAGCATCTTGCGGTAGGGCGAGTAGCGGTCGGTCGCCCGCTCGTACTCCAGGTGCCGGTAGCCGACGGCGGCCCGCTCCCGGATGATCGACAGACCGGTGGACTTCAGCACCGGGTCGCCCTCGATCAGCCGGGCCAGCCAGTCGTTGATCGCGGGGGTGGCCTCCATGTAGGCGGCCGACAGTCCGCGCATGAAGCCCATGTTGATGACGGACAGGGCCGTCTTCACGTAGTGCTTCTCGGGGCTGGTCCGGTTGAAGAAGGTGCGGATGGACTGCTGGGCCAGGTACTCGTCGCCGCCCTCGCCCAGGCACACCAGGTGCCCCCGGGCGACCTCCGCCGCGAAGGTGACGGAGAGCTTGTTCCACCACTGCCAGGGGTGGACCGGGATGAACAGGTAGTCAGCCGGGTCCAGGTCCTTCTCGCGCAGCACCCCGTGGAAGCGCTCCACGGTCGCCTCGCCCAGCTCCTGGCGCAGGAACGACGTGTACTCGATGCCGGCACCGGCCGTGAACGCCGCCCGCGAGCGGTGCGCGGCCAGCCACACCAGGCGGACCGGGCTCGCCGTCTCCGGCGCGTAGGAGAGGTACTCGTGGATGCCGAAGCCGAGCCGCCCGTTGTTGGCGACGAAGCAGGGGTGGCCCTCGGTCATCGAGGTCTCGACGGTCTGGAAGTCGGCGCGGGCGAGCTCGGCCGCCGTCGTCCTCGGCTTGGCGAGCTTGTAGCAGGTGCCGGAGAGGGTGGAGGAGATCTCCTCCAGGTAGACCGGCAGGATGCTGTCGCTCAGCCCCAGCGACGTCCGGAACTCGATGAAGAAGTCCAGCGGGGCGAGCGGCAGTTCGGCTCCGTCCCGGTGGCGGGTGATCGACTCCGCCGCCACCTGCCAGTGGTCCAGGGCCCGGCGGACGGCGGTGAAGCGGTAGACGGTGGAACCGTCGTCGCTGCGGACGACGTACTGCCCGCCGTCCCGTTCGGGGGTGATGAGCCGCTCGTGGGCGAACTCGGCGAGCGCTTTGCGGATCAGCAGGCGGCCCGCCTCGTCCCACCGCTCGGGGGACAGGTGCGCCACGGCGTCGGACAGGGTCATATCGCCCCTCCTCGGGCGGCCAGGAACTGCTCACGCGTGCAGAAGCTGAGCAGCGCGCGCTTCTCCGGCTTGTCGATCTCGCGCTCGGGGACGAAGCCGACGGCCTCGTTGAGCGCGTGGACCGCCGTGTTGCGGACGTCGGGCTCCACCACGACCCGCCGGGTGCGCGGGTCGGCGAACAGTTCCTCCATCACGGCGGTGATGACGGCCCGGGTGAAGCCGTGGATCGGGCGGTCGGTCGGCGACACCAGGAAATGCATGCCGACGTCGCCGGGCTCCGCGTCGTACAGCCCGGCCAGCTCCACGTACCGGGGGTCGTACCTCTCCATCAGGAACGCCGGCCGGCCCTCGTGCAGGCCCAGGTGGGCCTGGTGGTGCTCGTGGGCGGCGATGCGCGTGTACTCGCGCTCGACGTCCCGCGGTGTCGCGTCCTGCATCATCCAGTAGGCCGCCTTGGGGTGCGTGACCCAGGAGTGCAGCAGCGCGGCGTCCCGCGGCGGGTCCAGCGGGCGCACGGTCAGGGTGCCGATGGTGGTGGTGCTCATACCGCGAACTCCTGGAAGGCGATGGACTTCTCGACCGGGTAGTACTCGGAGCCCAGCAGCTCCCGGATGATGTACGCGTTCCGGTACGGGCCCATGCCCAGGTCCGGGCTGGTGATGCTGTGGGTGTGGACCCCGGCGTTCTGCAGGAAGATCCCCCGGCCCGTGACGTCGATCGCGTAGTTGCGGGCGACGTCGAAGTTGCCCCGGGAGTCGTAGCGCAGGCGGTCCCTGACCGGCGCCAGGAACTCCGGCTCGGCGTACCGGTAGCCGGTGGCCAGGACCAGGCCCTCGGAGGTCAGCTCGAAGTCCTTGCCCTGCTCCTCCTGGCGGAAGGACAGGGTGTACGTGCCGTCGTCGTACGCCGCCGCGTTCAGCGAGGAGTTGGTGAGCAGCCGGGTGGGGACCGGGCCGCCCAGGCTCTTCTGGTACAGCAGGTCGAAGATCGCGTCGATGAGGTCGCCGTCGATGCCCTTGAACAGGCCCTTCTGCTCGGTCGTGAGGCGGTAGCGGGTCGCTTCGGGCAGCTCGCGGAAGTAGTCGACGTACTCCGGTGACGTCATCTCCAGCGTGAGCTTGGTGTACTCCAGCGGGAAGAAGCGCGGGGAGCGGGTGACCCAGTTCAGCCGGTAGCCGTGGACGTCGATCTCACCGAGGAGGTCGTAGTAGATCTCGGCGGCCGACTGGCCGGAGCCGACCAGCGTGATCGACTCCTTGCCCTGCAGCCGCGCCTTGTGCTCCAGGTAGCGGGAGTTGTGGATGACGTCGCCGCCCAGGCCCCGGCAGGCCTCGGGGATGTGGGGCGGGGTGCCGGTGCCGAGGACCAGGTGGCGCGCCCGGTAGGTGTCACCGCCCGCCGTGCGCACCACGTACAGCTCGTCCTCGTGGGTCACCTCGGTCACCGTCGTGCCGAAGCGGATGCTGCTCAGCCTGCCCGCGGCCCAGCGGCAGTAGTCGTCGTACTCGACCCGCAGCGGGTAGAAGTTCTCCCGGATGTAGAACGAGTACAGCCGGCCCTTCTCCTTCAGGTAGTTCAGGAAGGAGTACGGGGACGTGGGGTCGGCGAGGGTGACCAGGTCCGACATGAACGGGGTCTGCAGATGGGCGCCGTCCAGGAACATGCCCGCGTGCCACTCGAAGTCGGGCTTCGACTCCAGGAAGACGCCGTCGAGGTCGTCGATGGGCTCGGTGAGGCAGGCCAGGCCCAGGTTGAACGGGCCGAGCCCGATCCCCACGAAGTCGTGCACGGAGGCGGGGCTTTCAGGACGCGCGGTCAAGGGACTCTCCCAGGTACTGCTCGGCGTGGCCGGCGATCAGGTCGAGGACGGCGGCGATGTCGGACGCCCGCGTCTCGGGGTTCAGCAGGGTGAACTTCAGGTAGTGACGCTCGCCGACCTTGGTGCCCGCGACGACGGCGTCACCGGAGGCGAACAGGGCCTTGCGGGCGTGGAGGTTGGCGCGGTCGGTCTCGGCCGGGTCGGTGACGGCGGCCGGGACGAAGCGGAAGACGAGGGTCGACAGGCTCGGCTCGACGACGACCTCGAAGCGCGGATCGGCGGCGAGCAGCTCCCAGCCCTCCCGGGCCAGCGCGCACACCTCGTCGAAGAGCTGCCCGATGCCGTCGGCGCCCATGGTCCGCAGCGTCATCCACAGCTTGAGGGCGTCGAAGCGGCGGGTGGTCTGCAGGGACTTGTCCACCTGGTTGGGGATGCGCTCGCGCACCATGCGGCGGGGGTTGAGGTACTCGGCGTGGTAGGTCGCGTGGCGCAGCGTGGCGGCGTCGCGCACCAGCACGGCCGAGGAACTCACCGGCTGGAAGAAGGACTTGTGGTAGTCGACGGTGACGGAGTCGGCGCGCTCGATGCCGGCGATGCGGTCCCGGTGCTTCAGTGAGGCGAGCAGACCGCAGCCGTAGGCGGCGTCGACGTGCATCCAGGTGCCGTGCTGCTCGCACAGCTCGGCGATCTCCGGCAACGGGTCGATGGAGCCGAAGTCGGTGGTCCCGGCGGTGGCGACGACGGCCATGGGCACCAGGCCGTCCGCGCGGCAGCGCTCCAGCTCCCGGGCGAGGGCGACGGTCCGCATGCGCTTGTCGTGGTCGACGGGGACGGAGACCACGGCGTCCTGGCCGAGCCCGAGCAGCTTCGCCGACTTCCTCACGCTGAAGTGGCCGGCCTCGGAGGCGAAGACGCGCAGCTTGGCGGGGGAATCGCTCTTCGCCTCCTCGCGGGCCAGCAGCAGCGCCTGGAGGTTGGACTGGGTGCCGCCGGAGGTGAACACGCCGTCGGCGGCGGGGCCGAGGCCGATGCGCCCGGTCGTCCAGTCGATCAGTTTCCGCTCGATGAGCGTGCCGCCCGCCGACTGGTCCCAGGTGTCCAGCGAGGAGTTCACGGCGGACAGCACGGCCTCGCCGAGCACGGCCGGGATGACGACCGGGCAGTTGAGGTGCGCCAGGTAGCGGGGGTGGTGGAAGTAGACCGCGTCCCGGAGGTAGACCTCCTCCAGTTCGTCGAGGACCGCGGTGGTGTCGTGCAGCGGCTGGTCGAGGTCGATCGCGTCGATGCGGGGGGCGAGGGCGTCGACGGTGACGCCGGTGAACGGCCGGTCGGTGGCGGCGAGTTGGGCGGCCACCCGCTCGACTCCTTCGGTCACGGAACGGCGGTACCGCTCCGCGGTGGTGTCGTTGAGCAGGTGCGAGCGCATGTGGGGGTCCTCCGGTGGGGACAGTCCGGTGCGGGTCGGGAGCGGGCTGCTCACGCGCCCGACTTAGGTTAGCCTAGCCTAAGTTAGACGTACGAGGGTGCGTCTGTTCCGTGACCGGGGTCACTCGCGGTGCTCCCGGTGGCGGCGGGAGGGCGGAATCAGCCCTCCGCCCGCACCTGCTCCTCGCTCAGACCGCGGCGCCAGTAGCCGACGAACGTGACCCGGCGGCGGTCGATCCCGCGCTCCCGCACGAAGTGCCGGCGCAGCTCCTTCACGCGCCCGGACTCACCGGCGATCCAGACGTACGGCCGCTCGGCGTACGGCAGACGGGCGGCGCGGAGGGCGTCGAGGGCCATGGGGGAGTCCTCGGCGCGCCTCTCGCGCACCAGCCAGGTGATCTCGGCGTCGGCCCCGGTCGCCAGGTCCTGGATGTCCCCGGCGTGCGGGACCTCCAGCCAGACCCGGGCGCGGGTGCCGGCGGGCAGCGCCTCGACGATGGCCGAGGCGGCCGGTACGGCGGTCTCGTCGCCCCAGACGACCACCAGGTCGGTGTCCTGGGGCGGCCGGAAGCGGATCGCCCGGTTGTCGGCCAGGGCCGGGCCGAGCAGCAGTACGCGGTCGCCCGCGGCGGCCCGGGCGGCCCAGCGGGAGGCCGGCCCGGCCTGGGCCCGGGCGCCCGGCTCGACGCCGTGCAGCGCGAAGTCGATGTCGATCTCGTCCGGGTCGCGGCGCAGCGCGCGGAGCGTGTACGAGCGCATCACGGCCCGCACGCCGTCCGGCAGTTCGCGCCACCCCTGCCACCAGCCGTCACCGAGTTCGAGCGGTACGACCGGCTCGGGCTGGCCGGGGTGCGGCAGGAACAGCGACAGCGACTGGTCGCGCCCGTCGGAGTGGAAGGCGTGCAGATCGGGACCGGCGAAGGTGACCCGGACCAGGGACGGCCCGAGCCGCCTCGTTCGCACGACCTGGAGGGAGAAGAAGCGGAACGGGGCGGCTACGGCGGTGGTCATGGATGGACTCCTGAGTCGTCGTCAGGGACGGGGCGCTCCGTCAGGGGCGCTGAGCGCCTAGCCGACCTTCTTCGCGGTCTCGATGGCCTTGGCCAGGTTCTCCACCAGCGGCACGCACTTGTCGTAGGACAGGATCGGCTCGGCGGAACGCGGGATGACCTGCCCGGCCTTGACCGCGGGCAGCTTCTTCCACGTCGCCTCGGTGATGTCGGCCGGCTGGATGGCCGAGGTCCGGTCGTCCATCATGATGATGTCGGCCTGGTACTTGTCGACGTTCTCCCAGCTCAGGCTCTCGAACCAGCCGCCGCCCTCGGCCTTGGCCTTCTCCGGCGGCTCGACGAAGTTCACGCCGAGGGCCTTGAAGTACTCCAGGTCGACGGACAGGTTGGTGCCGGAGACGTAGAACAGCTCCTGGCTCGCGGAACCGGCCATCACCGTGAGGCCGGGGTTCGCCTTGGCGGCCTTGCGCAGCCGCTCGGAGGCCTCCTCGAACCGCTTCTTGGCGCCGGCGGCCTTCGCGGACTCCATGTCGCCGCCGAGGGACTCGGCCAGCTCCCACATCCGCTGCAGCGGGGCGGTGAGCTGACGGTCGTACACGGATATGCCGACGCTCGGGGCGAGCTTGGCGATCTTGTCCTTGGAGGACTCGGGGACGTACCAGAGCGTGCCTGCGTCGTCGAACATCGTGGAGATCAGCACGTCGGGGGCGAGGGTGGCGTACTTCTCGACGTTGAACTGGTCCCAGGCGTTGCCGAGGACGGTCACCTCGCTGACGTCCATGTCGCCGGCCTGCACGTCGGGCTTGCCGTCCGGCGTCCTGGTGGGACCGAAGACGCCCTTGACGGAGATGCCGTAGTCGTACAGCGCGGCGGCGACACCGGTGAAGGCGACGATGCTCGCGGGGGCCTTGCCGAGCTCGACCGTCTGGCCGCGGTCGTCCTTGAACGACCACGGGCCGGACGTGGCGGCACCGGTCGCGTCCGAGCCGCCGCCCTGGGAGTCCTCTCCGCCGCACGCGGTCACGAGGGCGCCGAGTCCGAGGGCGCCGCCCGCGGCGAGGATGCCGCGGCGGGAGAAGCGGGCGGTGCTGGCGTTCGGCATGACGAGGTCTGCTTTCGTGCGTGACGGAGCCACTGCTGGCGCGGCGGACGGCCGCTTGGCTGGGACGATGATTAGGTTAGCCTAACCTCGGTTCCTGTCCAGAGGGCCCCGGTGTCCGTGCCCGGGTGGGCGCGCGGGGACGCCGAAGGGCGCAGTGATCCCGGTCACTGTGCCCTTGCCTCGTCGGACCCGGCTGCCGGCCGGGTCGGCCGCTCAGCCCACCAGCCCCAACTCCCGCGCGATCAGCATCCGCTGGACCTCGCTCGTGCCCTCGCCGATCTCCAGGATCTTGGAGTCCCGCCACATGCGGGCGACCGGGTACTCGTTCATGAAGCCGTAGCCGCCGTGGATCTGGGTGGCCTCACGGGCGTTGTCGACCGCGACCGTGGAGGAGTGGAGCTTGGCCAGGGCCGCTTCCTTCTTGAAGGACTCGCCGGCGACCAGGCGGGCCGCGGCGTCCCGCCAGGCGAGGCGGGCCGTGTGGGCCTTCATCTCCATGTCGGCGATCTTGAACTGGATGGCCTGGTTCGCGGCGATCGGCCTGCCGAAGGCGTGGCGCTCCTTGGCGTACTTGACCGACTCGTCGACGCAGCCCTGGGCCAGGCCGGTGGCGAGCGCCGCGATGGCGACGCGGCCCTCGTCGAGGATGCGGAGGAACTGGGCGTAGCCGCGGCCCTCCTCGCCCAGGAGGTTCGCCGCCGGGACGCGGACGTCCGCGAAGGACAGCTCGCGGGTGTCCGAGGCGTTCCAGCCGACCTTCGAGTACGGGGCCGCGACCGTGAAGCCGGGTGTGCCCGACGGGACGATGATCGAGGAGATCAGCGGCCTGCCGTCGGGCTTGCGGCCCGTGACCGCCGTGACCGTGACCAGGCCCGTGATGTCCGTGCCCGAGTTGGTGATGAAGCACTTGCTGCCGTTGACGACCCACTCGTTCGTCGACTCGTCCAGCCGGGCCGTCGTGCGCGTCGCGCCCGCGTCGCTGCCGCCGTCCGGCTCCGTCAGGCCGAAGGCGCCCAGGAGTTCGCCCGAGCACAGGCGGGGGAGCCACTCCCGCTTCTGCTCCTCCGTGCCGTAGAGGTGGATCGGCATCGCGCCGAGCGAGACGCCGGCCTCCAGGGTGATGGCCACCGAGGAGTCGACCCGCGCCAGCTCCTCCAGGGCCACGCCGAGGGCGAGGTAGTCACCGCCCATGCCGCCGTACTCCTCCGGGAACGGCAGGCCGAACAGGCCCATGCGGCCCATCTCCCGGACGATCTCGTAGGGGAACTCGTGCCGCTCGTAGAGGTCGCCGATCTTGGGCGCCACGACCTCGTGCGCGAACTCCTCGACCGTGCGGCGGAGTTCTTCCAGCTCGGGGGGAAGGCGGTAGTCCATGGGGTCAGTGCTCCTCGGTGTCCTCGTGGGACAGGGCTCGGACGGTGCGGGACGGGCTGGGCCGGCCCAGGTGGGCGGCCATCCACGCGCTGGCGGCGACGAGGCGGCCGAGGTCGATTCCGGTGTCGATGCCGAGGCCCCGCAGCATCCACACGAGGTCCTCGGTGGCGAGATTGCCCGTCGCCGACTTCGCGTACGGGCAGCCGCCGAGGCCGCCCGCGGAGGCGTCGACCGTCGTCACGCCCTGCTGGAGGGCCGCGAGGGTGTTGGCCAGGGCCTGGCCGTAGGTGTCGTGGAAGTGCACGCCGAGGGCGGAGGGCGGGATTCCCGCCTCGTCCAGGGCCGCGAGGAGCGCGACCACATGGCCCGGTGTCGCCACGCCGATCGTGTCGCCCAGGCTCAGTTCGTCGCAGCCCGTGTCCAGCAGGGCGCGGCAGACCCGGACCACCTGGGGGACCGGGACCGCGCCCTCCCAGGGGTCGCCGAAGCACATGGACAGGTAGCCGCGGACGTGGACGCCGTCCGCCTTCGCCCGGGCCACCACCGGCTCGAACATCGCCAGCGCCTCGTCCACCGTGCGGTTGAGGTTGGCCTTGGCGAAGGACTCCGTCGCGCTGGCGAAGACCGCCACACGCCGGGCGCCCAGCGCGAGGGCGCGGTCCAGGCCCCGCTCGTTCGGGACGAGGACCGGCAGGGCCACCGGGAGGTCGCCGACGAGCGGGAACAGCTGCTCCGCGTCCGCCAGTTGGGGGACCCACTCGGGGTGGACGAAGCTCGTCGCCTCGATCGTGGTCAGGCCCGCCTCGGCCAGGCGGCGGATGAACGCCGCCTTGATCTCCGTGGGGACGGTCGCCTTCTCGTTCTGCAGGCCGTCGCGCGCGCCCACCTCGTGGATGCGGACCCGGGCGGGCAGGCCCGCGGCCGGGACGGTCATCGGGAGCCCCGGGACTGTCATTCCGCCGCCTCCTCGTTGGGTGCGATGACCGCCAGGACCTGGTCCATGGCGACCGTGGTGCCGGGCGAGACGTCCAGCTCGGTGACCTTGCCGGCGTGCGGGGCGGAGACGACGTGCTCCATCTTCATCGCCTCCACCACGAGCAGGCTCTGACCGGCGCTCACCTCGTCCCCGACGGCCACCTTCACCACTGTCACCGTGCCCGGCATCGGCGCGGTCAGCGAGTCGGCGCCCGCGTGGGCCGCCCGGGTGAGGGACGCGGCCACCGGGTCGTGGTCGCGCACCTGCCAGGCGTCGCCGTCGCGGCCGAGCCAGTCGGCGGCGCGGTGGAAGGTGTGGCGGACGCCGTCCAGGGTCACCACGACCCGGTCGTCGGTGACCGTCGCCGTGCCGCGCGGGGTGTACTCCAGCGGCTCCCGCACCCGGAGGGGGAAGGCCGGCGGCTTCGGTGTGCCGCCCAGGCGCCAGCCGCTGGGGACCGAGAAGGGGTCCGTCCAGCCGCCCGGCTCCGGCTGCAGGGCCTCCCCGCGGACGGCCGCCGCCGCCTCGTAGACCTCCTCCGGCACGTCCGTGGAGACCAGGCCGTCCACCTCGCGTTCGACCAGGCCGGTGTCCATGTCGCCGGATACCACCGCCGGGTGGGCGAGCAGGCGGCGCAGGAAACCGGCGTTGGTCTGCACGCCCAGGGTGACCGTCCCCGCCAGGGCCGCGCGCAGCTTGCGCAGGGCGGTGGCGCGGTCGGGGCCGTAGGCGATGACCTTGGAGAGCATCGGGTCGTAGAGGCTGCCGACCTCCGTGCCCTCGGTGAGGCCCGAGTCGGTGCGCACGCCGTCGCCCTGCGGCTCGCGCAGCCTCAGGACCGTGCCGCCGGAGGGGAGGAAGCCGCGGGAGGGGTCCTCGGCGCAGATCCGGGCCTCCACCGCATGGCCCGTCAGCCGTACGTCCTCCTGGGTGAAGCCCAGGGGCTCCCCGGCCGCCACCCGCAGCTGCCACTCGACCAGGTCCAGGCCGGTGACGAGCTCCGTGACCGGGTGCTCCACCTGGAGGCGGGTGTTCATCTCCATGAAGTAGTAGGAGGACGGGTCGGTGCCCGGGACGATGAACTCCACCGTGCCCGCGCCCCGGTAGCCGCAGGAGCGGGCCGCCTGGACCGCCGCCTCGCCCATCGCGGCGCGCGTCTCCTCGTCCAGGAGCACGCTGGGCGCCTCCTCGATGATCTTCTGGTGGCGGCGCTGGAGGGAGCACTCGCGCTCGCCCAGATGCACCACGTTCCCGTGGCCGTCGGCCAGGACCTGGATCTCGATGTGGCGGGGGCGGTCGATCCAGCGCTCCACGAGGAGCGTGTCGTCGCCGAAGGAGGCGCGGGCCTCGCGGCGGGCCGAGGCGATCTCCTCCTCCAGCCGGGTGAGGTCCCGCACCAGGCGCATGCCCTTGCCGCCGCCGCCCGCGCTGGGCTTCAGCAGCACGGGCGCGCCCAGCTCGCGGGCCGCCTCGGCCAGGTCGGGGTCCCGGCCGCCGGGGACCACCGGCACCCCGGCCTCGCGGACCGTCTCCTTGGCCCGGATCTTGTCGCCCATCAGCGCGATCGCGTCCGCCGGAGGACCGACGAAGACCAGTCCGGCCTCGGCGCAGGCGCGCGCGAAGGCGGCGTTCTCGGCGAGGAAGCCGTAGCCCGGGTGCACGGCCTGCGCGCCGGTGCGTGCCGCGGCCTCCAGGAGGCGCTCCACCGACAGGTAGCTCTCCGACGCGGGGGCCGGGCCGATCCGCACCGCCGTGTCCGCCTCGCGGACGTGCCGGGCGTCGGCGTCCGCGTCGGAGAAGACGGCCACCGAGCGCACGTCCATCGACCGCAGCGTCCGGATGACGCGCACGGCGATCTCGCCCCGGTTGGCCACCAGCACTGTCTCGAACATCGTCGTCCGTCCCCTCACATCCGGAAGACGCCGAACTGGGGGTCACCCAGGGGCGCGTTGGCACACGCGGTCAGGGCCAGGCCCAGGACCTGACGGGTGTCCATCGGGTCGATCACACCGTCGTCCCAGAGGCGGGCCGTCGCGTAGTAGGCGTTGCCCTGGCGCTCGTACTGGGCGCGGATCGGGGCCTTGAAGGCGTCCTCGTCCTCGGCGGGCCAGGACTCGCCGCGCGCCTCCAGCTGGTCGCGCTTGACGGTCGCGAGCACCGAGGCGGCCTGCTCGCCGCCCATGACCGAGATCTTGGCGTTCGGCCACATCCACAGGAAGCGGGGGGAGTACGCCCGGCCGCACATGGAGTAGTTCCCCGCGCCGTACGAGCCGCCGACCACGACCGTCAGCTTCGGCACGCGCGTGCAGGCCACCGCCGTGACCATCTTGGCGCCGTGCTTGGCGATGCCGCCCGCCTCGTAGTCCTTGCCGACCATGAAGCCCGAGATGTTCTGCAGGAACAGCAGCGGGATGCCGCGCTGGTCGCACAGCTCGATGAAGTGCGCGCCCTTCTGGGCGGACTCGGAGAACAGGATGCCGTTGTTGGCGACGATGCCCACCGGGTGGCCGTGGATCCGGGCGAAGCCGGTGACCAGGGTCTGGCCGAACTCGGACTTGAACTCCGCGAAGCGGGAGCCGTCGACGACCCGGGCGATGATCTCCCGGACGTCGTACGGCGTGCGCGAGTCGACCGGGACCGCGCCGTACAGGCCCTGCGGGTCGACCTTGGGCTCGATCGCCTCCGTGACCTCCCAGGGGAGGGGGCCCCGGGTGGGGAGCGTGGAGACGATCGTGCGGACGATGCGCAGGGCGTGCGCGTCGTTCTCCGCGAGGTGGTCCGTGACGCCCGAGATCCGGGAGTGGACCTCGCCGCCGCCGAGCTCCTCCGCCGTGACGACCTCGCCGGTGGCCGCCTTCACCAGGGGCGGGCCGCCCAGGAAGATCGTGCCCTGGTTGCGGACGATCACCGCCTCGTCGCTCATCGCCGGGACGTACGCCCCGCCGGCCGTGCACGAGCCGAGGACGGCGGCGATCTGGGGGATGCCGGCGCCGGACATGCGGGCCTGGTTGTAGAAGATCCGGCCGAAGTGCTCGCGGTCCGGGAAGACCTCGTCCTGCATGGGCAGGAACGCGCCGCCCGAGTCCACCAGGTAGACGCAGGGGAGGCGGTTGTCGAGGGCGACCTCCTGGGCGCGGAGGTGCTTCTTGACGGTCATCGGGTAGTACGTGCCGCCCTTGACCGTGGCGTCGTTGGCGATGACCACCGTCTCGCGGCCGCCGACCCGGCCGATGCCGGCGATGACGCCGGCGGCCGGGGCCTGGTCCTCGTACATCCCGTCGGCCGCGAGCGGGGCCAGCTCCAGGAACGGCGAGCCCGGGTCCAGGAGGGTGTCCACCCGGTCGCGGGGCAGCAGCTTGCCGCGCGATGTGTGGCGGGCGCGGGCCTTCTCGCCGCCGCCCCGAGCGGCCGCGGCGAGCTTGCCGCGCAGCTCCTCCACGAGGGTGCGGTGCGCCTCCTCGTTGGCCCGAAAGGCCTCCGACGCGGGGTCCGCCGCGCTCGTGAGCTCCGGTGCCTCGTGCATCCTGCGGGTCCCCTCACGTGTTAATGAGCGTTAACGCATTTCCTTCAGGTTAACGACCGCTAACCTCCCTGTCTAGAATCGATTTCATGACCACCAGAACCGACGCCCCCACCCGCCGTGAGCAGATCCTCAAGGAGGCCGCGCGGCTGTTCGCCGAGCGGGGCTTCCACGGGGTCGGGGTCGACGAGATAGGCGCCGCGGTGGGGATCAGCGGGCCCGGGCTGTACCGGCACTTCGCGGGCAAGGACGCGATGCTCGCGGAGCTCCTGGTGGGGATCAGCGGGCAGTTGCTCACCGGGGCGAAGCGGAGGGTGGCGGAGGCGGACGGGGACGGGCCGGAGGGGGTGCTCGACTCGCTCATCGAGGGGCACATCGACTTCGCGCTCGACGACCGGCCTCTGATCACCCTGCACGACCGGGAGCTGGACCGCCTGCGGGACAGCGACCGGAAGATGGTGCGGCAGCTGCAGCGGCAGTACGTGGAGCTGTGGGTGGAGGTCGTGCGGAAGGTCTACCCGGGCCTGGGGGAGCCGGCGGCGCGGTCCGCCGTGCACTCGGTGTTCGGCCTGCTGAACTCGACGCCGCACCTGGGGCGGGGCGGGTCATTGCCCGGGCGGGGGGCCACGGCGGAGCTGCTGCACCGGATGGCGCGGGGGGCGTTCGCGGCGGCGGAGGGCTGACCTCGGGCCCTTCGGGTACCTCGGGTGCCTCCGGTACTTCGGGTGCCCAGGGCGCCTCACGTCGTGCACCTCACCTCGGGCTCACCCGGCGTTTCCCGGGGCGTGACGAGCGTTACCCCGCACCCACCCTGGACGGTCGTCGATACTCGCCGGTATCTTGGGTGAGCAAGCGCTTAGACATGCTGAGGTCCGTGGAGGTGGCGGCGTGCGCCGTACGGTGTTCAACGAGGATCACGAGGCGTTCCGGGAGACCATCCGCGCCTTCATCGAGGCCGAGGTCGTACCCGTGTACGACGAGTGGTTCGCGGCGGGTCAGGCGCCCCGCGACTTCTACTACAAGCTTGGTGAGCTGGGCATCTTCGGCATCAACGTGCCGGAGGAGTTCGGCGGTGCCGGCCTGGAGTCGCACAAGTTCGAGGCCGTGCTCTACGAGGAGACCGCCCGCGCCGGTGTCCAGTTCGGCGGCTCCGGCGTGCACGTGCTGCTCGCCCTGCCGTACATCAAGATGCTGGCGACGGACGAGCAGAAGAAGCGGTACCTGCCGAAGTTCGTCACCGGCGAGGAGATGTGGGCCATCGCGATGACGGAGCCGGGCACCGGTTCCGACCTCGCGGGCATGAAGTCCACCGCCAGGCTCAGCGAGGACGGCACGCACTACGTCCTCAACGGCGCCAAGACCTTCATCACCGGCGGCGTGCACGCCGACCGGGTGATCGTCTGCGCCCGCACCGCCGCCCCGACCGCCGAGGACCGCCGCCACGGCATCTCCCTGTTCGCCGTGGACACCACGTCCGAGGGCTACTCCGTCGGCCGCAAGCTCGACAAGCTCGGCCTGAAGACCTCCGACACCGCCGAGCTCGCGTTCGTCGACGTCAAGGTCCCCGTCGAGGACCTCCTCGGCGAGGAGAACAAGGGCTTCTCCTACCTCGGCCACAACCTGGCCTCGGAGCGCTGGGGCATCGCCTTCGGTGCCTACGCCCAGGCCAAGGCCGCCGTCCGGTTCGCCAAGCAGTACGTGCAGGAGCGCACCGTCTTCGGCAAGCCGGTCGCGCACTTCCAGAACACCAAGTTCGAACTGGCCGCCTGCCAGGCGGAGGTGGACGCCGCCGAGGCCGTCGCCGACCGCGCGACCGAGGCCCTGGACGCCGGTGAGCTGACGCCCGCCGAGGCCGCCTCCGCGAAGCTGTTCTGCACCGAGGTCGCGCACCGCGTCATCGACCGCTGCCTCCAGCTGCACGGCGGCTACGGCTACATGAACGAGTACCCGATCGCCCGCCTGTACGCGGACAACCGCGTCAACCGCATCTACGGCGGCACCAGCGAGATCATGAAGTCGATCATCGCGAAGGACATGGGGCTGTGAGCCGGCCGTAGTCATCGGCCGGTACGACGGTCCTCATGAGCCAGGCACTTCAGGACCTCCTCGATCTGCTCGACCTGGAGCAGATCGAGGAGGACATCTTCCGCGGCCGGTCCCGGTCCGCCGTCGTCCCGCGGGTCTTCGGCGGGCAGGTCGCGGCGCAGGCGCTCGTCGCCGCCGGGCGGACGGTCCCCGAGGACCGCGCCGCGCACTCGCTGCACGCGTACTTCCTGCGTCCCGGCGACCCGGGAGCGCCCATCGTCTACACGGTCGACCGGATCCGCGACGGCCGCTCCTTCACCACCCGCCGGGTGGTCGCCGTCCAGCACGGCAAGCCGATCTTCCACCTCTCGGCGTCCTTCCAGGTGGCCGAGGACGGCCTGGACCACCAGGAGCCCATGCCGGACTCGCCCGACCCCGCCACCCTGCCCACCGGTGAGGAGCGGCTGCGCGGCTACGCGCACCTCGACCCGGGGGTCGTGGAGCGGTTCCTCCAGGCGCGGGCCGCCGTCGACCTGCGGTACGTCGACGAGCCGCCGTACGGGAGGTTCGGCGCGCCGCGCGAGGCGCACTCGCAGGTCTGGTTCCGCACCAACGGCAAGCTGGCCGACGACCCCCTGCTGCACGTCGTCCTCGCCACGTACGTCTCCGACATGACACTGCTCGACTCGGTGCTGCTCGCGCACGGGCGCGGCGGCTGGGCCGTGGGGGACGTCGTCGGGGCCTCGCTGGACCACGCGATGTGGTTCCACCGGCCGTTCCGCGCCGACGAGTGGCTGCTGTACGACCAGGAGTCCCCGTCCGCGTCGGGCGGCCGGGGACTGGGCCAGGCCCGCATCTACACGCAGGACGGGCGGCTGGCCCTCACTGTCATCCAGGAGGGCGTGGTCCGCGTCCCGCGCGGGCCGGGCGCTAGCTGAGGCCGGCCTCCGCGAGCAGGTACGCCGTCATCGGGTCGTAGTGGCGCGGGCTGACCACGTGGTCGTCGAGGGGCACCGTCACCTGCACGGTGCCCTCCGCCTCGGCGAGGAACAGGGCCGGGTCGTTGCAGTCGGCGTAGCCGACGGAGTCGACGCCGTGCTGCCCCGCGTACCCCGCCCAGCCGTGGTCGGCGACGACCAGGTCGGGCAGCGGGCGCCCCTCGCGCTCCAGGCCCGTCAGGATCGCCTTCATCGGCTCGCCCGAGTGGGTGTGCCACAGGCTGGCGCCGTGCTCCAGGACGGCCACGTCCGCGAACTGCATGACGTAGCCCTCCTCCGTCGTCAGGCCGTCCGGTATGACGACGATCTCGCAGCCGGCCGTGCGCAGGGCCTGCGCGGTCGCGCGGTGCACGTCGAGCAGGCCGCCGGGGTGGCCGGTGGCGAACAGCACGCGCTGGCCGCCGTCCGCCGCCTTGCGCAGCCGGCCGGCGAGGCGCTCCAGGGCCGCGACCGTGAGCTCGGGGTCGATGGTGTCCTGGCCGTAGCGGTGCTGGGGGTCGTCGTTCACGCCGGCCCGTTCCGCCATCACCGCGAGGACGTCCTGCTCGTCGGTCCAGCGGTCGCCGAGTTCCAGCCCGAGCCAGTAGTGGCGGTCGCCGTTCGCCAGCTTGCGGTAGTGGGAGAGGTTGTTCTCGCGCGGGGTGGCGACGTCGCCCGCGATGCGCGTCCTGACGAGGTGTTCGACGAGTTCGGCGCGGCTGGGTGTCCCGGATATCGGCATGGCATCCATTGTGGGGCAGCCGCCTGTGGGCGTCCCTGGCGTATCGCGCGCTGGGACGTGCGTCACGTACTCAGACGGACTCCGCTCACGTACTCACAGCTGCCGCAGCGCGAACCACAGTTCCATGCGGACGTCCGGGTCGTCGAGGTCCGCCCCCAGCAGGGACGCACAGCGGGCGATGCGCTGGCGGACGGTGTTGCGGTGCACGGTCAGGGCGACGGCCGTGCGGTCCCAACTGCCGTGCAGCGAGAGCCAGGTGCGCAGGGTCTCGGTGAGCGCCGGATGGTCCGTGACCGGGGCGAGGAGCGCGCGGGCGTGGGCCGACGTCTCGCCGGGCGGCACCAGTCCGGCGAGGGCGGGGCGCGCGCTGTGCCGGAGCAGCGGGGCGCGGGTCGCGCGGGCCCGGGCCAGGGCGCGGGCCGCCTGGGTGTCGGCGGCGGCCCAGTCCTCCGGGGCGACGGCGGCACTGACGCCCAGCGTCCAGCCGGGCAGGGGGTCCGGTGCCCGGCCGGGCGGGACCAGGACGCGTACGGTCTCGCCCGCCGGGTCGACCAGGGCGGAACCGAGCGCGGCACCCAGCGCGGAGGCCGCGACGGGGCCGGGGGCGCCGTCCGTGTCGGGCCGCGCGTGCACGACGACCCACGGCCCGTCGCCGAGCAGCGGCGCGACCTCCTCGGGCCGGGCGCCCAGCAGCAGCCGGAGCAGGGCGGAGGAACGGGCCGCGCCGGTGCCGCTCTGCTGCTCGCCGGTGAGGAGGGACAGGAGCACGGCGGCGACGCCCGCGACGGTGCGGTCCCCGGAGGCGCGCTGCGGCGTCACGACCCCGAGCACGAACCCGTGCCCGGCGCCCAGGCTGTAGGCGGCGAGATGGAGCCCGGCGATGGTGCCGGTGGCGGATGCGGGGGCGGGATGGCCGGACGCGGGGCGGCCGGAATCGAGGTGGCCGGGGTCGGGGCGGCCGGGGTCGGGGCGGCCGGGGTCGGGGCGGCCGGAGGTGGGGCGGCCGGAATCGAGGTGGCCGGGGTCGGGGCGGCCGGAGGTGGGCGGCCGCCGGGCGCTCCCCCGAACGCACGTCCGAACCGGTCCCGGCTCCCCAGTAGAGTCGTAGAGCAAGCAGTTCATACGCGATGAAGCGTAGGAAAGAAGGCGTTCTCCATGAGCAGCAACGAGACTCCTCGCGGGCCCGTCGACTCCTCCCGCGTCCCGCGGTACGCCGGGCCCGCCACCTTCGCCCGGCTGCCCCGGCTGGACGAGGTGGGCCGGGCCGACGTCGCCGTCGTGGGCGTGCCGTTCGACTCGGGCGTCTCGTACCGGCCGGGTGCCCGCTTCGGCGGCAACGCGATCCGCGAGGCGTCCCGGCTGCTGCGCCCCTACAACCCGGCGCAGGACGCCTCCCCGTTCGCCCTCGCCCAGGTCGCCGACGGCGGCGACATCGCGGTGAACCCGTTCAACATCAACGAGGCCGTGGAGACCGTCGAGGCCGCCGCGGACGACCTGCTCGGCACGGGCGCCCGCCTGATGACCCTCGGCGGCGACCACACCATCGCGCTGCCCCTGCTGCGCTCGGTCGCCAAGAAGCACGGCCCGGTCGCCCTGCTGCACTTCGACGCCCACCTCGACACCTGGGACACCTACTTCGGCGCCGAGTACACCCACGGCACCCCGTTCCGCCGCGCGGTCGAGGAGGGCATCCTCGACACCTCCGCCCTCTCCCACGTCGGCACCCGCGGCCCGCTCTACGGCAAGCAGGACCTCACCGACGACGAGAAGATGGGCTTCGGCATCGTCACCTCGGCCGACGTCTACCGGCGCGGCGCCGACGAGGTCGCCGACCAGCTCCGCCAGCGCATCGGCGACCGGCCGCTGTACATCTCCATCGACATCGACTGCCTCGACCCGGCCCACGCCCCCGGCACCGGCACGCCCGAGGCCGGCGGCATGACCTCGCGCGAACTGCTGGAGATCCTGCGCGGCCTGGCCTCCTGCAACCTGGTCTCGGCGGACGTCGTCGAGGTGGCCCCCGCGTACGATCACGCCGAGATCACCTCCGTGGCGGCCTCGCACACGGCGTACGAACTGACCACGATCATGTCCCGCCAGATCGCCGCGGCCCGGAAGGACTCGGAAGCCACGTGACCCACGACCACGACCTGGTGCTCCGCCCGACACCCGCCCAGAGGGAGGCCGCGCTCAACCCTCCTCCCGGCCGCACCGGCGGAGACCTGGTCGTGGAGACCCTGGCCGGGCTGGGCGCGACGACCGTCTTCGGCCTGCCCGGCCAGCACGCGCTCGGCATGTTCGACGCGCTGCGCCGCTCCGACCTCAGGTACATCGGCCTGCGCGTGGAGAACAACGCCGGGTTCGCGGCCGACGCCTACGGCCGGATCACCGGTGAGGCCGCGCCGCTGCTGCTGTCGACCGGGCCGGGCGCGCTGACGTCCCTCGCCGCGCTCCAGGAGGCGGCGGCCGCCTCCGCGCCCGTGCTGGCGATCAGCAGCCAGGTCCCGCGGGCGGGCCTCGGCGGCGGGCGGCACGGCTACCTGCACGAACTCCCCGACCAGGCGGCCTCGTTCCGGGGCGTGGTCAAGTCCGTCCACACCGTCCGCACGCAGTCGCAGATCCCGTCCGCGATCGAGGCGGCCTGGACGTCGGCGCTGTCCGCCCCGCACGGCCCGGTGTGGGTGGAGATCCCGCAGGACGTCCTGCTCGCCGAGACGTCGATCCCGGTCGTGACGGGCGGCGACGCCTTCCCGGAGGAACTGCCGCCGCGCCCCGAACTGACCGCCGTCGCCGCCGACCTGCTGTCGAAGGCCGCCCGGCCGGCGATCATCGCGGGCGGCGGAGTGGTACGGGCGGACGCGAGCGGCAAGCTGCGGCAGCTCGCGGAACTGATCCAGGCCCCGGTGGTCACCACCCCCGGCGGCAAGGGCGCGTTCCCCTGGACGCACCCCCTGTCGCTCCAGTCCTGGATCGAGGACCGGCACACCACCGACTTCCTGGAGGACGCGGACGTCCTGCTGGTCGTCGGCTCGGGCCTCGGCGAACTCTCCTCCAACTACCACACGTTCAGACCGCGCGGCCGGATCGTCCAGATCGAGGCCGACCTCGGCAAGCTGGAGTCCAACCACCCGGGCCTGGGCATCCACGCGGACGCGCGCCTCGCCCTGCAGGCGCTGCTGGAGACGGTGTCGCCGCGCGAGGACGGGGCGGCGGCGGACCGGGTCCGCCAGGTGCTCGGCAAGGTCGCCGACCGCATCGCCGCGCAGGAACTCACCCTGGAGCAGGACGTGCTGGCGTCCGTGCGCAGGGCGCTGCCCGCCGACTCGCCGTCCTTCTGGGACATGACCATCCTCGCGTACTGGGCCTGGTCGGCCTTCGACGCCAAGGGCCCCAACCGCATGCACTCCGCGCAGGGCGCCGGCGGCCTCGGCTACGGCTTCCCGGCGGCCCTCGGCGCGGCGGCCGCCGACCCGACCCGGCCGGTCCTCGCGGTCTCCGGCGACGGCGGCGCCCTGTACTCCATCGCCGAGCTGGCCACCGCCCGCCAGTACGACCTGGACGTCACCTGGCTCATCGTCGACGACGGCGGCTACGGCATCCTGCGCGCGTACATGAACGACGCCTTCGGCCAGGCCACCGCGACGGAACTGACCCGGCCCGACTACGTCGCCCTCGCGGAGTCCTTCGGCGTCCCCGGGGTCCGGACGACCCCGGAGAGCCTGGAGCGGGACCTCGCGAAGGCGCTGCGGACGCCCGGGCCCTCGGTGGTCCTGCTCCCCGCGGTGCTGCGGATGTTCGCGCCGACGCACCTGGGCTGAGCGAGGGCCCGGCGCACCACGGGTACGGACGGGCGGCACTCCGTCCGAAGAGCGGCGTCGGACGTTCCCGCAGCGGTCAGTGGAACCAGAACAGCAGCGTGTCCGGGTTCGTCCCGCGCCCGCGCGCGCTCTCCCACTCCGCCGCCTCGAACCGCATCACCTCGGCGAACCGGCGTGCCGCGTCCCGGAACTCGGGGGTCAGCCGGACGAGTACGGACTCGTAGGTGTCGGCGAGGGCGGCGGCCCGCCGGGCCGGCAGGGTGCCGATGGCGGGCACCGCGTCGCCCGGGTGGG
Source organism: Streptomyces sp. NPDC058741 (assembly GCF_042746715.1). Classification (NCBI taxonomy): domain Bacteria; kingdom Bacillati; phylum Actinomycetota; class Actinomycetes; order Kitasatosporales; family Streptomycetaceae; genus Streptomyces; species Streptomyces sp. NPDC058741. The sequence continues at coordinate 65,092 of NZ_JBHYQH010000020.1, read as the reverse complement.
GCAGGCGCAGTGGCGGGCCGCTGAACAGGAACGTGCCGGGGAGCAGGTCGGACGGCACGCCGTGGTGGGCCAGTTCGTCGTCCATCGCGTGGAACCACGACGGCCGCCGCCAGGTGCCGAGGTCGGTGGGGTCGGAGAAGTGCGCGGCGACGGCCTGGTAGAAGGCGTAGCTGTACGCGGGGCAGAGGTCGGTGCTCGGGGTGCCGTCGACCAGCTCGTCCAGGGCCCGGCTGATGGAGACCTCCAGGTGGATGCCCTGCGCCCGGAAGCGGGCGTCCGTGCGCGCGCACTCCATGCGGATCCGGGCGAGCGTGCGCTCCTGCTGCCCGGTCCGCTCCACCGAGGTGAGCAGCCGCACCACGGCTCTCATGTCGCCGGTGCTCATCTCGAGGCAGTGGCCCACCGCGTGCTTCCCTTCACCCGTTCGCCGGACACCCGGTGTCCATGATCCGGGACGCGCCGACGGCCCCGGAGCGGGGGCCCGGGCCGTCCGGGTTCGCCGGTAGGACGGGTGACGGGAGATCAGCCGATGTCGGACGGGTCCAGGCGGGTGGATCACGGCCTGTCCCGACGGCGACGAGGCGGCGGTCTCCGAGCCGCAAGTCCCCTGCGAGTTGGTGCTCTTGCTGTAGTCGCTCTCCTCGCTAGGAGGGGAGACCCGCCTTGAGGGCCGACACGAACGGCGACCACGCTCCGGCGCCGAAGACCAGGGCCGGGCCGTCCGGGACCTTGGAGTCCCGGACGGGTACACCTGACGGGTGTCCGTCCAGTACCTCCAGGCAGCTGCCGCCCTCGCTGTTGCTGTGGGACGACGTGCGCCAGCGCTGCGATGCCTCGGCCCTGGCGGCTATCGGATCAGTCATGGCGGTGTCCGTATTCCTCGGCTGTGGCCCGTAGCAGGGACATCGACTCCTTGAGCGGCAGCGCATCACCCATCGCGAGATCGTAGCGGCCCTGCAACTCCAGTACTACGGACGGGGAGTCGTGCAGCTTCCCCATGCGGAGGCCCTCGCTGTACGCCACGGGTGGCTGGTCGTCGAACCACATGAGGCTGAGCATGTTCTCCATCAGTGGGTGAAAACCCAGCTGGAACGGCAGAACGTGAACGCGTACGCGGCCTCTCTCCGCCAGGCGGACCATGTGCATGACCTGCTAGACCGCGCTGTCTCACTCTGTGACTCGATCGCTACGCAAAGCGAGATCCTCGAATCAACGGAGTTGACGACGTGAGCCGCCGTATCGCCCGCCTCTTCGAACCGCTGCTGCGATTCCTTCTTCCGGGAACCGGACGCCGTCGCCGTCCGGTCACCGCCCCGGTGGGTGCGTGCTGCACCTGCTCATGCGGTGAGGGCCACGGCGCCGGTTCCCCGGCCGGCCCGCCGCTCTTGCGGGGAGAGGACAACGCGATGGTCCGCCCCTGCCTCGCCGCGGTGACCGCGTGACCGGCGGCCAGGGCGGACCGCTGCGGTTGCTGCCGTGGACCGGCCCCGAGGGCAAGCGGTGCTACCTGAGCGGTGACGGAACCGGACGCCTCTCCCGGCTCGCCGACACCGTCGAGTCCGTGCAGCTCGGCATGGCGGACGAACTCCTCGGCCATGCCGCCGACCTGCTCGCCGACGGCAGGGCCACGTCCGCGCAACTGCGCTTCCTGGCGGCCCGGATGACCGAGGCGCTGCGTGACGCCCTCCGCATCGCGGAGAGCCGTGGTGCCCGCCTTCCGGTTCCGGTGGGTGATGGGGCCGACGGCGACGACGGCCCCGGGCCGGAAGTCTGAGGCGGGCTACCAGATCGCCTCCACCCACTCCGGGTGGTCGATGAACGGGTTCCTGTTGTGCTGGTAGGAGTCGTATATGACGTTGTTGCGGTTCTGCTCGAACGCGCTCGGCGGGTCCTCCTGGTGCCACTGCTTCAGGACCGGGAGGCGGCCGTGGTACGGGTTGCTGCCGTTGGTGACGGAGTCGTTGGGCTCCAGGTCGGGCCAGCCGTCGGTGCCCTCGTAGCGGACGGCCATGTAGAGGATCATGCGGGCCACGTCGCCCTTGACCGCGTCGCGCGGCTCGAAGGAGTTCGAGTCGGTGAGGCTGCCGCCGCTGTTGGTGAACGAGCCGCCGCCGTTGTCGAAGTCCTTGTTGCCGCGGATGGAGTTGACCTGGACGTCCTCCGGGCGCAGGTGGTGCAGGTCGGTGCCGGGGCCGGTGGAGGTGCCGAAGTCGCCGTGGGACTTGGCCCACACGTGCTCGCGGTTCCAGTCGCCGACGTCACCGCCGTTGAGGGACTTGCTGCGGGAGATGCCCGAGTACAGCAGGATCACGTTGCCGCTGTCGGCCGGGTCCTGGTCGGTGACCTTCAGGGCCTCCCAGACCGCCGAGTACGACAGCTTCGTCTGGTCGCTGATGATCATGTGGAGGGCGTCCTTGAGGCTGTCACCGGTCTTGCCGGCGGCGTCCTCGTAGTACGCCGGGTCGTAGTCCGCGGCCGTCGTCGCGGCCGTCGAGGCGGTCTCCGTCGCCGTGGCCGGGGTGGCGGCGACGGCGGGAGCGGCGAGGACGGCGAGGACGGCGGCCGTGGCGAGCGCCGACGCCTTCCGGCGCCGGATGCGTGTCGCGAGCATGTGGGGTGTCCGATCTACGCGGGTTGCACGAAGGGAATGACCAGATCGTGACATGAACATGCAGCCGAGGGAATGGACGGGAGGTGGCGATTGCGTGTCGGCGGGGATGAAAACCGCCGCAAGCGACCGTGTGGGTGAGCCGGTACTGGGACAGTTCCGTGAGGGGCGCCGTGCAGACGTCCTCCTCCTGCTCGTCGCTGACAGTTTCGAGGCAGAAGGTGGCAGCGGGCGCCTCAGCGGGTCTTCCAGGGAGGGAAGCGCAGTGCGGGAGTCCCCCAGATTTGGCTGTGCGGTAACAGTGGGTGGGCGAGTGTCCCGTCCAGCAGGAAAAAGTCGGGATCGGCCTCGCGCAAGACGCTCACAGACCCGGCGCGCGCAGGGCGAGCAGGTGGATGACCGCGCTGGTGTAGGCATGGGCGGTGGACTTGCTGATCCCGAACCCGGCGCGATCTTCGCCAGGGTGGTGTGTTCGCGCAGGTACACCAGTGCCACCATCGAGCGCTGGGACGGGCGGAGTTTGCAGCGCCGGTCGCCCTCATGGTGACGATGAGCATGGTGACCCACTCCACGAGCGCATGCGGCAGGTCGAGTGCGGCAGGACAGATGACCAACGAGGCCCCTGAGCAGCATGGTTGAGACGTCAGACATCTCGATCAACTGCGCGGGGGCCTCGCTCGTTGCCATTGGCGGGCTTCACCTGATCGAGGCCCGGCTCGAAGAAGCTCACTGGACGCGGCCACCGCGGCTGAGGGCCCACCTGGCCAGCGACGACAACGAGAACCCCGTATAGATCGCCAGCCTTCTTGGCCTGCGAGGGTGCGCCTGACCCTAGGAATCGAGGGTCGATCGCGCAAACTCCGGCCCCGCTCTTCACGGGGAGCAAGGGCGGGGCGAGTGAGCAACCGCTATGCCGGCGAGCAGTCAGCCCAGCGCTCGCTACCCTTCCGTGAGCTTCGTGTCTACCTCACCGGCGCCAGAGGACCTTCGCTCTCCGCTCGCTGCCGAATCCCAGGCCATGACGGTAGATCTCCGCCACCCAGTACCGCCCATCGTTGCCCCGCGCGAACACTCCGGATTCGACAAGGAAGTCGGCATCGCTGACGTCCAGCCCCACCTCATCCAAAGAGAACGGAACGGTCACCGGTTCGCGTACTTGTTGAAGGCGGCTGAGCAGGTCGCCGATCTCCTGGCTCTCGTCCTGGATGGCACTGATCTTAATCGTGCTGCACTCGAGCAATGCTTTGCGCATGGCGCTTGGAACCAGCACGCGGTCGTCCCAGGTCGTCTGGGAAATCGACTGACGCGCTGCTTCAGCCAGGAACACAACGACGTCTCTCGCCTGTACCTGATCCTTGAAGTCCCCGAGTGCTGCCGGTACCCAGAGGTGGGAACGCGCTTCTTTGGACTTCTCTGTTCCCATCTTCCACCCCCAGACGGGAATGAGCGCGTCGATCAGCGCGTCATAAGAAAGTTCAGCAATTTCGGACTCGGCCATAGGCTTGGGCAGCGCGTGGGCATGTGCGGTGACCCACAGGGCTAGCCGTAGTGCTTCTTCTTTGTTCCAGCGCAGCGCATAGGGCTCGTAGCGCGCAAGCAGTTGTTCACTGTTTTGTCGGACCGCTCGTTTCACCAGGTCCCGCCGTACGAAGACGACGAGCCCGAGAGGACGTCCGCGTAGAGATCGCAGCCAGGCCAGAACGTCGATGAGAAGAACCCGCAGAGCAGTGCGCTTCACTTCTGTGTCCAGTGACTGCAGCAGGTCTTCAAGCCCGTCCATCACGAACACCGCTCGTGACTGCTTGCTCAGTTCCGTGAGCGCCGTCTCCGCTTCACGGTCCTCTGCCACCGGTACCCCAGCAGCGATGGCCAAGCACGCGAGCCACAACTGCCGCCATCCGATCTCGTCGTCCGCGCTAAGTCGGGAAAGACCCTTCCTCAGCCGGTCCTTGATCTGCTGGAACGTCCCGGCTTCCCCTGCTGTCGTGCTGTGCGTGGCGGCGAACGCGTCCCTGAGATCCTGAGTCGTCAGGTCCTCGTTCTCCAGGTTGTCGGACTCCAGCACCGGGACCACGGGGAGATTCAGTCGCACGTCTTTGATGCCGGACTGTTCGGCGAACACGTTCCATTGACGTGCCGCGCAGGCTTTAGCGTACATGAACGTCTTGCCTGCGCCCTTGGCTCCGACGACAAGAGCCAGCGGCGGTTCCGTGCGATGATCGCCGAGCAGCCTGCGCAGGGGATCTGTCGCCAGGAAGCCGCTGGCCGACGACATGCCTTTCCGCTCGGCGTAGATAAGCGGCTGCGCGGTGTCCGCGAGACGTTCACGGAGCATCAGGTAATCAACGTGCGGCTCTTCCTCGTCCGTGTCCGGCGAAGAAATGGAGACAGGGGCCGGAACGATCGGTTCCAAGACCTCGGAAACCTTGCAGCTTTCCAGTACGCGCAATACCGCGTCCCAAGAGGAGGGAAGTGCTAGAAGTTCATCCCGGAACGGGCTGAGCAGAGGTTGCGACAGAACATCAGCGTCCACTTCTCCCGTGTCATCAGGATCGTTCTCGGCTCCGTCGTCCGGTGGCCTCAGCGACGAAAGTAGCGCACCGGTCAGTTCTGCCCGTGCCTGTTCTGCCTGTGCCTCGTGCACGTCCTGCCGGTATTGAGTGACGATCACGGAGCTGGCCGGGTCGGTGCCCCGGAGAGCCGGTGCCCGGCGCCCCAACTGCTTCAGCAGGGTTTTCGTCCCCTCGAGGGACTGATGACTGAGGGTGGTGACGAAGACGCGCTGTACCCGTGGGTCGAGTAGCACGGGCGCGGACAGCTCGGAGGCCCCGGCTCGCAGATCCACGACGACGGTGTCGGCACCGGTGCGAACGGCGAGTGCGGCAAGCGCCTCGGTCAGGAAGTACCGGGAGCGCCCAGGTGTCAGCAGATCAGCCGGTTCGATACGAGGCGGGCCCAGGTGCTGTCTCCTGCTGGTGGGCACCACGGTCACCCGCCCCCCGCTGGCGAATCGTCCTACCTGTTGATTGGGCAGGTAGGCGGCCGCGATGTCGACGGCAGCGGACCAGCCGCCGTCCTCGGATCCCTGCAACAGGGAGAGTAGGTCCTCGTACGAGAAATCAAGCTGTCCACCCTGGGCCTTGTGCATCCATGTGATCCCAGGTGCCTCCAAGTCCGAGTCAACCAGGAGGACGTTGCCACCTCTACGGGCGATCACGTCGGCCATGGCGACCGCGTGCACCGTGCGTCCCACTCCACCCTTGAAAGAATGGAAGGCCAGGATTTGCACATCACCGGGAAAGCGTTCTGATGCAGGCCGTTCCAGGGCGTGCGCCAACTGTGGGGTGATGTGCTTCTCTCGGAGCAGAGGCAGACGCCGCGGTTGATCAGGGCTGTTCGTCTCCGGGGTGAGAATGACGGGGATGCCGGTGAAGTCGGTCGTTCGTGGGTCGTCCAGTCGAAGCATGAGGGTGCCGTCACGCCATTCCGTCGACCCTGTGCCGAAGGCTTCGTCCAGCCAGCGCTGCGCCGTCTCGGCCGCTGTACCGCTCGAGACAATCAGTTCCAGGCCGTCCCACCAGCCGTCTGCCGCACTGAGCCACTCCGGCCAGCAGCCTTCGGAGGCGAGAGCCGCCAGGTGATCGTCAACGTCAACCCAAGTGAACAGGTGCTCCGGGGGCGTCAGCCCTTGCAAATCCATCAATCCGGCCACGGCCTCGTACTCTCCTAGCCTCAATCCCGTTCGCACCACTTGATCAACGCCCGGAGGGCTTCTTTCGCTTCTCTCTCGTCGGTGCCGTCAAGCTTCGCACCATAACGCCACGCCTGATGCAGGTCGGCCAAGGCGACGGACGCGCCGGAGGATGCGTGCAGTCGGCAGCTTCTCAGTCGACTGAGCAAGTCATCCAGGGCGCGAGGCAGTCTCAGTTCCTTTGCGAGCTTGCGCAGGTCGTGGGTGGGCTCAAGCGCTGACGTGTCTCGAAGCCCTCTGCGGGACAAGAGACGTTCTTTCAAGCCGCACTCGGCGGCGTAGAACAACAGGAGTCCCACGGTCGCCGCATCCTCCTTGCCGTGTGCTTCCACCGACTCTGCCGAGACCCTCAGCTCGTCTCGTCTCTTCTTGAGCGCCTTGGCCCCCACCTGAAGCACCATGGCTGCATCCTCGCAGGCATTGCCGAGCGGGCGCCCGCAGAACCGAGGATCAGCGACGGCGCCCGGACCCGCTTTCGCTCACCGCGAAGGCCCCCGAACACGGCGCAGGGATGAAAACCGCTCCCGACGGCGTTGCAGTCTTCCGGCAGACCAGGACGACAGGAAGGCACCGGCGTGACACCGCAACGGGGATGGGCACGACGACTGTGGGGCTACGCCTGGCGGCACCCCAAGGACGTCGTCCTCGCCCTCGGCTCCTCCCTCGCCGGCATGGCCGTGATGGCCCTCGTCCCCCTGATCACCAAGGTGGTCATCGACGACGTCATCAGCGACCACACCCGGTCCATGACCACCTGGGCCGGCCTCCTGGTCGTCGCCGCGCTGGTCGTCTACGTCCTCACCTACGTCCGCCGCTACTACGGCGGCCGCCTCGCCCTCGACGTCCAGCACGACCTGCGGACGGAGATGTACGGCACGATCACCCGGCTCGACGGCCGCCGCCAGGACGAGCTGTCCACCGGCCAGGTCGTCGGCCGCGCCACCAGCGACCTCCAGCTGATCCAGGGCCTGCTCTTCATGCTCCCGATGACCATCGGGAACTTCGCGCTGTTCCTGATCTCCCTGGTGGTCATGGCCTGGCTGTCCGTGCCGCTGACCCTGGTCGCCCTGGCCGTCGCGCCCGCCCTGTGGTGGATCGCCCGCCGCAGCCGCACCCGGCTGCACCCCTCCACCTGGTACGCCCAGGCCCAGGCCGCCGCCGTCGCGGGCGTGGTCGACGGCGCCGTCAGCGGCGTACGCGTCGTGAAGGGCTTCGGGCAGGAGGAGCAGGAGACCGGCAAGCTGCGGGAGGTCAGCCGCAGGCTCTTCGCGGGCCGGCTGCGCACCATCCGCCTGAACGCGCTCTACACCCCGGCCCTGCAGGCCGTCCCCGCCCTCGGGCAGGTCGCGATGCTGGCGCTCGGCGGCTGGCTGGCGGTGCGCGGCAACATCACGCTCGGCACGTTCGTCGCCTTCTCCACCTACCTCGCCCAGCTCGTCGGCCCGGTCCGGATGCTCGCCGTGGTCCTCACCGTCGGCCAGCAGGCCCGCGCCGGCACCGAGCGCGTCCTGGAGCTGATCGACACCGAGCCCTACCTGAAGGACGGCCACAAGGACCTGCCGGCCGACGCCCCCGCGACGGTCGAGTTCGACGACGTCTCCTTCGGCTACGACGTCGCCACCGGAACGACCCGCCCGGTCCTGGACGGCCTCTCCTTCGACATCCGGCCCGGCGAGACCCTCGCCGTCGTCGGCTCCTCCGGCTCCGGCAAGTCCACCGTCTCCCTGCTGCTCCCGCGCTTCTACGACGCCACCCGCGGAGCCGTCCTGGTCGGCGGGCACGACGTGCGCGAGCTGACCACCGCGTCGCTGCGGGCCGCGATCGGCCTGGTCCCGGAGGACTCCTTCCTCTTCTCCGACACCGTCCGCAACAACATCGCCTACGGCCGCCCGGACGCCACCCAGGAGCAGATCGAGAAGGCCGCCCGCGCCGCCCAGGCGCACGGCTTCATCAGCGAGCTGCCCGACGGCTACGACACCACCGTCGGCGAGCACGGCCTCACCCTCTCCGGCGGCCAGCGCCAGCGCGTCGCCCTCGCCCGCGCGATCCTCGGCGACCCGCGCCTGCTGGTCCTGGACGACGCCACCTCCGCCGTGGACGCCCGGGTCGAGCACGAGATCCACGAAGCCCTCAAGGGGGTCATGCGGGGCCGCACGACCCTGCTGATCGCCCACCGCCGCTCCACCCTGAACCTCGCCGACCGCATCGCCGTCCTGGCCGGCGGCCGCCTCGCCGACATCGGCACCCACGACGAGCTGCAGCGCCGCTCCGCCCTCTACCGGCGGCTGCTCACCGACCCCGACGAGCTGGGCGGCGTCTCCCCGGGCCACATCCCGCCGGCCTGCCCCCAGGAGGACACCTCCGTCCGGGACCAGCTGGACGCCGAGTACGACGCCGAGCGGGGGGTCACCCCGCGGCTGTGGAGCGGCGACCGGGAGCGCGAGGACACCGCCCTCGCCGAGAGCCCCGCCACGCCCGGACTGCTCGCCCAGGTCGAGGCGCTGCCCCCGGCCACCGACGTCCCCGAGGTCGACGAGGCCCGGGCCGTCCAGCCGGAGGAGTCCTACGGCCTGCGCCGGCTGCTGCGCGGTTTCGGGGCGGTGCTGCTGGTCAGCCTCGGTCTGGTCGCCGTCGACGCGGGCATGGGCCTGCTGCTGCCGATCATGATCCGGCACGGCATCGACGCGGGCGTCACCGAGGCCGCGCTCGGCGCCGTGTGGGCGGCGTCCCTGCTGGCGCTGCTGACGGTCGCCGTGCAGTGGACCGCCCAGGTCGGCGAGATCCGGATGACCGGGCGGACGGGCGAGCGGGTCCTGTACTCGCTCCGCCTGAAGATCTTCGCCCAGCTGCAGCGCCTCGGGCTCGACTACTACGAGCGGGAGCTCACCGGCCGGATCATGACCCGGATGACCACGGACGTCGACGCGCTGTCGACGTTCCTGCAGACGGGCCTGGTCACCGCGTTCGTCTCGGTCGTCACCTTCTTCGGCATCATGGTCGCCCTGCTGGTGCTGGACCTCCAGCTCGCGCTCGTCGTGTTCGCGACGCTGCCGCCGCTGATCATCGCCACGTTCTTCTTCCGCCGGGCGAGCGTGAAGGCGTACGAGCTGGCCCGGGAACGGGTCTCGGCGGTCAACGCCGATCTGCAGGAGTCGGTGTCCGGGCTGCGGATCGTGCAGGCGTTCCGGCGCGAGCGGGACGGCGGGCGGCGGTTCGCCGAGCGCAGTGACAGCTACCGGCAGGCGCGCATCCGCGGCCAGTGGCTGATCTCCGTGTACTTCCCGTTCGTGCAGTTCCTGTCGTCCGTGGCGGCGGCGGCCGTGCTGGTCGTGGGCGGCGCCCGGGTCGACGACGGCACCCTCGCCATCGGCTCGCTGGTGGCGTACCTGCTCTACATCGACCTGTTCTTCGCGCCCGTGCAGCAGCTCTCCCAGGTCTTCGACGGCTACCAGCAGGCGACCGTCTCGCTGGGCCGCATCCAGGAGCTGCTGCGGGAGCCGACGTCGACGAAGTCCGCCGAGAAGCCCCTGGACGTGCGCTCCCTGCGCGGCGAGATCGCCTTCGAGGACGTCCACTTCGCCTACGGCGGTCCCGACGCCGGGGGCGAGGCGGCCCTCGGCGGGGTCTCCCTGCGCATCCCGGCCGGGCAGACCGTCGCGTTCGTCGGCGAGACCGGCGCGGGCAAGTCGACCCTCGTCAAGCTCGTGGCCCGCTTCTACGACCCCACCGGCGGCCGGGTCACCGTCGACGGCACCGACCTCAGGGACCTGGACCTCACGTCGTACCGGCACCGCCTGGGCGTCGTCCCGCAGGAGGCGTACCTGTTCAAGGGCACCGTCCGCGACGCCATCGCCTACGGCCGCCCCGGCGCCACCGACGCCGAGGTCGAGGCGGCGGCCCGCGCGGTCGGCGCGCACGACATGATCGCCACCCTGGAGGGCGGCTACCTCCACGAGGTCGCCGAGCGCGGGCGCAACCTCTCCGCGGGCCAGCGCCAGCTGATCGCCCTGGCCCGTGCCGAACTGGTCGACCCGGACGTCCTGCTGCTGGACGAGGCGACGGCGGCCCTGGACCTGGCCACGGAGGCCCAGGTCAACCAGGCCACCGACCGCCTCGCCGGCCGCCGCACGACCCTCGTGGTCGCCCACCGCCTCACCACGGCGGCCCGCGCCGACCGGGTCGTCGTCATGGACCACGGCCGGGTCGCCGAGGACGGCACCCACGACGACCTCCTGGCCCGCGGCGGGCGCTACGCGGAGCTGTGGCGCACGTTCATCGGCGCGCCGGAGCCGGAGGAGCCGGTCGGCGCGTCCCGCTGACGGCGGCGCCGGACGGGAGGTCCGCCGAGGCCGCCGGGGGCCCGTGGCCCGCGCGCAACCGTCCGGCGTACGTCATGCGTCCGTACAGCCGTACGCCGATGGGCGCGGACGACGCGGTACGGGAGGACGACAGTGGACAGTGGAGCGATACGCCGGCGGCTCGCGCTCGGCCTGGCCGTGCTGACCGCCTCCGGGCTGCTCGCCCTCGCCGCGCCGGGGGAGGCGCAGGCCGCCGCCTCCGCGTCGTGCCCCGGCCGCAAGGTCCGCACCCTGCCGTTCTCCACCGGGACCGTTCTCGTCTACAAGCGCGGCGGCTACGTCTGCGCCGTCACCCGGACCAAGAAGCCCGGCGTGAAGCGGACGATGTCGGTGAGCGTGCAGGCCCGCGGCAACCGGCCCGTCGTGGACGAGGGCCGGTACGCCCGCCACGCGGGCCCGGTGACCGTGCACGCCGGGCGCCGCTGCGTGTGGCTCAAGGGCCGCGTGGGGGCCGGGACGTACAGCTCCGGCTGGGTCCTCTGCTGACGCACCGCCCTCCACCGGCGCCCGCCCGCGCCGAGGGTTTTCCCTATGTCCCCTGGTGCTGGGGGGAGTTGGTCCGCTAGCTTCCGGCGCACATCTGTCTCACAGGGGAGTGCGCATGCGCAAGGCGCTCAGATGGCTGCTGGCGCTCACCGTGCTCATAGGCACGTTGAGCACGGCCGGAGCGGCCACCGCCGCCGAGCCGGAGGCCGGCACCACCGACATCAAGGAGAGACTGCTCTCCGTACCGGGCATGAGCCTGGTCGAGGAGAAGCCGTACACCGGTTACCGCTTCTTCGTCCTGAACTACACGCAGCCGGTCGACCACCGGAAGCCGTCCGAGGGCACGTTCCAGCAGCGCATCACCGTGCTGCACAAGGACGTCTCCCGCCCGACGGTCTTCTTCACCAGCGGCTACAACGTCTCCACGACGCCCCGCCGCAGTGAGCCGACCCAGATCGTGGACGGCAACCAGGTCTCCCTGGAATACCGCTTCTTCACCCCGTCCCGGCCCGACCCGGCCGACTGGTCCAAGCTGGACATCTGGCAGGCCGCCAGCGACCAGCACCGCGTCTTCACGGCGCTGAAGGGCGTCTACGACAAGAAGTGGATCTCCACGGGCGGCTCGAAGGGCGGCATGACCGCCACCTACTACGAGCGCTTCTACCCCCGCGACATGGACGGCGTCGTCGCCTACGTCGCCCCCAACGACGTCGTGAACAAGGAGGACTCGGCCTACGACCGCTTCTTCGCCACCGTCGGCACCAAGGAGTGCCGCGACCGGCTCAACGGCGTCCAGCGCGAGGCGCTGGTGCGCCGCGAGCCGCTGGAGAAGAAGTACGCCGCCTTCGCGCAGGACAACGGCCTGACCTTCACCACCATCGGCAGCCTCGACAAGGCCTTCGAGGCGACCGTGCTGGACTACGTGTGGGGCTTCTGGCAGTACGGCAAGCTGTCCGACTGCGACCAGATCCCGGCCGACGCGAAGAACGCCACCGACGACGAGATCTGGACCTCCGTCGACACCATCTCCGGTTTCTCCGCCTACGCCGACCAGGGCCTGTCGACCTACACGCCGTACTACTACCAGGCCGGCACCCAGCTCGGCGCGCCGACCATCCGCTTCCCGCACGTCGAGAAGCAGTACATCCGCTACGGCTACCAGCCGCCGCGCAACTTCGTCCCGGGGGACATCCCCATGCGGTTCCAGCCGTGGGTGATGCGCGACGTCGACACCTGGGTCCGGCACAACGCCCGCCGGATGCTGTTCGTCTACGGCGAGAACGACCCGTGGGGCGCCGAGCCGTTCCGCCTCGGCAAGGGCGCGAAGGACTCCTACGTCTTCACCGCCCCCGGCATGAACCACGGTGCCAACGTCGCCGGCCTCGTGCCCGAGCAGAAGGCCCTCGCCACCGCCCGCATCCTGGACTGGGCCGGCGTCGCCTCCGGCACGGTGCAGGCCGACCCGCAGGCGGCGAAGCCGCTCGCGAAGTTCGACACCAAGCTGGACAAGCGGGACGTCCGGCGTGAGATGACGCTGCGTCCGTAGGACCGGCCGCTGCCACCGCGCCCGGCCGCTCACAGCGGCCGGGCGCACCCCACGGGCCGGTCCCCGCCGAGCCGGACGTACAGCGCGGTCGAGCCGGGGCAGCCGGACCGCCTCACCACCGCCCGGGTCACCTCGTACTCGGGCTTCCGCTCGCCCTTCCCGTCGCACGCGGTCTCGCGGACCCGCCCGTCGCCGGAGCCGTAGACGCGGTCGCCGACGATGGTGCGCGGCCCGCCCCCGCCGCCCGGGTCACCGGGGTGCGGCGGCTGGAGGTTGCGCATGCAGGCGTAGCCCCGCGGCACCACGCCGTCGCCGTCCTCGTCGAAGGAGGGCCGCTGTTCGCCGATGTGCAGCACGAAGTCGGTGGTGTCCGGGCAGCGCGGCCCGTCCCGCACCGCGCCGCCGTGCCGGGCCACGCCCCGGGCCGCCGCCCGCTCGCCCGCACACGGCACCTCGGTGAAGCTCGTCGTGCGGAACGAACTGCACGCGCCGACCGGCAGGAACACCGCCCCGCCGAGCCGGACGGCCGGGCCGGCACCGGCGACACCGCGGTCCGCCCGGCGGCCGGCTCACCCGGCCGCCCTTCCCCGGTCACACCGCCGGACGGGCTCTGCCACCCGGTCAGCACCACGCCGAGCGGCACCAGCGCCCGGACCACCCCCCGCAGACCGGCGCTCCCACGCATCGCCTACCCCCGAAGTGCCCTGGCCCGGCGTGGCCCGCCGCGACGGGTCACGCCAGGCACACGGGGCTTTCTGCGCACGGCGGGGGTGGTGCGCCCGGTCCATGGCGTACGTCTAGTACGACAGCCCGTGCCCCATGGGGTACAGCACCCGCTCCGGATCGTCCGCCCGCCGCACCGCCACCGGCAGCGTCCCGCGCGGCTCCACCCGCCCGGCGATCACCCGTGCGGCGGCCCGCAGTTCGACGTCGGTCCAGGAGTAGGCGGCCAGACAGGCCGGCACGGACGGCAGCTGCGCCACGTCGTACGGATTGCGGATCGCGACCGCCACGACCGGCATCCCGGTCGCCACGAGCCGCTCCACCAGCGTCTTCTGGCTGCTGGTCGCCGTGACGTTGTACGTGGCGACCAGCACCGCGTCCGCCTCACCCGCCGCCGCGACCGCCTTCGCGACGGTCGCCGCGGAGGGGGTGATGCCGGTCGACAGGGCGGTGGCGGTGAAGCCCAGTTCGGACAGCGCGCCCGCGAGGACCCCCGTGGGCGGGCCGGTCGTCCCCGACGGCGACGCCGGGTCCGCGCCCACCACGAGCACCTTGGGGTACCGCCGCCGGGACAGCGGCAGCAGCCGCCCCTCGTTGACGAGCAGGGTCGTCGTCCGCTCGGCGATCCGGTCGGCCGCCTCCAGGTGAGCCCGGGTGCCGACGTGCCGGCCGACCCCGTCCTGGCCGGCGTACGGTGAACGGAACAGCCCGAGACGGGACTTCAGCCGCAGGATCCGCAGGATCGATTCATCGAGCCGTTCCTCGGTCAGCTCGCCCCCGCGCACGGCCGTCAGCACGGCGTTCCAGGCGAGGTCCAGGTCGGGTGGGTTGAGCAGCTGGTCGACGCCCGCCTTCAGCGCCAGCACCGGCACCCGGTCGTCGCCGTACTTGGTCCGCACGCCCTCCATGCCGAGCGAGTCGGTGACCACGACCCCGTCGTAGCCGAGCCGTTCGCGCAGGATGCCGGTGAGGATCGGGCGGGAGAGGGTGGCCGGGTCGCCGGAGTCGTCCAGGGCCGGGACCATCAGATGGGCCGTCATGATCGAGTCGATGCCGGCGGCGATCGCGGCCCGGAACGGCGGCGCGTCCAGCCGCTCCCACTCCTCCCGGCTGTGCGTGATGGTCGGGAAGCCGGTGTGGCTGTCGACGTTGGTGTCCCCGTGCCCCGGGAAGTGCTTGGCGGTCGCGGCCACCCCGGAGCCCTGGTACCCGGCGACCTCGGCGGCCACCAGCCGTGCGACCGCCCGCGGGTCGGCGCCGAACGACCGCACGCCGATGACCGGGTTGGCCGGGTTGACGTTCACGTCGGCGACGGGGGAGTAGTCCTGCCGGATGCCCATCGCCCGCAGCTCGCGCCCGGCGATGCGCCCGAGGGTCCGGGCGTCGGACCGCGACCCGCCCGCCCCGACGGCCATCGCCCCCGGGAACAGCGTCGCGGGCTTGCCCACCCGGGCGACGATCCCGTGCTCCTGGTCCGTGGAGATGAGCACGGGCAGTCCGCGCGGCAACCCGAGGGAGGCCCGCTGGATGCCGTCGGACAGCGCGGCGATCTGGTGCGGCTCACGGGTGTTGTGCGCCCAGGCGAAGTAGATGATGCCGCCGACCCGGTACTTCGCCACCAGCTCGGCTGCCGTGCGGACCCCGATCTCCTTGAGGTTGGCGTCGACGTCGGCCTGGTCCGGGGCGGTGGCGGAGTGGCCGTAGACCCGCATGACGAACAGCTGCCCGACCTTCTCCTCAAGCGTCATGCGGGAGATCAGGGAGCGCAGTTCGCGGTCGCGGTCGCCGGCCGGGCCGGCGTGGGAGGGCGTCGCGGCCGCGAGGGCGGCGGTGACGCCGGCGGTGGCGGCGAGGACGGTGCGTCTGGAGGGCTGTGCGGTGTTTCCCGTGCTTCCCGTGCCGATGTCGTGCACGTGGGCTCCTTCCGGAGGGGTGTCCCTCGGATCCACTGAAGGAAACTTCCAAGAGGTCACCAATAGCCCGGAAGTTTTTGCCAGTCAAGGACATGCGCGGCAACCGGTGGGGTGCCGCAGCCGGCGCGGCTGGAGGGGTCGCGCCGATGGCGGCGGTGCCGCCGGCCGTGGTACGGAGGAGAGGGCGGTCGGCGATCGCAGCCGGGAGCGAGGACCGGCACCGCACTGCGGTGACGCTCCGGCGGCTGCGGACGGGACGACTGCGGCCCCGGACGGGACGACTGCGGCCCCGCCGCAGTGCCCGGCCCGCCCCGGATGTCCCCGCGTCGGGGCGGGGGAGGCGTCCGGGTTGGTGCCCGGCCCGGATGTGCCCGCGTCGGGACGGGCGCGGGCGGCGGGGTCTGCGGCGGTCCCCGCGTCGGGGCGGGGGAGGCGTCCGGGTTGGTGCCCGGCCCGGCCCGGATGTGCCCGCGACGGGACGGGGAGGCGTCAGGGGCTCAACGAGGTGTGTGCGCCGACACGTCCGGCCACTGTGCGCTCAGCGTCCGCACGGTCTCCGCGATGGCCGGACGCCGGGCGGCCCCCGTCCGCCACAGCGCGTACAGGCGCCGCACCGGCATCGGGTCGAGCGGCACCTCCACCACGCCCGGGGGCAGCGGCCCGCGCCCCAGCCGCGGCATGAGCGCGACGCCGAGCCCGGCCGCGACCAGGGCGACGAGGGTCGGGTTCTCGTCGGCCTGGTGGACGATGTCCGGCTCGTGCCCGGCCGCCCGCAGGGTGCGCAGCAGCCAGTCGTGGCAGACCCGCCCCGGCGGCTGGCAGATCCACCGCTCCCCGCACAGCTCCCCGCGCCGTACGCCGTCGCGCCCGGCGAAGGGATGCCCCTCGGGGACGAGCAGATCGCACAGGTCGTCCCCGATGACGAGCTGTTCGACCCCGGGCGGGGCGGGCAGCGGCGCGATGTCCCAGTCGTGCGCCACGGCGAGGTCGACGGCGCCCTTCGCCACCAGGTCGACCGACAGATGAGGGTCGACCTCGGTGAGCCGGGCGTCCAGGGCGGGGTGCCTGCGGCCCAGCTCGGCGAGCACGGCCGGCATCAGCCCACGCGCCGCCGACGCGAACGCCGCGATGGTGAGCCGCCCCGCGGGCAGGCCCCGCCGCTCCTCCAGTTCGGTCTCCGCACGCTCCACGATGGCCAGCAACTCCCGGGCGGCGTCGACCAGTTGCCGGGCCTCGTCGGTGAGCCGCACCCCCCGCCCCTCGCGCTCCAGCAGCACGGTCCGGGTCTCCCGCTCCAGCTTGGCGATCTGCTGGGACACGGCGGACGGCGTGTACCCGAGCGCCACGGCGGCGGCGCCGACCGTGCCGTGGACGGAGACGGCGTGCAGGGCGCGCAGTCGCTGGAGGTCGAGCACGGGAGCCCCTTCCATGGCCCGCCGGGCGACCCACGGGCCCGGCGATGCCTTCGCTTAGCGATGCTTCATCCAACCATGCAGCAATCATCGCTGGTGCTTCACGGTCCGGGGCGGCGATGCTCAGGGCATGCGTCCTTCCCACACCGCCCTCGCCGTCCTGGTCGCCGCCGTCTGGGGTGTCAACTTCACGGTCATCGAGATCGGCCTGGACCACTTCCCGCCCCTGCTCTTCTCCGCCCTGCGCTTCCTCGCGGCCGCGCTCCCGGCGGTCTTCTTCGTGGGACGCCCGAAGGTGGCGTTCAGGTGGATCGTGGCGGTGGGCCTGGTGCTGGGGGTGGCGAAGTTCGGCCTGCTGTTCGTCGGCATGGACGCGGGCATGCCGGCGGGGCTGTCGTCCCTGGTCCTGCAGATCCAGGCGGTCTTCACCGCGGGGTTCGCCGCCCTGGCCCTGGGCGAACGGCCGTCCCCCGTCCGCCTGCTGGGCATGGCCGTCGCCCTGTCCGGCATTGCCGTGGCGGCCGCGGACGAGGGCGCCTCGGGCCCGCTCGGCGCCTTCGTCCTGGTGATCGTGGCGGCGGCCTGCTGGGGCGCCTCCAACGTGATCACTCGCAAGGCGGCACCGCCCGACGCCCTGAACTTCATGGTGTGGGTCAGCACGGTGCCGGTCCTGCCCCTGCTGGCCCTGTCCCTCCTCGTCGAGGGCCCGTCCCGCGACCTGGCGGCCCTGCGCGCCCTGGACTGGCAGGGCGCGGGCACGGTCCTCTACGTCGCCTGGATCACGACGGTCCTCGGCTTCGGCGTGTGGGGCCTGCTCCTGCGGCACCACCCCGCCTCGACGGTGGCGCCGTTCTCCCTCCTGGTCCCGGTCTTCGGCATGTCCTCGGCGTTCCTGTTCCTGGACGAGCCGGTGAGCCCGCTGCGCTGGGGCGCGGCGGCGCTCCTGGTGGGCGGGGTGGCGCTGACGTCACTGGCACCGGGCCGGGGCGCACGACCCGGCCCGCGGCCCACCGGACCCGCCTCCGTGCCCACCCCCGAGATCGCGGTCGGGAACGCCGGTGCGGCCGGGACGGCGCCGGGGAAACCCTGAAGCGGACCGCCGCCGGCCCAGCCTCAGGCGGACTCGTTCAGCAGCCGGGCCAGGTGGTCCCGTCCGGGGCCGAGCAGGTCCGGCAGGGGGGCCGCCGACTCGTACCACCGCTTCTCGTACTCCCAGCACAGCCAGCCGTCCCAGCCGTGGCGGGAGAGTACCTCGACGCACTCGGCCAGCGGGAGGACGCCCTCACCGAGGGGGAGGGGGGTCAGGTCCTCCGGGGAGGCGATGTCCTTGACCTGGACGTAGCCGAGGTGGGGGGAGAGGGCCGCGTAGGACTCGGAGGGCTGTTCGCCGCCGAGCCAGGTGTGCATGACGTCCCAGAGGGCGCCGACCTGGCGGTGGCCGACCAGTCCGAGGACGCGCATCGCGTCGGCGGCGGTGCGGTGGGAGTCGTGTGTCTCGAGCAGGATCCGCACGCCCAGGTCGTTCGCGTGCTCGGCGGCCGTGCCCAGGCGCCGGGCGGCCGTCGCGTCGGCCTCCTCCGGCGTCTGGACGTCCAGGTCCCCGCCGGGGAAGACCCGGACGTACGGGGCGCCGAGGTCGTGGGCCAGGTCGAGCAGGGCGCGGATCTCTGCGAGGACGGGCTCGTCATCACCCGGCGCGGCGACCCGCGCGTAGCCCGCGAGACCCAGGAGTTCCACGCCCGAGCCCTTGAACTCGGCCGCCACCCCGGCCCGCTGCCCCGGGTCGAGGTCGGTGTGGACCGGCTCCTCGGGGTGGGCGCGCAGCTCCACTCCGTGGTAGCCGTTCGTGGTCGCGAGCCGCAGCACATCGGGCAGGGGCAGGCCGGGGACACCGAGGGTGGAGAACGCCAGCTTCATGTCGATGGACACTACCCGCGACCCCCGCCCTCGATTCCCCTTCGTCGCTCCGGTGTTGCGTGAAGATCCGCACGCGTCGCGTACCCGGCCGTCCGCGTGCTGCTGGACCCCGCGGCCCGGGACCAGGGCCGTCGGACGGCCTAGCCCTCCGTGGTCGCCGCCCGGTACACGCACACCTGCGCCCCGGTCCTGGCCGTGGTCGTCGAGACCAGCTCCATCGGGCGCTTCATCCCGTCCTTCGGGAAGACCGACTTGCCGCCGCCGAGGAGCACCGGCATCACGATGAGCTGGAGCTCGTCCACCAGGCCCTCGGACAGCAGCGTCCGCACGAGCGTCGCGCTGCCCATCATCGCGATCTCGCCGCCCTCGCTCTCGTGCAGCTCCCGGATCCGGGCCACGGCCTGGCCGCCGGGGATGAGCTCGGAGTTGTTCCAGGTCAGGTCGCTCTCGGTGAGCGTGTCGGACACGACGTACTTCTTCAGCGCGTTGATCCGGTCGGCGAAGGGGTCCCCGGCCCGCTCGGGCCACGCCGCCCCCATCGTCTGCCACGTGCGCCGCCCGAACAGCAGCGCGTCGGCCCGGCCCAGCGCCGCGTCGAAGGCGCCGCCCAGCACCTCCTCGTCGAAGTACGGGTGCGACCAGCCGCCGTGCGCGAAGCCCCCGTCGGTGTCCTCCTGCGGCCCGCCGGGGGCCTGCACGACACCGTCCAGGCTCATGAACTCGGTGATGGCGATACGCATGGGACTCACTCCGGTTTCTCGTTCAAGCGATCACGACGCTGAAGGCCGCGCCCTGACGGCGCCACCGACGGCACTGCAGACCCGCGCACGACGCGAAACTCATCGCCGACGGCGAGAGAGAAGACCTGAATGTCGTGTGCAACGTCGACGTCGAGGTCCGGCCGGCGGACGGCCCGTGTCGGAGCGCGACCGTGTGCACCGTCGCGGAGGTCGAGCGCCTGACGGAAGGGGGCCCGGACCGGCGAGGAGCCGGGCGGGCGCTGCTTCTCGTGCTCCGACGGCCTGATGTCGGGAACGCCGGCATCGAGAACACGGCCCGGGTGCTCGCCGGCCTGCTCGGCTCCGGCGGGTTCGGGCAGGTCCTCCAGCGGCTCGACGACGCCTGACCGTCGCGGCCACCCGGGTCGGGACGGAGCACTGCCGATCCGCCGGCTCCCGCGCACCGCGGGTGACGGACCGGGCGGGGGCCTCGGCAGCCCGCCCGCTCAGCCCTCAGGAGACCCGCGGCACCCCTGAGGAGCCGCGCACCATCAACTCCCCGCGCACCGAGGCGATCCCCCCGGGCGGTGCCTCCTCGCGCCCCATCGCGATCCGGCCGGCCCGGGCCCCCGCCTCCGCCAGCGGCAGCCGCACCGTCGTCAGCGAGGGCACCGCGTCGATGCTGAACGGCAGGTCGTCGAAGCCCGCCACCGACACGTCCTCCGGGATACGCAGCCCCGAGTCCCGCAGGGCCGCGCACGCCCCCAGCGCGACGGAGTCGTTGGCGGCGACCACCGCCGTCAGGGACGGGTCCCGCCGCAGCAGTTCGAGCGTCGCCTCGTAGCCGGACCGCCGGTCGTAGCGGCCGTGCACGGTCCAGCCGGGGTCCTCCTGGATGCCGTGCGCGGCGAGCGCGGCCCGGTGTCCCTCCAGCCGGTGCCGGGTGGTCGTCCGCTCCTCGGGGCCGGCGATGTACCCGAGCCGCCGGTGCCCGAGCCCGATGAGGTGCTCGGTGAGCTCCTGCCCGCCCCCGCGGTTGTCGAAGGTCAGGGCGATCGCCCCCGTGTCCGGCGCGGGCGGCCGCCCGCAGAGCACGACCTTCGTCCCGGCGCCGGTCAGCTTGCGCACCTTCGCGTCCATCGCCGCCTGGTGCGCCGCGTCCACGATCGCCCCGCCGGTGAGCACCACGGCCGCGGCCCGCTGCCGTTGCAGCAGGGTGAGGTAGGTCAGTTCCCGCTCGGGGGAGCCGCCGGTGTTGCAGACCACCGCGAGCCGCTCCCCGCCGGCGCGCCCGCCCGGCCCGCCGATCTCGGCCTGGATCGCGCTCGCCATGATGCCGAAGAACGGGTCGGCGATGTCGTTCACCAGGATGCCGACCAGGTCGGAGGTGGCGGCGGCCAGAGCGCTCGCGGGCCCGTTGAGCACGTAGTCCAGCTCGTCGACGGCCTTCAGCACGCGCTCGCGGGTGGAGGCCGCCACGGGGTAGTTCCCGTTCAGCACGCGCGACACCGTCGCGGGTGAGACCTGCGCACGGGCCGCCACGTCCGCCAGGGTCACCGTCATCTCGTCGTCCTCCGGTCGCGCTTCTCGTCGTCCGCCCTCGTACACATCCAGACCCGGGGGCATGGTTCCGTGCAGGTCGCGGCACGTTCGCCGCGTCCTCTCCCCGCCATGGCTCCGACCAGACCTTAAGCCCATGGCCCCCACCTGTTCGCCCCCTCGAACAGGTCGTCCGGGTCGCCGTCTTGTCCGGACCGCCGCCAGAGGCTAGCTTCTCCCTGTATAGAAAGCGCTTGCTGCACCGCTCGCCAGTCGGGCGTACGCGGCGCGACGACCGCGTACGAAGGGAACGACGTGACACGCAAGACGGTGCGTATCGCCATGAACGGCGTCACCGGGCGCATGGGCTACCGCCAGCACCTGGTCCGCTCCATCCTCGCCCTGCGCGACCAGGGCGGCCTCGACCTCGGCGACGGCACCGTGCTGTGGCCCGAGCCGATCCTGGTCGGCCGCCGCGAGCACGCGCTGAAGGCGCTGGCCGAGCGGCACGGGCTCGAGCACGTCTCGACCGACCTGGACGCGGTCCTGGCCGACGAGACGGTGGACGTCTACTTCGACGCGCAGGTCACCTCGGCCCGCGAGGAGGCCCTGAGGAAGGCCGTCGCCGCCGGCAAGCACATCTACACGGAGAAGCCCACCGCCACCGGCCTGGACGGCGCCCTCGAACTCGCCCGGCTGGCGAACGGGGCCGGCATCAAGCACGGCGTCGTCCAGGACAAGCTCTTTCTCCCCGGCCTGCTGAAGCTGAAGCGCCTCGTCGACGGCGGCTTCTTCGGCCGGATCCTGTCCGTGCGCGGCGAGTTCGGCTACTGGGTCTTCGAGGGCGACTGGCAGGACGCCCAGCGCCCGTCCTGGAACTACCGGGCCGAGGACGGCGGCGGCATCGTCGTCGACATGTTCCCGCACTGGGAGTACGTGCTGCACGAACTGTTCGGCCGGGTGAAGTCGGTCCAGGCCGTCGCCACCACCCACATCCCCCAGCGCTGGGACGAGAACGGCATGCCCTACGACGCCACCGCCGACGACGCCGCCTACGGCATCTTCGAGCTGGAGGGCGGCGCCGTCGCCCAGATCAACTCCTCCTGGGCCGTGCGCGTCAACCGCGACGAACTCGTCGAGTTCCAGGTCGACGGCACCGACGGCTCGGCCGTCGCCGGCCTGCGCAACTGCCGCGTCCAGCACCGCTCGGCCACCCCCAAGCCGGTCTGGAACCCCGACATCCCCGTCACCGAGGTCTTCCGCGACCAGTGGCAGGAGGTCCCGGACAACGCCGAGTTCGACAACGGCTTCAAGGCCCAGTGGGAGCTGTTCCTCAAGCACGTCTACGCCGACGCCGCCTACCACTGGGACCTGCTGGCCGGCGCCCGCGGCGTGCAGCTGGCCGAGCTGGGCCTCGCCTCCTCGGACGAGGGCCGCCGCATCGAGGTGCCGGAGATCTCGCTGTGACCATCCGACTCCCGGACGGCGACGGCTCGACGCGGATCTACGAGCCCCGCACCGAGCCCCTCGTCGTCACGTCCGGCACCCCCTTCACCTCCCGTACGGTCTTCTCGGCCGCGCACGTCGTCGCCGACCCGTACGCGGACGTGTCGCCCGGCTCGCCCGCCGCCGTCGACTGGGACACCACCCTCGCCTTCCGCCGCCACCTGTGGTCGCACGGCCTGGGCGTCGCCGAGGCCATGGACACCGCCCAGCGCGGCATGGGCCTGGACTGGGCGGGCGCCGCGGAACTGGTCCGCCGCTCCGCCGCCGAGGCCAAGGCGGTCGGCGGCCTGATCGCCTGCGGCGTCGGCACCGACCAGATCGCCTCCGGGACGCTGGAGGACGTCCGCCGGGCCTACGAGGAGCAGCTCGCGGTCGTCGAGGAGGCGGGCGCGCAGGCGATCCTGATGGCCTCGCGTGCCCTGGCCGCGGCCGCCGAGGGGCCGGAGGACTACCTGGAGGTCTACGGGCACCTGCTCCGCCAGGCCTCCGAGCCGGTGATCCTGCACTGGCTGGGCCCGATGTTCGACCCGGCGCTGGAGGGCTACTGGGGGTCGGCGGACCTGGACGCCGCCACCCGCACCTTCCTGGACGTCGTCGCCGCGCACCCCGACAAGGTCGACGGCATCAAGGTCTCCCTGCTGGACGCGCGGCGCGAGATCGACATCCGCCGCCGCCTGCCGAAGGGCGTCCGCTGCTACACGGGCGACGACTTCAACTACCCCGAGCTGATCGCCGGCGACGACCAGGGCTGCAGCCACGCCCTCCTCGGCATCTTCGACCCGCTGGGCCCGCTGGCGGCCCAGGCGGTCCGCGCCCTGGACACGGGCGACGTCCAGGGCTTCCGGGGCATCCTGGACCCGACGGTCGAGCTGTCCCGCCACCTCTTCCAGACCCCCACCCGCTTCTACAAGACGGGCGTGGTGTTCCTGGCGTGGCTGGCCGGGCACCAGTCGCACTTCACGATGGTCGGCGGCCTGCAGTCGGCCCGTTCGCTGCCGCACCTCGCCCGGGCCTACGAACTCGCTGACGGTCTGGGCCTGTTCCCCGACCCGAAGTCGGCGGAGGAACGCATGAGGTCGCTGCTGGGCGTGTACGGGGTGGACCAGTGAGCGGATCGCCGGAGCGCTTCTCCATCAACCAGATGACGGTGAAGCAGCTGTCGATGCCGGATCTCGTCGAGGCGTGCGGCGAGCTGGGCGTCCGCAACGTCGGCCTGTGGCGGGAGCCGGTGCGGGCGTACGGCCTGGAGGCCTCGGCCGAGCTGGTCCGTGACGCGGGCCTGACGGTGACGACGCTGTGCCGGGGCGGCTTCCTCACGGCGATCGACGCGCGGGAGCGGGCCGAGGCGCTGGCCGACAACCGCCGCGCGATCGACGAGGCCGCCGCGCTCGGCACGGACACGCTGGTGCTGGTCTCGGGCGGTCTCCCGGCGGGCTCGAAGGACCTGCACGGCGCGCGGGAGCGCATCGCGGAGGCACTGGCGGAACTCGGACCCTGCGCCGAGCAGCACGGTGTGCGCCTCGCGATCGAGCCGCTGCACCCGATGTACGCCGCGGACCGCTGCGTGGTCTCCACCCTGGCCCAGGCCCTGGACCTGGCGGAACGCTTCCCGGCGCGGCAGGTCGGCGTCACGGTCGACACGTACCACGTCTGGTGGGACGACACGGCCCCGGCGCAGATCGCCCGGGCCGGCGCGGCGGGCCGTATCCACACCTTCCAGCTCGCCGACTGGACGACCCCGCTGCCCGAGGGCGTCCTGACCGGCCGCGGCCAGATCGGCGACGGCGCGATCGACATGCGGGAGTGGAAGGGACACGTGGAGGCGGCCGGATACACCGGTCCCATCGAGG
Organism: Streptomyces sp. NPDC058741; assembly: GCF_042746715.1. Taxonomy (NCBI): domain Bacteria; kingdom Bacillati; phylum Actinomycetota; class Actinomycetes; order Kitasatosporales; family Streptomycetaceae; genus Streptomyces; species Streptomyces sp. NPDC058741. The sequence goes on along the minus strand of NZ_JBHYQH010000020.1, from coordinate 40,764 downwards.
TCGAACTGTTCAACGACGCGCTGTGGGCCCGGGACGGCCGCGAGGTACTCGCCGACACGGTGGCACGCTTCGTGCGGCACGCCGCATAGGGCCGTCACGCACGCCTGCCCGGAGCGCGAGCCGTGGGGTGCCGGACCGGACGTCGGCGCCCGCCGGCACCCCACCGGGCCGTGGTGTCGATTCCGCCCGGCCGCCGGTGGACTCAGGGCTGGTCGTGTGGCGCCTCGAGCGCCTTGGTGAGGTGCCGTGCGATGACGGCGACATGCGGGGGGTCGATGAGGGAGAGGTGGTCGCCCGGAACGGGCACGACGTCGAGATCGGGGCACAGCGGCGCCCAGCCGAGGTCCGCCTCCGTTCTCAGGTACCGCGGGTCGAGAGCGGTCGTCAGGGGTTGCGGCTGCTGCGCCCGGTAGAGCACGACGGGGACGTCGGTGGGCCGGGGCGTGTACCGCTCCCCGAGACGCGCGTCGATGTACGACGTCCGCTGGTGTTCCATGATCCCTGGACTCATGTCGAGACCGGCCTCGGCCACCTTGCGCATGACGACGTCGATGTGCCGCCGCTCGGGGGTGCGTGCCAGCTCGTCGTACGAGAGATGCAGCTCGCGTCCATAGGTGGTGCGCACATACTCCGTGAACCGTCTGAAGCGTTCGATGAGTTGGTCCGGGCCGAGGTCGGGCAGCGCGGCGGGAAGGATCGTGTCGATGAGTCCGAGGAACCCGACGCGTGCCCCCGATCCTCGCAGTTGCAGGGCGGTCTCGTACGCGAGGCAGCCGCCGAAGGACCAGCCGAGGAGGTGATACGGGCCCTCAGGCTGCAGACCCCTGATGAGGGAGACGTAGGTCGCGGCCTTCTCCTCCAGCGTGTCCCCGTCGTCGAAGCGCTCCATGCCGTACACGGCCTGGTCGGAGGGCAGCAGCTTGACGAGGGGCTGGTAGACGGACGTGGGGCCACCGGCCGGGTGGAAGGTGAACAGCGGATGTTTCCCGCTGCCGGGCAGCGGGGCCCGGAGAACGGTGACGGCTTGGTTGCCAGGTGAGTTGACCGCCGGTCGGATCAGCTCCGCGATGTCGGCCACCGTCCGTTCCTCCAGCACCGACTCGGCGGTGAGATCCAGGGCCACACCGCCCAGGCGGCCACGGATGGTCTCCACCAGTCCTTGTGCCGTGCGCTCGTCCCCACCGGCTGCGGCGAAGTCGCTGTAGATGTCCTGGGGACGCTCCGCCAGGACTTCGCCCCAGGCCCCGGCCACCAGGCGCTCGGCGGCGTCACGGGGCTGGATGGAGGTGGGCAGGGCAGGTACGGGAGGCGGGGAGGGAGGCGTAGCCGTCGCCTCGGTGGGTGCCTCGGCGGTGGTGCCGGTGCCGGCCGTGTCTCCCCCCAGCCCGAGGCTTTCACGGACGGTGTCCGCGACCTCCTGGAGCGTCGCACCCCGCAGCATGAGGTCGGGGGGCAGTTCGACGCCGAAGTCCTGCCGGACCGCGTGACGGATGCGGACCGCCATGAGGGAGTCCAGGCCCAGCCGGGGGAGGGGCACCGTCTCGTCGAGGTCCGGCACCCCGAAGCCCATGATGGCCGCGACTCGTTTGACCAGACGCCCATGGACCTTGCCCGCCGCACCGTCGCCCAGCGCCTCGATGCCGTCGGGCCCCGCCCAGCCGTCCTCTCCGGCGTCGGCGCCGTCCTCCACCGCATCGGTGAAGAAGGGGACGGAGGAGACACCGGGGTAGGCCGCCAACACCCGGTCGCTGTCGAAGTGCACCACCCCGGTGTGTGTCCGGTCGTGGACAACGAGCGTCTGCAGCGCGTCCAGTCCCTCTTCCCTGCCGAGAGGCCGCAGCGCCGTCGCACGGCCGTCGGGGACACCACCGGCACCGCTCCACGGACCCCAGGCGATGGACGTCGCCGGCCTGCCCTCCGACCGGCGCCGCTGCGCCAGGGCGTCCAGCCACGCGTTGGCGGCCGCGTAGACGGACTGACCGGGCGAGCCCATGAGCGCGGCCGCCGAACTGTAGAAGACCCACCAGTCGAGGTCATGGGCGCCCAGAGCCTCTTCGAGGCGCATCGCGCCGATCACCTTGGGGCGGAGCACGGTGTCGACGTCGTCCGCTTCGACATCGGTGATCAGCCGGTCGTGCAGGACACCCGCGCAGTGCGCGACGCCGCGCAGCTCGTGGCCCTGGTCTGTCGCGGCCCGCACCAGGCGTGAGGCCACTCCCGGTTCGGCGATGTCCCCCTGGACCACCGTGACGGCCGTTCCCCGGCCGCGCAGCTCGGCGATGACCCGCTGCGCCTCGGGCGCGGGAGCGCGTCGGCCGTTGAGGACGAGGTGGCCCGCGCGCTGGCCGGCGAGGCGCCCGGCGGTCGCCAGGCCGAGACCGGTGAAGCCGCCGGTGATGATGTAGGCGCCGTCCCGCCGCACGAAGGGCTTCTCGTACTGCTGGGCGGTCGGCTCAGCGGAGGTGAGGCGGGCGACGAGCCGGGTACCCGCTCGCCAGGAGACCTCGTCCTCCTGGCTGTCGCCGAGCAGTTCCTGCAGGAGTTCGTCGGCCGACGCAGGTGTCGCGTCCACGACAGTCGCCCGCAGTGCGGGCTCCTCCAGGGCCAGCGCTCGTACGAGCCCGCGCAGGCAGGCCAGCCTCGGCTCTCCGGGTTCCCCCGGGTTCACTGACCGGGCCCCTTGCGTGACGCACCACAGCCGGGGACGGCCTTCGGCCCCGCCGGCACAGAGCCGTCGCGCGATCGCGAACGCCGTGTGCAGAGCGCCGGTGTCCCCGGGACCGGCGGACGGCCCGACCAGGAGCAGCACCACGGCCGTGCGCTCGTCCTGGCCGGTGCCGCCGAGCCAGTCCGCGAGCACCCGCTCCACGTCGGGGGACGAACTCGCGCACGTGGTGGTCCTGACCTCCTTGTGTCGCAGCGCCGCTTCGAGGGCGGCCGTCACGCTGCCCTCGGTGCGGAGGGCGGGCTCGTCGGACACAAGCAGCACACGGTCCAGTCGCCCGGGCAGCGGAACGGGCGACTTGCGCCACCGGATCTCGTAACTGAGTGCGTCCAGGGGCCTGGGAACCTCGTGGCGGTCGGTGGAGCGGAACTCCACTCCTCGGGCACTCACCCGGGTCCGGGCCCCGCGCGCCTCCAGGTTCCAGGCCGGGCTGACGCCGCCCGGGACGGCACGGTCGTCGGCTCCGCGCCGCACGGGCGGCGAGGGCTCCGGCCGCAGCCCTTCGACGGTGACCGGTTCGTCCGTCGACAATCGCTCGATGTGAAGGAAACGCACAGCAGTGGGGACCGGGGACCGGTCGGGACCAGGGAAGCCGTGCTCAGCGGGCTCCGGCGTACGCGTCGGCGCGTAGAGCAGCGCCGTGAGGAGGTCCTCACAGTGTGCGGAGGCCGGTTCGCCAGGTGCCGCATCGGCCGGTACCCACCGGCCGACGACAGCCGGCGTATCGGCGGCGCCGTCACGTTCCTCCGCCGGCGGGTCCGTACGGACACGCACCCGAGCGGACGCGTGGCAGCGCCAGGAACCGTCCGCGGCACGCGCGTTGACCGTGACGGTCGCGTGGTCGTCGGCGGTCTCCCACGCGATGGTGACCGGTGTGCTCCTGGTGAGGGGGAGCCACTGGTGGAGGGTGAGGTCCTCGAGGCACAGACCGGTGACGGCGTCGTGCCCGTGGACCTCCCGGCTCGCGGCGATCACGAGCGCGGCGGCCCGCGGGAGGTTGAGCACCGGCTGTCCGTGGAGGAGACACTCGGGCCGGTCCGTGCCCGCCGTTCCGAGATCGGCCTGCCACAGTACGGCGTCGCCGCGGGGATCGTCCGTGCGCAGGCCGAGCGTCCGGTCGCCGTGCGCCGAGCCCGCAGGCACACCGGTCACGCCCCGGTCGAACCAGTAGCGCTCATGGCGCCAGGCCGGGCTGGGGAGCGCGACCCGCCGGCCCGCCGGCCAGAGCAGTTCCTCGTCCACGCGCACGCCCGCGAAGTGGAGGCGGACGAGCGCGGCGCGCAGGTCGGCCGGCTCGTCGCCCCGTTTGTGGAGGGTCGGGACGATCAACCGGTCCGGGGTGCCGCCCGCGGCCTGGGCGGACTCGCTGACGGGCACGAGAGCGACGGGGTGCGGCGAGATCTCCAGGAAGACGTCGTTCCCGTCACGGACGGCTGCCTCGACCGCCTGGTGCAGCCGTACGGGGCGCCGGACGTTGGCGCACCAGTAGGCGGCGTCGGCGACGGCGTGTTCGCGTGGTTCGTCCAGGACGGTGGAGTACCAGGGCACTTCGGCCGGACGAGGGCACAGCGGGCTGAGGGCCTCGCGCAGTTCCGGGAGGACGCCTTCCACCGCCGGGGAGTGACCCGCCCCGCCCACGTTCAGCAGACGGGTCAGCCGGCCCCGCGCGGACAACTCGTCCACCAGCCGGCGTACCGCCTCCGCCGGCCCGGAGACGGTGCACCGGTACGGAGAGGAGTGCACGGCGATCTCCACCCCCGGGAACCGCCCCAGGACACCGGCTCGTTCCCCGACGGGCAGCTCGATGGCTGCCATGGCGCCGGAGCCCTGGGAGTCGATGGCGGACAGCAGTGCCGAGCGGTGGCGTACGACGCGCAGGCCGTCGGCAGGGGTGAGCGCACCGGCGATCACCGCGGCGCTCACCTCTCCCACCGAGTGGCCGATGACGGCGGCAGGCCGGACACCGTAGGCCGCGAGGGTGCGTGCCAGCGCGACCTGCAGGCCGAACAGCGCGGGCTGCGTGTGGTCGACGCCTTGCCCGGCCGGCGAGTCGAGGAGGTCATTCAGCGAGTAGCTGCCCGTCTGCTCCAGGTAGACGGGGTCCAGGGCACGCACCTCGGCTTCGAAGAGCGGATCGCCGGCGAGGAGTTGCCGCCCCATGTCCTTCCACTGGGAGCCGTGCCCCGAGAAGACGAAGACCGGTCGGCGCTCCTCACCCCGTTGTGCCGCCGAGTGGTCCAGGCAGGGCATGACGACGCCCACGCCCTCGTCCTCGCGTGCGAGAGCCGCCAGCATGCGGGCCGCCTCCTCGTGGGTGCGTGCGATCACGGCGGCGCAGGCCTCCCCGCTGCGGTGCCGGGCGAGGGTGTGCGTGAGGTCCCGCAGGGGAGGGGCGTCGTCGGATGCCGTCAGCCGGGCGAGCGCGGTCGCGGCGTCCTGCAGGCGTTGCCGGGACCGGGCGGACACGACCAGCACGTGCCGGTGCTGCGAGGGCGCTTCGGAGCCGTGCCCCGGCGCGTCCCGGCGGCACGTGGCGCCGCCGGACGCCTGCTCGAGCACCACGTGCGCGTTGGTGCCCCCGAAGCCGAAAGCCGATACGCCGGCACGGGCCGGCCGGGTCCCTCGTTCGGGCCATGCGGTGGGGGACGAGACGACCCGCAGCCGCAGCTCGTCGAAGTCGATGTGCGGGTTCGGTGTCCGGAAGTGCAAGGTGGGCGGGATAAGGCCATGGTGCAGGGCGAGGACGGTCTTCACCAGACCGACGATCCCCGCGGCGCCTTCGAGATGTCCGAGGTTGCTCTTCACGGAGCCGATGAGCAGTGGCTGGTCGGCGGGCCTGCCGTGTCCGATGACGGCCCCCAGTGCACCGGCTTCCATGGGGTCGCCGAGGAGGGTGCCCGTCCCGTGCGCCTCGACGTAGTCGATCGTGGTGGGCTCCACCCCTGCCTTGCCCAGTGCGTCGCGCAGCAGGTTCTCCTGAGCCGTCGGGTTGGGTGCCATCAGTCCGGCCGATCTGCCGTCGCTGTTGACCGCCGTGCCCTTGATGACGGCCAGGACGCGGTCGCCGTCGCGCTGCGCGTCGTCCAGCCGCCGCAGGACGACGACCGCGCACCCCTCTCCGCGGGCGATGCCGTCCGCCGCCGCGTCGAACGGCTTGCAGCGCCTGTCCGCCGCCAGCGCCCCCGCCTGCTCGAACGAGGCCGTGATGGTGGGCAGCAGCAGGACGTTGGACCCGGCGGCCAGAGCGGTGTCGCACTCGCCGGTGCTCAGGCTGGCGCAGGCTTGGTGCACTGCCACCAGGGAGGAGGAACAGGCCGTGTCGAGCGTGACGCTGGGGCCGTGCAGGTCGAACAGGTAGGACAGCCGGTTGGCGGCGATGCTTCCCGCGGCGCCCGTGGTGGTCCACGGCGTGAGGCGGTGGGGATCGGCGGTGGTCAGGTGCCCGTACTCGACGGCACTGAGTCCGACGAACACGCCCGTGTCACTGCCCGCGAGGGAGTGCGCCGGCCGTCCGGCATGGTCCAGGGCCTCGCAGGCGACTTCGAGGAGCAGACGCTGTTGCGGATCCATCACCTCCGCCTCTCGCGGGGTGATGCCGAAGCAACTCGCGTCGAAGGCGTCGATGTCGTCCAGGAAGGCGCCCTGCCCCACCACCTCTTCGACACCCGTGGCGGTACGGAGGGCGGACGCGACGGTGTGCCGGCGCCCCGCGGGCAGGTCCCCGACGAAGTCACGGCCGTCCACGAGCTGCTTCCAGAACGATTCCGGGCCGGTGACGCTCCCCGGGAGGCGGCAGCCGAGACCGACCACGGCAATGGGACAGGGCTGTCCCGGTACCCGCTCCCGCGCCCCCCGCTCCTCGTCGTCGTGTTCCTGCCCCGCCGACTCCTGGACCTCACCGAGACGTTGAGCGAGCTGCTCGATGGTCGGGGCCTCCCACATCAGCGTGGCCGGCAGGGGCAGTTCCAGCATCTGTTCCAGACGGCCGGCCAGCCCGACGGCGGCACGCGAGGTCAGCCCGTAGTCCACCAGGAGACGGTTGTCGTCGATCTCCGCCTCCGGCACGGCGACGCTCTCGGCGACGAGCCGGCGCAGAACCGGCCGCAGCTCACCGGCCGTGTTCACACGTCGGCCGGGTGCCGAAGCCGCTTTCCTACCCGCATCCATGTGCCTCTCCTTGCCGGCGCCCGAGGGACGCCCGACGGTCTGACCCGATCTCCGCGGCCGTCCACCGGCCCGCCGCGTACTGATCACGGCATGCGCCACGGGCCACCTTGCCGCTCGTGGTCTGCGGGACGGAGCCGGGCGGCACCAGTACGACATCACGGACGGCGACGCCGTGCCGGGCGGCGACCGCGCTGCGCACCGCCTGCGTCACCTCGTCGGCGGTGGCCCCGTCGACGGCACACTCCCTGACGTGCTCAGCCACCACGACCAGGTGTTCCCCCGCCCCGGTGGAGACGGCGAAGGCGGCGACGTGGTGGGGCCGAACGGCCGGGTGCGCGTTCTCGACCGTCTCCTCGATGTCATGCGGGTAGTGGTTGGTGCCATCGATGATCACGAGGTCCTTCAGGCGCCCGGTGATGTACACCTGCTTGTGGTGCCATACACCCAGGTCCCCTGTGCGCAGCCACCCATCGCCTCCTTCCTCGCCTCGCAGCACCGCCCGGAACGTCGCGTCGGTGTCCTCCTGAAGGTTCCAGTAGCCGCGGCCGATGTTCGGGCCGCGCAGCCAGATCTCACCGATGTGACCGTCCTTCTGGCGCCGGCAGGACGCGGGATCGACGATGGCGAGTTCCTGACCGGTGGGACGACCGCACGCCACGATGTCCAGGGACGGCTCTTCGTCGGCGGTGTCGACCGCACTCGCGACTCCCCGGCCCAGGGCGTCACGGGCGAAGGACGTGACCGTCGGTTCCTCGCCGAGAGGTGAGGCGGAGACGAAGACGGTGGCCTCGGCCAGCCCGTACGAGGGACGCATGGCGATGCGGCTCAGTCCGGTGCGGGACAGCATGGCGTGGAAGTGCTCCAGGGTGCGGGCTCCCACGGGCTCGCTGCCATTGACCATGGCGGCGACGGATTCGAGAGAGAGCTCGGCGAGGTCACCTTCGTCGAGCCTTTGGACGCAGTAGTCGTAGGCGAAGTTCGGGGCCGCCGTCAGCGCGCCGTGATGCCGGGTCAGCAGGCGCAGCCACCGCACCGGCTGCTGGATGAACGCCAGAGGGTCCATGAGGACGGAGGGCAGGTGGCCCAGGACGGGGATGGCGACGGCGAGCACCAGCCCCATGTCGTGGTACAGCGGCAGCCACCCCACGGTGCAGTTGCGTCCTCGCTGAAGGTCGTACGCCTCCATGGCCTGGCGGGCGTTGGCACACACATGGGCATGCGCGATCTCCACCCCGGACGGCGTACGAGTGGAACCCGAGGTGTACTGCAGATACGCCAGATCGGTCGGCTTGACGTCGAAATCGACCGGGGAGTCCTGGGCGGCGTCCCGCAGTTCCGTCTCCGTGACGATGCGGCAGGTGGAAGGGACGCCGTAGCGCGTGCAGAAATCCGCGAGTTCCTTGCGATGTCCTTCGACGGTCAGCAGAAGAGCGGGGCTCGCGTCCTTGAGCACCGCCGCGAGTTTCTCCGCGTGTCCGGGCAGAGAGGGAGTGAACATCGGGACAGCAATGGTGCCCGCACATGCGGATGCCAGGAAACCGACGACGTATTCCAGACCCTGCGGAGCGACCACCGCCACTCTGTCGCCTGCCGCGCAGAGTTGCCGAATTCCGGAGCCTGCGGCACGAACCCGCTGCTCGATCTTCTGCCAGGTCAGGGAAGTGGTCACTCCAGCAAGATCTGCCCTGTAGTCCACGAACGTGAAGGCTTTTTCGTCGGGTGCGGCAGCCGCCACGTGGGCGAGATGATGGCTGAGTGTGTTCGGCGTCAGTGCTGGCACGTGGTCACCGCACTTTCGTTGAGTAGGCGAGAACAGTGCAACCCGTACGCATCCCGGGTGTTCGACCGGGCACTGGAAAACGCATTCGCGTGCCGCCAGGGCACCGATACCGCATCAAAGCACGCTGAAGTTGCCGTAAGCCACTGGTGCGCCGACATTGGAGTGACACCGTTCTCCCGGCTGTGAAGCGAGTCCGCAGTCCGTGTCCAGGTGTTGTCGCACAGCACTGTGAGAGGAGACCGTGAACCGACTGCGCGTCCTGATCATCGTGGCCACGGTGGGTCTGTCCACCTTTCTCGTCGCCGTCGACAACAGCGTCGTCTACGTGGCGTTGCCCCGGATCAGTCACGAACTGGCACTGTCCGAGGCCGGCCTGAAATGGGTGGCGGCCGCCTACCCTCTCGCCCTGGCGAGCTTCCTGCTCGCCGCCGGGCAGTTCACGGACACCATGGGCAGACGCCGCGCCCTGCTGACCGGAGTGGCGACCTTCACCGTGGCCTCCGTACTGTGCGCCCTGTCGACCACCGGTGCGTCGCTGCTCTGCTCCCGTGCCCTCCAGGGTGTCGGCGCCGCTTTCGTCCTTCCGGCGTCCCTGGCCATCACCTCGCACGACCTTCCGCACCGGGTGAGGACCGCCGCGTTCGGTGCGATGACGGCGTCGATGGCGTCCGCCCTGGCCTTCGGGCCGGTGGTCTCCGGTGTGGTGACGCAGCGCCTGGGCTGGCCGTGGCTCTTCGCCCTGAACCTTCCCCTCGGGCTGTTCGCCTCCATCCTGGTCGCCACGGTGCTGCCTCGCACCTCTCACGGCGCCGAAGGCGCACACCGGAAGACGCCGGCCGCCCTGCCGCTGCCCCTGAACGCACTGGCCTGCGTGTCCGTGGCCGCTTTCGCCTACGTCCTGATCCAGGGCCCCGGCCAAGGATTCGCCGAGCCGTCGGTCCTGTTCTGCACCGTCACCGCCGGGGGCGGCCTCCTGGCCCTGTACCGCACCGGGAAGCCGGGCCGCCCTCCCGCGCTGGCCCTGTTGCTGGGCAGACGTGCTTTCACCGGCGGTCTGCTCACCCAGCTCCTGTGGGGACTGGGCGTGACGGGGGTGTACTTCTACACGTCGCAGTTCCTGCAGAACGGGTTGCGACTCAGCCCGACCGAAGCAGGCCTGACGTTCACTCCGGTCGTCTGTGCCCTGTTCGCGACAGCCCCCTTCGTCGGCGCCCTCGCCAGGCGGTTCGGAGACGCCCGGGTTGCCGCCTCGGGTCTGTTGTTCGTCGCGGTCGGGCTGCTCCTCGTCGCGCTGGGCAGCATGAGCGGCCACGTGGCCGATCTCCTGCCGGGGCTGGTGAGTGTCGGGGCGGGGTCCGCACTGGCCCTGCCGCTGACCACAGGCGCCATGCGGGCCTCGCCGGAGCACCTGTCCGGCTTCGCCGCGGGCCTGTTCAGCGCGACGCGCGAGGTGTCCGGTGTGTTCGGCATCGTGGTCGTGGGGGCCGTGGTCACCTTCGTGCAGGATGCCCGCCTGGCCGGTGGAGCCCCGGCCGGCCAGTCACTCTCGGCGGGCTATCAGGCCGGGCTGTGCCTGGCGGCCGTGCTGGTCGGGGCAGGGGTGCCGGTGGCCCGGTGGTCACTGCGGGGTGCTCGCCCGGCGGCTGCGCGCGCACCCCTCAGGCCCTGACGTCCGCGCCGGTCCGCCGTCCGGCCTCGGCCGGTACGCCCTCAGTCAAGGGCGAACGTGTGCCGCAGGACGTCATGAGCGCGGTCCGCTCCGTCCTCCGCCCGCAGCGCACCGGCGACCCGCCGGGCCGACTCGAGGTACGCGGCGTCCTTGGTGACCGTCTTCAGGCGTTCCGTCAGCGCGTCGGCGGTCAGTGCCCGGGCGGGGAGCGGGGGCGGCCCCGCGCCCAGTTCGTGCACCCGCGCGGCCCAGTACGGCTGGTCGCCGAAGAAGGGACACACCACACTGGGCACACCCGCGCGCAGTGCCGCGCACGTGGTTCCCGCGCCTCCGTGGTGGACGACTGCCGCCATCCGGGGGAACAGCCAGTCATGCGAGGTGTCCGCCAGGACCAGCATGTCGTCCTCACTCGTCGACGGATCGCCGAGGAGTACTCCTCGCAGTCCCGCGCGTCTCAAGGCCGTGCGTACGGAGCGGTCGGTTCGCTGTGGGTCACCGGACCGCATACTGCCGAACCCGACGTACACGGGGGGCGGACCGGCGAGGAGGAAGTCGCTCAGCCGCCGGGGCGGTTGCCAGTCCGGCTGCGCGAGGTCCCAGAACCCGGTGACATGGACGTGGGGGCCCCAGTCGGAGGGGCGGGCGACGACCGTGGGACTGAACGCGCACAGCACCGTGGAACGGCGCGTTGCGCGTAGGGGGGACAGCACGGGCAGTGGGGGCAGCCCGTGGCGCCGCAGACGCCAGCGATTGATGTGACGGCGAGACAGAAGCCAGGTCCCCGTGTCGACGATGTCGTAGCTGATGCGGTTGCCGAGTCCCCCCAGCCTTCGTGCGGCCGGTACGAAGGGGTGGGGGAAGGCCCGCGTGGGCTGGCCCGGCTGGAAGTGGACGACGGCGTGGGGGACGCCCAGGCGCTGGTTCAGATGGACCCCGAACAGGCCGAGGGCCGGAGCCAGGACCAGGTCGGCGCCGGAGGCACACGTGAAGGCCTCGTCGAGGAGGTTCTCGACATGAGGCCGCAGCACCTTGTCCATGGTGCGCACGAAGGCGAGGGGACCCTGGCGGCTTCCCAGCAGATCCTGTCCCGTGGCGGACCCGACGATGTCCGAGGGGTCCGCCGCCACGGGATGGAAGCCGGCTCCGGTGCTCGTGACCAGCTGTTCGTAACGCGCGCTGGCGAGGACGCGGACAGCGTGTCCGTGCCGGATCAGGGACTGCGCCAGGGCCAGACACGGCTGCACGTCCCCGCGCGACCCCGCGGCGAACATCATGACCGTTCTCTGTCCCATACTCCTCGGCCTTCCTGTGCCAGGGATCGCGAGTGCTTCGGAGTCAGCGTTCGAGGATCCGGGTCACGTCGGGCCAGACGGCATGCAGTTCCTGCTGCCAGTAGGGCCAGGAGTGGGTGCCGGGACGGTACAGGTGCGTGGTGGTCCTGACGCCCTCCGACCTGAGGGCGGCGGCGAACTTCGAGATCTGTTTCGGGAGCGCCCACTCGGCCACCGTGCTCGCGAGCAGGACATCCGGCGTACGGCCCCTGTCCGCCGGTCCGTGCGACCCGTCGCCCGAAGAGAGATGCACGTGTGTCCGGCGGAACGACCTGACCATCGAGGCGGGGTTGTGCGCCTTCCAGACGTCCCGGTTCACCACGGGGTCGCCCCAGACGTCCCTGATGTCGATGCCTTCCCTCTGCGACCCGAGATGGAGGGCGAGAAGAACGGAAGGTTCAGTGAGATCCACGTAGGAACTCATCGCGCCCGCGTAGCGGAACATTCCAGGATGGCGGCCCGCGTAGATCAGGGCTCCGAAACCACCCATGGACAGTCCGATGATCGCCCGGGACGAACTCCCGCGATACGCCCGCTCGACCAGTGGAACGAGTTCCCGGATGTGGAACGTCTCCCAGCGTGGTTTCCCGGTAAACCAATCGCTGTAGTACCCGTTCCTCCCGCCGTCGGGCATCACGATCAGTGCCTCGGAACGCCTGGCCAGGTCTTCGACGTCCGTCTCTCGGGTCCATGACGTGTAGTCGTCGTCCCCGCCGTGCAGCAGGTACATCACCGGAAAGCGCGCGTTCCTCTTCGACTTCCAGCTCTTCGGCAGGATGATCCGCACCGGAATGGTCGTCCGCATGGCGGGTGAGTAGACCTGGACGTCCTGCGTACGAGTGTCGATGTCCCGGACCGTGACGATGCGCGCGGCCTCACCCGCCGGCCGTGGCGCACTCTCCCCTGCGCGGGCTTGTGCGGGAATACCGGCGGTGAGGATCAGGGCGAGCAGGGAGAAAAGAGCCAGACCCGTCCGCATGCGGACGGACGCGGGGAAGGTGAGCCACTGGAAAGAGGAAGGCATGCGGGCGATTACTCCTCAAAGGAGATTCTTGGGTGTACGGCACAAGGCCGAACTCGGCTGCCCACAATGCCGAAACGGGATCGACGGCGGCCCGCAGGACACGCCGTGCGGTGATAATCACGCTTTTCGCATTTATTCTCCGTTTCTCCGTTTCTCCGCATCTCCGACCCGTGAGGCTCCCGCGCCGTCGAGTGGATTCTCGGAATCCTCACTCAGGGGCGCAGGAGCCGGCGTCGGTGGCGTGCGGGCCGGTGGCTCGCGGCCTCACCTGCGGAACGCGCTGAGGCGCCGTTCGTCGATCCGTGAGCGGCCCTCCGGATCGGTGACGCCCAGCCCCTCACCGGGCGCGAGACACAGGACCCCGACCTTGCCGATGTGTTCGTTGGCCTGGACGCTTCGCGCCGCTGCGCCGACTTCGTCGAGCACATAGGTCCTGGACAGCGCCGGGACCAGGTGGCCCAGCGCGATGAGCCGGTTGACCGCCCACTGCTCGTGGAAATTGGCCCCGTGGCTGCCGATGATCCGCTTCAGCCGCATCCACAGGTACCGGTTGTCGTAGAGGTGCTCGTAGCCGGTACTGGAGCCGCACGTGATGACGGTGCCCCCGCGCCGGGCGAGAAAGACGGAGGCGGCGAATGTCTTCCTCCCGACATGTTCGAACACGATGTGGGGGTCTTCTCCCACGGCGGCGCGAATGGCCTTCCCCATCTTCTTCCAGCCCTCGGGCCGCTGAAGAAGGGTGGGATCCCCGTCCTCGATCTCGGTGCGGTCGATGGCGGCCTTGCATCCCAGAGCCGTGAGGACGTCGGCCTTCTCCGCCGAATTGACCACGCCCACCGGGATGCCACCCCCGTTCAGGACGAGTTGGACCGCGTAGGCACCCAGGCCGCCGGTCGCTCCCCACACGAGGACGATGTCCCCTTGCTTCATCTGCGCACCGCGCTCACTGACGAGCATGCGGTAGGCCGTGCTCGCGCACAGGGGGTTGACGGCGGCTTCCTCCCAGCTCAGCATGGCCGGCTTGGGCATGAGCTGACTGGCCCGGACCACCGCGTAGTGGGCCAGTCCGCCGAAGTTCGTCTCGAACCCCCAGGCCTTCTGTCCCTCACCGAGCATCCCGTCCCGATGGGTGTCGTGGTCCTGCTCGTCGACGTAGGCGGGCGAGACGACCACGTGGTCGCCGACCTTCCACTTGCGCACGGACGATCCGGTGCGCACGATGACGCCCGACGCGTCGGAACCCACGATGTGGTAGGGGAGGTCGTGACGCGCCTCCCAACCGCCGTTCCGCCCCATCTGCTTGAGGAACTCGAACGTCGGGACCGGCTCGAACATCGCCGTCCAGACGGTGTTGTAGTTGATGGAACTCGCCATGACCGCGATCAGCGCCTCGTCGGGCGCCAGTTCGGGCATGGGCACGTCGTCGACGGACAGCGACTTGCGTACGTCCTTGTCCTCCATGGCACGGAAGACGTCCACATCCTCTGCCCGAACCGTCGCGGCGGGGAAGTAGTCCGGTAGGGGCAGTGCTTCCAGGTCCGCTGCACCAGCACCGGCAACGACCGCTTCGGACAGAGGTGACTGCATCGAGGGACTCCCTTGATCACGCCGCCGCACCGGCCGACGGCCGCACGGACGATCCGTGTGCGGATCTCCCCCTCAGCAAGCCCCCGATGTGCCGCTCACGCAACCGCAGGTGCACGGTCGCTGCGCCGATCGCCGTAAACGAGAGAGGACCGGTATCGAGGGTGCTCAGGCGCCTGCGCGGCCGGGAATGCGTACGGGTTTCCCGCAGCCTTCGCTGGAAGAACACCCCGCAGCGCAGCAGCACGTTCGCGTACCGCCCCGTGCCTCGCCGGTGCGGACGACGAGCCGCGCGTTGGCACTCAGCCCCTTGAGCCGCTCGTACGGGACGGACGCGAGACCGGGGAAGCGGCCCGCCAGCAACTCGGCCGCCGCCGGATCGGCACTCCGTACCTCGGCCGCGGCCGTCGCGCCCTCCACCACCAGTTCCGCCAGCAGCCCCTCCAGGACCTCGGCCAAGGACGGCCCCCCGCGGAAGGCCAGGTCCACCACGCGCGGCCCGCCGGGTACCGGCATCCCGGCGTCGCACACCAGCACCCCGTCGCCGTGCCCGAGTTCGGCCAGGGCACCGGAGAGGCGCCGGTTCAGGATTCCGCGCCTCTTCACGGCTCGGAGACCTCCGCCGCCGTTGGGAAGGACAGCTGCGCCCCTTCCTTCGTCACCGTCGCCGCGCCCACTCGTGCCGCGTACGCCGCCGCCTCGGCGAGCGGCTCGCCCGCGCCCAGCCGCCAGGCCAGCGCCGCGGTGAACGCGTCACCGGCACCGGTGGTGTCCACGGCGTGCACCTTGACGGACGGAACGCGGGCGGCCCCGTCCGCCGAGGCCACCAGCGCGCCCTCGCCGCCCAGCGTCACCACCACCGAACGCGGCCCCTTCGCCAGCAGCAGCCGCGCCCAGTCCTCGGGCTCGTCGCCCACCCCGGCGGTGTCGCCCAGGATCACCTTCGCCTCGTGCTCGTTGACGATGAGCGGGTCACAGGCCGCCAGCACCTCCGGCGGGAGGGGGCGCGGCGGCGAGGGGTTCAGGACGAAACGGCTCCCCGGAGCCAGGGTCCGCACCACCTCCACCACCGTCTCCAGCGGGATCTCCAGCTGCGCCGAGACCACCCGGGAGCCCTGGAGGAGGCACGCGGCGGCGCTGACGTCCTGGGGGGTCAGCCGGCCGTTCGCGCCGGGCGAGACGACGATGCTGTTGTCCCCGGACGGGTCGACGGTGATCAGCGCGACGCCCGTCGGCGCCCCGCCCACCAGCACACCCACCGTGTCGACGCCGGCCTCCCGCTGCGAGTCCAGCAGCAGCCGGCCGTGCGCGTCGTCGCCGACCCGGGCCAGCAGAGCCGTACGGGCGCCGAGCCGGGCGGCGGCGACCGCCTGGTTCGCGCCCTTGCCGCCGGGGTGGACGGCCAGGTCGGAGCCGAGCACGGTCTCGCCGGCACCGGGCCGGCGCTCCACTCCGATCACCAGGTCGGCGTTGGCCGACCCCACGACCAGGAGGTCGTAGTCGTACATGTGCTGTCTCCCCACGTGAGTGACAGGGGCGGGCGGCCCCACGCACTGTGGACGACCGCCCGCCGTTCCCCGATCTCAGCCGCTGAAGCCGGCCACGTTCTCCTCGGTGACCACCGTCACCGGCACCTTCACCGTCTCCTCGACCTTCTTGCCCTCCAGGGCGCGCAGGGCGTTGTCGACGGCGATCCTCCCGAGCTGGGACGGCTGCTGCGCCACCGACGCGTACAGCGTGCCGCCCGCGACGGCCTTCAGCCCGTCAGGCGTGCCGTCGAAGCCGACGACCGAGACGGACGTGCCGGCCTTGGAGCCCAGCGCCTTGATCGCGCCGAGGGCCATCTCGTCGTTGGCGGCGATGACGCCCCGGACGTCCGGGTGGGCCTGGAGCAGGTTCGACATCACGTCCAGGCCCTTCGTGCGGTCGAAGTCGGCGGGCTGCCGGGCGACGACCTTGATGCCCGGGTAGGCCTTGAGGCCGTTCGCGAAGCCCTGCGCCCGCTCGCGGGCCGCGGACGTGCCCGCCTGGCCCTGCAGGATCACGATCTCGCCCTGGCCGCCCAGCTTCTCGGCGAGGGACTTCGCGGCCAGCTCGCCGCCGGCGACGTTGTCGGAGGCGACCAGGGTGTCCACGGCCGCGTCGTCGACCGTCCGGTCCACCGCCACGACCGGGATGTCCGCCTTGCCCGCGGCCTTCACGGAGTTGCCCGCCGCGTCGGAGTCCACCGGGTTGACGATGATCGCGTCCAGCCTGGAGCTGGTGAAGTTCTGC
The DNA here is from genome assembly GCF_042746715.1 of Streptomyces sp. NPDC058741. Classification (NCBI taxonomy): domain Bacteria; kingdom Bacillati; phylum Actinomycetota; class Actinomycetes; order Kitasatosporales; family Streptomycetaceae; genus Streptomyces; species Streptomyces sp. NPDC058741. The sequence continues at coordinate 24,210 of NZ_JBHYQH010000020.1, read as the reverse complement.
AGCTGGTTGGCCTGCTGGGAGGCGTCGTTCTGGGCGTCCGTGACGGTCAGGTCCACGTTCCGCTTCTTCGCCTCGGCCTGGGCGCCCGCCCGGATCTGAACGAAGAAGGGGTTGTTGAGGGTGGACAGCGACAGGCCCACCTTCGGGGTGCCCGCCGGGGAGGAGCCGTTGTGCAGGAAGGACGTGGCGCCGACGATCGCGACCGTGACGACGGCCGCGAGCCCGTAGGTGACCGCCTGCCGGCCCTTGGGCCCGCCGGTCCCGGCCGCCACCGGGGTCGCGCCCGCCTTGCGCCGCAGCGTGTCGAACAGCACCGCCAGGGCGATGACGACACCGATGACGACCTGCTGCCAGAACGCGGAGACGTTCAGCAGGTTCAGCCCGTTGCGCAGCACGGCCAGGATCAGCGCGCCGATCAGGGTGCCCGACGCCTTGCCCGTACCGCCCGCGAGGGACGCGCCGCCGATGACGACGGCGGCGATCGCGTCCAGCTCGTAGCCGTCGGCGGCCTGCGGCTGCGCGGAGGACAGGCGGGCGGCGAGCACGACGCCGGCGACGGCGGCGAAGACACCAGAGAAGGCGTAGATCGCGAGCTTCTGCTTCTTCACGCGCAGCCCGGACAGCCGCGCGGCCTCCTCGTTGCCGCCGATCGCGTACATGGAGCGGCCGATGTACGTCCGGCCCAGCACGAACGCCGCGATCAGGCCCATCACGGCCATCACCAGCACCGGGACGGGCAGCCAGCCGCCGAGCGTGTCACCGAGGTGGGAGACGGAGTCGGGGAAGGCGATCGGGGAGCCCTCGGAGATCACCAGGGACAGACCGCGGGCCACGGACAGCATGGCCAGCGTGGCGATGAACGGCGGCAGCTTGCCGTAGGAGATCAGGACGCCGTTGACCAGGCCGCAGACGATGCCCGTCGCCATCGCGAGGAGCACCGCGAGGACGACCGGGACGCCCGCCGAGGTGGCGCTCCAGGCGAGGACCGTGGCGGACAGCGCGGCGACCGAGCCGACCGACAGGTCGATGCCCGCCGAGACGATCACGAAGGTCACACCGAAGGCGAGGACGGCGGTCACGGCCGCCTGCACACCGACGTTCAGCAGGTTGTCCGCCGTCAGGAAGTCGCCGGACAGCGCCGACATCGCGACGACGAGGACGATCAGCGCGGTGAGCGCGCCGTTGTCGAGCAGGAGGCGGCGCAGGCCTCCCGAGGCGCCGCCCCCCGTGCCCGTCGTGCTCTTGAGCGTGTCAGTGGCCACGGGAGGCCTCCGTTCCGGTCGTGCTGGTGGTCGTGGGAGTGCTGACGGCGAGCGCCATCACGGCGTCCTGGGTCGCCTCGTCGGCGGCGAGTTCACCGGCGATCCGCCCCTGGGCCATCACCAGCACCCGGTCGCTCATGCCGAGCACCTCGGGGAGGTCGCTGGAGATCATCAGGACGGCCGCGCCGGCGGCGGTGAGTTCGTTGACGAGCTGGTAGATCTCGACCTTGGCGCCGACGTCGATGCCGCGCGTCGGCTCGTCGAGGATCAGCACCTTGGTGTCGGCCAGCAGCCACTTGCCGATGACGACCTTCTGCTGGTTGCCGCCGGACAGCGTGCGCACGTGCTGCTCCAGGCCCGCCATCCGCACGCCGAGCTGCCGCGCGATCCGCCCGGCGGCCTCGCGCTGCCCCTTGAGGTCGACGAGTCCCGCGCGGGTCGCCGACCGCAGCGTCACCAGGCCGAGGTTCTCCTCGACCGTGGCGTCCAGCACCAGGCCCTGGCCCTTGCGGTCCTCCGGCACGAGCCCGATGCCCGCGGTCATCGCCGCGGTGACGTCGTACCTGGCGACGGGAGTGCCGGACACCTTGACGCTGCCCCGGTCGTAGGAGTCGGCCCCGAAGACCGCCCGGACGACCTCGGTGCGTCCGGCCCCGACCAGCCCGGCGATGCCGACGACCTCGCCGGCGTGCACCTCGAAGCTCACGTCGTGGAAGACGCCGTCGCGGGTGAGCCCCTCGACGGTGAGCAGCGCCGGGCCGCGGTCGGCCCGCTCGCGCGGGTACTGCTGCTCGATCGAGCGCCCCACCATGAGCCGGACCAGCTCGTCCTCGGGCGTGGCGGCGGGGACCTGCCCGACGCTCCTGCCGTCGCGGATGACGGTCACCCGGTCGCCGAGGGCGGCGATCTCCTCCAGGTGGTGCGTGATGAAGACGATCCCGACGCCGTCCTCGCGCAGCCGCCGCACGATGGCGAACAGCTTCTCGACCTCCTCGGAGGTGAGCACGGCGGTCGGCTCGTCCATGATCAGCACGCGCGCGTCCAGGCTGAGGGCCTTGGCGATCTCGACCATCTGCAGCCGCGCGATGCCGAGTTCGCGGACCCGCGCCCGGGGCGACACCCGCACGCCGACCCGCCGCAGCAGCTCCTCGGCGTCGGCCTCCATCCGCTTGCGGTCGATCATCCCGAAGCGGCGCGGCTGCCGGCCCAGGAAGATGTTCTCGGCCACCGTCAGATCGGGAACGAGGTTGAACTCCTGGTAGATGGTGGCGATCCCGAGCCGCCCGGAGTCCTGCGCACCCTGGATGCGCACCTCCTCGCCGCCGACCAGGATCCGCCCGGCGTCGGGCGTGCAGGCACCGGAGAGCATCTTGATCAGCGTGCTCTTGCCGGCCCCGTTCTCACCGAGCAGCACGTGCACCTCGCCCCGGCGCAGGTCGAAGTCGACGCCGTCCAGCGCCACCACGCCCGGGAAGGTCTTGCGTATGCCCTCGATGCGCAGCAACTCGTCCGCGTTGCTCACGACGTGCTCCTCTGCACTGGGGTGGGGTTCGCGCCGCAGGAGCGGCGCACGACGAGCCGGGCGGGGAGGGTCACGGACTGCCCGGGCCGTCCTTCGATGCGGTCGACCAGGGCCCGTACGGCGGCCCGGCCCAGCTCGCCCGTGGGCTGGGCGATCGCGGTGACCGGCGGGTCGGTGTGCACGAACCACCGGATGTCGTCGAAGGCGGCCAGCGCGATGTCGTCCGGCACGCGCAGCCCCCGCGCGCGCACGGCGTCCAGCGCGCCGAGCGCCATCAGGTTGTCGGCCGCGAAGACCACCTCGGGCGGGTCGGCCAGGTCGAGGAAGCCCTCGGTGACCCGGCGCCCGCTCTCGGCCTGGAAGTCGCCCTGCCCTGTGTAGGCGTCGGGCAGGTCGAGCCCGAACACGGCGAGTGCCTCCCGGAAGGCCTCCACGCGCTCCCGGCCGGTCGTGGTCGCCGCCGGACCCGCGATGATCGCCAGCCGCCGGTGCCCGAGCCCGTACAGGTGCGCCACGAGGTCCCGTACGGCCGCCTGCCCGTCCGCCCGGACGACCGGCACGTCCACGCCCGGGATCCAGCGGTCCACGAACACCATGGGCGTCCCGGCGCGCGCCGCGTCCAGCATCAGCGGCGAACCGCCGTCGGTGGGGGAGACGAGCAGGCCGTCTATCCGGCGGTCCAGCAGGGTGCGCACGTGGTGGTCCTGGAGGTCCGGCCGCTCGTCGGCGTTGCCGATGATGACGCTGTAGCCGAGCGCGCGGGCCTCCTCCTCCACGGAGCGGGCCAGTTCGGTGAAGTACGGGTTGAGCACGTCGCTGATGACCAGGCCGAGGGTGCGTGTCTGGTCGGTCCGCAGGGAGCGGGCGACGGCGTTCGGGCGGTAGCCCAGGGCCTCGACGGCGGCCAGCACGCGGGCGCGCGCGTCGGCGCTGACCGACGGGTGGTCGTTCAGGACGCGCGAGACCGTGGCGACGGAGACGCCGGCCTCGGCAGCGACGTCCTTGATGCCGGCCACCGCCGCTCCACCTCCTCGTGGATCAGTAGGGGGAGTGCCGCGGAGGCACTCGACATGCGTGGAATCGATTACATCGACGAGGTGATGGAATCGATTACACGCCAGGATCGCAAGCCCCTCGGGAGGCCTCTTGACCGGATCGTGACGTGGCGGGGCGCCATCCGGCGTCCCGGGGTGGGGGCCAGGGGCCGCAGACCCGGACGGGACCGATGAGTTTCGGCGGCCCGGGCGGTCCACCCCTCATCGACCACAGGAGGAGCGCTGTGTCCCAGCTGCTGCGCGTACAGAATTTCTGCGTCTCCGCCGACGGCTACGGTGCGGGTGAGCACCAGAGCCTGGAGAGACCGTTCGGCCACGCCGACCCCGCCACGATGATCGCCTGGGCCGGTGCCACGGCGAGCTGGCCCAACCGCACGGACCCCGGCGGCAGCCGCGGCCTCGACGACTACTTCACACGCGACTTCGCGCACGGCATCGGCGCCGAGATCATGGGCCGCAACAAGTTCGGCCCGCAGCGCGGCCCCTGGCAGGACCACGAGTGGAAGGGCTGGTGGGGCGACGAACCGCCGTTCCGCACGCCGGTGTTCGTCATGACCCACCACGAGCGCCCGTCGTTCACCCTCTCCGACACCACGTTCCACTTCGTCGCGGGCGACCCGGCGGACGTCCTCGACCAGGCCCGCGAGGCTGCGGAGGGCAAGGACGTCCGGCTCGGCGGAGGGGCGGCCACCATCCGCCGGTTCCTCGACGCCGACCTGGTGGACACGATGCACGTGGCGGTCTCGCCCGGTGTGGTGCTCGGCGCCGGCTCCCGGCTGTGGAAATCCCCCGAGGAGCTGTTCGACCGCTTCCACTGCGATGTGGTGCCGAGCCCGAGCGGGGTGATCCATCACCTGTTCTGGAGGAAGTGACGGCCGGACGGCGAGCGCCCTGCGCGGAGACGGGTGGGGCCCGTCGTGCGCCCTGCGCGGAGACGGACGGGGCGCCGAAGCGGTCCGGGGCGCACGCGGCCGTCGCCCGGGAGGGGCAGGTCAGTCGCGTACGCCCCAGTCGAGGCGGTCGGCGAGCCCGGCGGCGGTGAAGGCGGCGGCCAGCTCGTCGCGGCCCTCGGTGAAGTGGGCCCAGCTGTCGTAGTGGACCGGGACCACGCGCCGGGCGCCGAGGATCCGGGCGGCCTCCGCGGCCATGGCGCTGTCCAGCACGATGACCTGGTTGTCGAAGAGGACGGGGAAGCGGGGGGCGCCGGCGAAGAGGACGGCGGTGTCGACGGGGCCGAAGCGCCCGGCGATCTCCCGCACCGCGTCCAGCGAGGCGTTGTCCCCGCTGACGTAGACGGGGGGCAGTCCCTCACCGGTCAGGACGAAGCCGACGACCTGGCCGGTGAGCGGCTCGACCTCCTCCCGGGGGCCGGGACCGTGCACGGCGGGGACGCCCGTCACGGTGACCGTGCCGCCGCCGGGCCGCTCCAGCTCGACGGAGTCCCAGTCCGCCAGCCCCCTGGCCTTCTCTCCCAGGCTCTCGCCCAGGCGCTTGCCGCCGCCGGGCGTGGTGAGGGTGAGGGGGGCGTCGGCGAGCAGGGCCCGGCCGGAGAGGTCGAGGTTGTCGGGGTGCTCGTCGTGGGAGAGCAGCACCACGTCGACGCGGCCGAGGTCGCCGGGGGAGGCGGCGGAGGGCGCGGTCTTGGTCAGGAACGGGGGGTAGTCGCCGGGGGCGTCGAAGGTCGGGTCGGTCAGGAAGCGCAGGCCGCCGTACTCGAAGAGGGCGGTCGGGCCGCCGAAGACGCGCACGGGGAACGGGCCGGCCGGCACGGACGTGGAAGACATGCAGCACCTCACGGATGGACGCGATTGAACCGTGAGGTGAAGGTAGCTGTTTCTCACGGATGGGGGCAAGCCTTACCATGAGAAGCATGGAGGAGCACCTGATCGACCAGCCCGCCCCGCAGCCCGCCCGAGGTGAGCGGGAGCACCCCTCCCTCGCCCTCGTCAACAGCGCGGTGGCCCTGCCCGGCGGGCACACGATCGATCTCCTCGGCGCCCCCGCGCAGGCGAACCGCTGGCTGACCGAGCGCGGCCTCGCGCCGGCCGACGCCGGGATGCGGGAGATGTGCGCAGCCCAACTGCGGTCGCTGCGCGAACAGATCCGATCGCTGTTCGCCGCCCGCACCGAAGGCGTACCGGCCCTCCCGGCGGCCGTGGCGGCCCTCAACGACGCGCTGACCCGGGTCCCCACGGCCCCGCTGCTGCGGTGGGACGACACCACCGGCCCCTACCGCACGGCTCCCCACCGCACGATGGCGATCGTCGACCTCGCCATGGCCACGCTCGCCGCCGACGCCGCCGACCTGCTCACGTCCCCCGAAGCCGACCGCCTCACGGCCTGCGGCTCCCCGCCCTGCAACCGCTACCTGCTCCGCCACGGCCGCCGCCAGTGGTGCTCCACCCGCTGCGGCGACCGTGCCCGCGCGGCCCGGGCCTACGCACGCAGGAGCACCGGGGCCTGAGGCCGGGACGCCCGGGTGCGACCTCACCCGCGGCTCTCACCGCCGCAGCCCGCGCTGTCGTACCCGGGCGGTACGGTCGGATCATGACCGATCAGGCGGGGGCCTCCCAGGCGGGCGAGCGGCGCACGGCCACGCTGGAAGGCGTGCTCGAGCGCATCACCTACGCCAACGAGGAGAACGGCTACACGGTCGCCCGGGTCGACACCGGCAGAGGCGGTGGCGACCTGCTCACGGTCGTCGGGGCGCTGCTCGGCGCCCAGGTCGGCGAGTCCCTGCGCATGGAGGGCCGCTGGGGCTCCCACCCGCAGTACGGCAAGCAGTTCCACGTGGAGAACTACACGACGGTCCTCCCGGCCACCGTCCAGGGCATCCGCCGCTACCTCGGCTCCGGCCTCGTCAAGGGCATCGGCCCGGTCTTCGCCGACCGCATCACCCAGCACTTCGGCATGGACACCCTCAAGATCATCGAGGAGGAGCCCAAGCGGCTGATCGAGGTCCCCGGCCTCGGTCCCAAGCGGACGAAGAAGATCGCCGACGCCTGGGAGGAGCAGAAGGCCATCAAGGAGGTCATGCTCTTCCTCCAGACCGTCGAGGTGTCCACGTCCATCGCCGTGCGCATCTACAAGAAGTACGGCGACGCCTCCATCTCCGTGGTGAAGAACCAGCCCTACCGGCTCGCCGCCGACGTCTGGGGCATCGGCTTCCTCACCGCCGACAGGATCGCCCAGTCCGTCGGCATCCCGCACGACAGCCCCGAGCGCGTGAAGGCGGGCCTGCAGTACGCGCTGTCCCAGGCCACCGACCAGGGCAACTGCTACCTGCCCGAGGAGCGGCTGATCGCGGACGCGGTGAAGCTGCTCCAGGTCGACACCGGGCTCGTCATCGAGTGCCTCGCGGAGCTGGCCGAGGCCCCCGAGGACGGCGGCGACCCCGGCGTCGTACGCGAGAAGGTCCCCGGCCCCGACGGCGCCTCGGAGCCGGTCACCGCCGTCTACCTCGTCCCCTTCCACCGCGCGGAACTGTCCCTCGCCTCCCAGCTCCTGCGCCTCCTGCGCACCGGCGAGGACCGTATGCCCGGCTTTCGCGCCGTCGCCTGGGACAAGGCGCTGAGCTGGCTGAAGGACCGTACGGGCGCGGACCTCGCGCCCGAGCAGGAGGCCGCGGTCCGGCTGGCGCTGACCGAGAAGGTCGCCGTGCTGACGGGCGGCCCGGGCTGCGGCAAGTCGTTCACGGTCCGCTCGATCGTGGAGCTGGCCCGCGCGAAGAAGGCCAAGGTCGTGCTCGCCGCCCCCACGGGCCGGGCCGCCAAGCGCCTGTCCGAGCTCACCGGCGCCGAGGCCTCCACCGTGCACCGCCTGCTGGAGCTGAAGCCCGGCGGCGACGCGGCCTACGACCGCGAACGGCCGCTGGACGCCGACCTGGTGGTGGTCGACGAGGCGTCCATGCTGGACCTGCTCCTCGCCAACAAGCTGGTGAAGGCCGTCCCGCCGGGGGCGCACCTGCTGTTCGTCGGGGACGTCGACCAGCTGCCCAGCGTCGGCGCGGGCGAGGTCCTGCGCGACCTGCTGGCCGACGGCGGCCCGATCCCCGCCGTCCGCCTCACCCGGGTCTTCCGGCAGGCCCAGCAGTCGGGCGTGGTGACGAACGCCCACCGGATCAACGCCGGGCAACACCCGCTGACCGACGGCATGAAGGACTTCTTCCTCTTCGTCGAGGACGACACGGAGGAGGCGGGGCGGCTCACCGTGGACGTGGCGGCACGTCGCATTCCGGCCAAGTTCGGCCTCGACCCGCGCCGCGACATCCAGGTGCTGGCACCGATGCACCGCGGCCCGGCCGGCGCGGGCACCCTGAACGGCCTGCTCCAGCAGGCCGTCACCCCGGGCCGTCCCGATCTGCCCGAGAAGAGATTCGGTGGACGTGTGTTCCGTGTCGGAGACAAGGTCACCCAGATTCGCAACAATTACGAGAAGGGCGAGAACGGAGTCTTCAACGGCACCGTGGGCGTGGTGACCTCGCTCGACCCGGTCGACCAGCGCCTGACGGTGCTGACGGACGAGGACGAGGAGGTTCCCTACGAGTTCGACGAGCTCGACGAGCTGGCCCACGCGTACGCCGTGACCATCCACCGCTCCCAGGGCAGCGAGTACCCGGCGGTCGTCATCCCGGTGACGACGGGAGCCTGGATGATGCTCCAGCGCAACCTGCTCTACACGGCGGTCACCCGGGCCAAACGGCTGGTCGTCCTCGTCGGTTCGCGCAAGGCGATCGGCCAGGCGGTGCGCACCGTCTCGGCGGGCCGGCGGTGCACGGCACTGGACTTCCGGCTCGGTTCCGCCAAAAGTGATCGATCAAATGAGTCGTGAAGGTCACAAGCCACTTCCGGAAGGGGATCGCAGGGGGCACGATGGGCAAGTTGGCGGCACTCAGTGCCGTCAGTAGGCCCGATGGTCGACCCCGAGTGCACTCTCCTGAGCCAAGTGGGGGATGGTAGAGACAGTCAGGGCACCTCGAAGATGAGGCACAACGTCGGTGAGGGAAGACGTGAGCGACAACTCTGTAGTACTGCGGTACGGCGACGGCGAGTACACCTACCCGGTGATCGACAGCACCGTCGGTGACAAGGGCTTCGACATCGGAAAGCTCCGCGCCCAGACCGGTCTGGTGACGCTGGACAGCGGTTACGGCAACACGGCCGCGTACAAATCCGCCATCACCTACCTGGACGGCGAAGCGGGCATCCTGCGCTACCGCGGCTACCCGATCGAGCAGCTGGCCGAGCGCTCCACCTTCCTGGAGGTCGCCTACCTGCTGATCAACGGCGAGCTGCCGACGGTCGACCAGCTCTCGGCGTTCAAGAACGAGATCACGCAGCACACCCTGCTGCACGAGGACGTCAAGAACTTCTACAAGGGCTTCCCGCGCGACGCCCACCCGATGGCCATGCTGTCCTCGGTCGTCTCGGCGCTGTCCACGTTCTACCAGGACAGCCACAACCCGTTCGACGAGCGCCAGCGCAACCTCTCCACGATCCGCCTGCTCGCCAAGCTCCCGACGATCGCGGCGTACGCGTACAAGAAGTCGATCGGTCACCCGTTCGTCTACCCGCGCAACGACCTCGGCTACGTGGAGAACTTCCTCCGCATGACCTTCTCGGTCCCCGCGCAGGAGTACGAGCTCGACCCGACCGTGGTCTCGGCGCTCGACAAGCTGCTGATCCTGCACGCGGACCACGAGCAGAACTGCTCGACCTCCACGGTCCGCCTGGTCGGCTCCTCGCAGGCCAACATGTTCGCCTCGATCTCCGCCGGCATCAACGCCCTGTGGGGCCCGCTGCACGGCGGCGCCAACCAGTCGGTGCTGGAGATGCTGGAGGGCATCCGCGACTCCGGCGGCGACGTCGACTCCTTCATCCGCAAGGTGAAGAACAAGGAGGACGGCGTACGCCTGATGGGCTTCGGCCACCGGGTCTACAAGAACTTCGACCCGCGCGCCAAGATCATCAAGGCCGCCGCGCACGACGTCCTCTCCGCCCTGGGCAAGTCCGACGAACTGCTGGACATCGCCCTGAAGCTGGAGGAGCACGCGCTCTCCGACGACTACTTCGTCTCGCGCAGCCTCTACCCGAACGTCGACTTCTACACGGGCCTGATCTACCGGGCCATGGGCTTCCCGACCGAGATGTTCACGGTCCTGTTCGCCCTCGGCCGGCTGCCGGGCTGGATCGCCCAGTGGCACGAGATGATCAAGGAGCCGGGCTCCCGCATCGGCCGCCCGCGCCAGATCTACACGGGCGTGGTCGAGCGCGACTTCGTCCCCGTCGAGGAGCGCTGAGGGGCACCGCCGCGTCTGGCCCCCGTGTCCGCCGGTCGGTGGATGCGGGGGCTTTCGCGCGCACGGAGGGCGGAGAGTCGGGGAGCGGAGAGTCGGGAAGCGGGGAAGCGGAGAGTCGGGGAGCGGAGAGTCGGGAAGCGGGGAAGCGGGGAAGCGGAGAGTCGGGGAGCGCATGAAGAAGGCGCCCCGGCGCCGGTCCCCCCACGGGCCGACGACCAGGGCGCCTTCCCAGTCCCGGTTCGGATTCCCCCCACGGGATCCGGCCGGGCGTCTGTGAGGACAGCGCCTGAACCGCTGTCGAGCAGCACGAGCACAATAGCCGTACGCTCTGGTGTGCGATCTGCCGGGACAGCGCACGTCCGGGAGGGCCGCTCAAAGCTTCCCGGCGTGCGTGCCCCGGCAACGCTCCCCCGAGCTCTCAACTCCGTTCGAGCAGGGAGGTACCCCCAATAACCGGAGAAGTCCCCCAAGACATCCCCGGATGCCAGTTCGCGCCCCCCAAGACGCTTCCTGACATCGTCAACTTAGACCGTCGAACCCCTTCGATGGTTACGTTCGCATCACTGTGATCTGCGTCTCTTGCATATGTCCTTTAGGTACGCAAGAGCCCGGATGTGCGATCCGAGGCCCAAGTGTAAGGAGAATGCGCGAGCCTTGTGAAGAGCTTATGTGAGTCGCGCTCGGGACTCCAGGGGAGCTCCTGTCAGGTTCGCCGCGAAAGTAGGGGCAATTCGGGTTATTCTCATCTGAATGACCTGAGTCGCAGACTGTTCGTGACGACGAAGACCGAGGAGAACGCCATCGCGGCCCCGGCGATCATCGGGTTCAGCAGTCCCGCGGCGGCCAGCGGCAGGGCCGCCACGTTGTAGCCGAAGGCCCAGACCAGATTGCCCTTGATCGTGCCCAGCGTCCGGCGCGAGAGCCGGATCGCGTCCGCGGCCACCCGCAGGTCGCCGCGCACCAGCGTCAGGTCGCCCGCCTCGATCGCCGCGTCCGTGCCGGTGCCCAGGGCCAGGCCCAGATCGGCCGCGGCCAGCGCCGCGGCGTCGTTGACGCCGTCGCCCACCATCGCGACCACCCGCCCCTCGGCCTGCAGCCGCCGCACCGCCTCGACCTTGTCCTCGGGCAGGACCTCGGCGATCACCTGCTCGATCCCCACGGTCCGGGCCACCACCTCGGCCACCGTCCGGTTGTCCCCGGTCAGCAGCACCGGCGTGAGCCCCAGCCCACGCAGCTCGCGCACCGCCTCGGCGCTGGTCTCCTTCACCGCGTCAGCCACCGTCAGCACGGCCCGCGCCGTCCCGTCCCAGCCGGCCAGGACGGCCGTGCGCCCGGCCCCCTCTGCCTCGTCCCGCGCGCGGGCCAGCTCGGGCGGCACGTCGTCGAAGAGCCGCCCCACGCCGACCTCGCGGCCCTCCACGCGTCCGCGCACGCCCCGCCCGGGGACGCTCCGGAACTCCTCGGCCACCGGCAGCCGCCCGGTCCGCTCCTCGGCGCCCAGGGCGATCGCGCGGGCCACGGGGTGCTCGGAGGCGTGCTCGACCGCGCCCGTGAGCCGCAGCACCTCCGTCTCGTCGGTGCCCTCGGTGACGTACACCCGCTGGAGGGTCATCCGGCCGGTGGTGACCGTGCCGGTCTTGTCCAGGACGACCGTGTCGATCCTGCGCGTGGACTCCAGGACCTCCGGCCCCTTGATGAGGATGCCGAGCTGGGCGCCACGGCCCGTGCCGACCATCAGCGCGGTCGGCGTGGCCAGGCCCAGGGCGCACGGGCAGGCGATGATCAGCACGGTGACGCCCGCGGTGAACGCGGAGACGCCGTCGCCGGTGAGGCCGAGCCACGCCCCGGCGGTGGCGGCCGCGATCAGCAGCACGACCGGCACGAAGATCCCGGAGACCCGGTCGGCGAGCCGCTGCACCTCGGCCTTGCCGCTCTGCGCGTCCTCCACCAGTTTCGCCATCCGCGCGAGCCGGGTGTCGGCGCCGACCCGGGTGGCCTCCACGACGAGCCGGCCGCCCGCGTTGACCGTCGCGCCGGTGACCGCGTCCCCGACCCTGACGTCCACCGGCACCGACTCGCCGGTCAGCATCGAGGCGTCCACCGCGGAGGTGCCCTCGACGACCGTGCCGTCGGTGGCGATCTTCTCGCCCGGCCGTACGACGAACCGGTCGCCCACCGCCAGCCGCTGCGCCGGGACGCGCACCTCGCGGCCGTCCCTCAGCACGGCCACGTCCTTGGCGCCCAGCTCCATCAGCGCCCTGAGCGCCGCGCCGGCGCGGCGCTTGGAACGGGCCTCCAGGTAGCGGCCCAGCAGGATGAACACCGTGACGCCCGCGGCGACCTCCAGATAGATCGCGGAGGCGCCGTCACCGCGCGAGACCGTCAGCTCGAAGGGGTGCCGCATGCCCGGCATGCCCGCCTCGCCGAGGAACAGCGCCCACAGCGACCAGCCGAAGGCGGCCAGCGTGCCGACCGAGACCAGCGTGTCCATGGTGGCCGCGCCGTGCCGGGCGTTCGTCCAGGCGGCGCGGTGGAACGGCAGCCCGCCCCAGACGACGACCGGCGCGGCGAGGGTGAGCGAGAGCCACTGCCAGTTGTCGAACTGCAGCGCCGGGGCCATCGCCAGCAGGACGACGGGCAGGGCGAGGATGGCGGAGACGACGAGCCGCCCGCGCAGGGCCGACAGCTCGGGGTCCGCCGCCTCCTCGGACGCGTGAGCCTCCTCGCGCGGGGGCGCGGGTTCCTCGGCGGTGTACCCGGTCTTCACCACGGTGGCGATCAGGTCGGCGACCTCGATGCCCGAGGGGTAGGCGATCCGGGCCTTCTCCGTCGCGTAGTTCACCGTGGCGGTGACCCCGTCCATGCGGTTGAGCTTCTTCTCGACGCGGGCCGCGCAGGAGGCGCAGGTCATCCCGCCGATGAGCAGCTCGACCTCGGCGACGGCCGCCGGCTCGCGGTCCGTCGCCGCCTCGGTGGTGGTGCTGGTCATGTCCGTGACTCCAGGAGGTACGGGGCGCCCGGCGAGCGGGACGGGCCGTACGGGCCGGGACGGCGGCGTACGGCCCGTACGGGGTACGAGTGCCAGACCTGGGCTGTGTCAGGCCTGGTGGGTTTCAGGGCCGGTGGCCCGCAAGGGGTTGCAGACCCGGTGGGCCCGAGGGAGTTCCGGGACCGGCCCGTTCGGCGGGTCCGCGCGGTGTGCGGGTCCGCGGGGTTCAGGCCCGGCCGGCCAGTTCGAAACCGGCCTCGTCGACGGCGGCGCGCACGGCCTCGTCGTCGAGCGGCGCCGCGGAGACGACGGTGACCTCGCCCGTGGAGGCGACGGCCGTCACCGAGCTGACGCCGGGGATCTCGGAGAGCTCGCCGGAGACCGCGCCCTCGCAGTGTCCGCAGCTCATGCCGCTCACCTTGTAGACGGTGGTGACGGGGCCCGTGGTGTCGGTCTGGGCGGTCATGTCGTTACTCCTCGTCGAGGCGGGTGGGGCTGTGGGGGCCGGTGAAAGGCCGCCCGTCTCCCCACTGTACCCCTAGGGGGTATGGGTTCACGAGGAACCCGCCAGCGGTCCCAGATAGCGCAGGAGGGCGTCCTTCAGTTCCTGCACGTACGCCTCCCGTTCGGTGCCCTCGTGGGCCAGGACCAGTTCCAGTCCGGCCTTGTAGATGCCCACGGCCATCTGGGCGGTGCGGGTGACGGTGGCCGCGGGCGCGTCCGGCGCGAACGGGGCGAGGAGCGTCTCGACCCGGGTGACCAGCGTGGTGTGCAGCGCGTCGTGCTCCTCGGCGATGCGTCCCGGGATGTCGGGGCCGTGCATCAGCACGAAGAAGGCCGGGTGGCGGCAGTTGAACGCGACGAAGCGGTCGACGGTCCCGGCGATCATCTCCTCGATCGGGGTGGTCGCCGGGTCCGTCGGGGCGAGGACCTCGTCGTAGGACTCCCGCATCTCGTGCATGAGGCGAGACCCCGCGCGCCGGGAGTCGGCCGCGCCGGGAGGTGGCCGCCCCGGGAGACGCCCGTGCCCCACGCGGCGAGGCAGTGGCATGTGTGGGGCGCGGGTTCGAGCCGGGAAGGCCACGGGTTCGAGCCGGGAGGCCACGGGTTCGGTCCGGGAAGGCTCAGTCCGCTCTGCGGCCCCGGTTGCCGGGGCGGGCGGCGACCCACGCGCGGACGGTGTCGGCGTACCAGAAGGGCTTGCCGCCCTCGACGTGGTCGGGCGGTGGGAGCAGCCCGTGCTTGCGATAGGACCGCACCGTGTCCGGCTGCACCCGGATGTGTGCCGCGATGTCTTTGTAGGACCAGAGCCTTCGGTCGGTCATGACGGGCACCTACCTCCCCGCGAGCACCGCGGAGGCGGCCGGAAGGGCCGTCAGGGGGAGCCGGGCGCTGCGCTGGCGATCAACAAGCCTGTGACCGGTCAACGACGTCCGGCGAGACGGGGCAGGGCCTGTGTGTCGTATGTGACGGAAAGCCCGCGTACACGCGACACATGTGACAGAAGCGCAGTGTTTGTGACACAGCCGGGGCAAAGGCGTACGCCGGAGCGTCGGCGTGGCGCCTTGACGGAGCCCGGGCCGGGAGCCTGACCGGCGGGGTACCCCTCGGGGAGGCGGACCGGCGCCCGGCGCCGCGGACTTGTGGAAACGGCGAGGCCGGACGGCCATCCGGCGGAAAGCACTGTCATAGTGTGGTCCGAATGTCCGGACAAAACATTGACAGCGCTTCATGAAGGGGGCTACAAAGCCGGGGAGAGCCGACACCGAGGGGTTTCCGATGGCGTACGACCTGATCACGATGGGGCGGATCGGGGTGGATCCGTATCCGCTCCAGACGGGCGTCCCGGTGCCGCAGGTCACGTCCTTCGGCAAGCTCCTCGGCGGCTCGGCGGGCAACGTCGCCGAGGCAGCCGCCCGCCGTGCCCGCCGGCCGCTGCTGAACGGGAGCGGCCGCCTGATGATCGTCGCCGCCGGCCACCCGGCCCGCGGCGCCCTCGCCGCCGGCGGCCGCGACCCGGCCATGGCCAACCGCGCCGACCTCCTCGAACGCCTCTGCCTGGCCCTGTCCCGCCCCGGCGTCGACGGCGTCCTCGCCCCCGCCGACATCCTCGACGACCTGCTGCTGCTCGGCGCCCTGGACGGCAGGCGCCCTCGACGGCTAGGTCGTCATCGGCTCGATGAACCGCGGCGACCTCCAAGGCGCCCGCTTCGAGCTCGACGACCGCTTCACCGGCCGTCGCCCGGAGGACATCGAGCGCCTCGGTTTCGACGCCGGCAGGCTGCTGCCGCGCATCGACTACGACGACCCGGGCTGGCTCACCACCCTGGAGTCCACCGCCCGGGCCGTCGACCCCATGGCGCAGCGGCCGCTCCCCGTCTTCGTCGAGCCGTTCACCAGCCGCCGCGACCCGGCGGTCCGGCCGCGCAACGATCTCTCCGCCGAGGCCGTCACCAGGTCCATAGCCCTCGCCATCGCCTCGGGCCTGGGCGGCACCTCCGCCCGCACCTGGCTCAAGGTGCCGGATTACCGACGACTCCGACGACATGGCCGAGGTCATGGCGGCCTCGGCGCTGCCCGCCGTCCTGCTCGGCGGGGAGGTGGGGGACGACCAGGACGAGGTGGGCGAGAGGTGGCGCGGCGCCCTGCACCTGCCCACGGTGCGCGGGCTGGTCGTGGGCCGTTCGCTGCTGCATCCGGCGGACGGCGACGTGGCCGCCGCCGTCGGACTGCTGTGAGGGCCGTGCCATGACCGGTGAGCCGTGCGCCCCCCAGGACACCGTCCGCGAGACGTGGCACGTCCGCGGCGGGCGCACGGTGCGGGGAGAAGACCTGGTGCGCACGGAAGACACGGTGCGCACGGCAGACCAGGAGTCCCCCCTCCCGGGCGGACGGAGCGTGTTCGCGCCTGTCACCGGCCTCGCGTACGCGCCCCGTGGCACCCGGGCCCAGATCGCCTCCGGCGCGGGAGGCCGCTTTGCTTTGGCAGGAGCGAAGTGCGGGCGACAACTCCCCGCCCGCTACGGCCCCGCGCCGGAGGTCCCCGCCGAGGAACGCGGCGGCGCCGCCCCGAACGGTTCCGGCCGTCAGCGCGTCTTCCCCTCGTGTGAGGGCGGAACCGCTCCCTGCGCCGAGGGGCGGATCCACTCCCGCCCGGACCACGCAGAGAGCACAGAGGGGTACCGATGACCCTGCACACGACCCGGCTGACGGTGGCCCAGGCCTTGGTCCGCTTCCTGGCCGCCCAGTACACCGCCCACGACGGCGTCCGGCAGCGGCTCATCGGCGCCACCTGGGGCATCTTCGGCCACGGCAACGTCGCCGGCCTCGGCCAGGCGCTCCTGGAGCACCGCGAGCGGATGCCCTTTCACCAGGGCCGCAACGAACAGGCCATGGTGCACGCGGCGGTCGGCTACGCCCGCCAGTCCGACCGGCTGTCCACACACGCGGTGACGACCTCCATCGGCCCGGGCGCCACGCACCTTTTCACCGGCGCCGCGCTGGCGACCGTCAACCACCTGCCGGTGCGCGGAGGCCCTCGCCGAGGCGCGGGCCGCCGACACCCCCACATGTGTCTACGTGGAGACCCGAACGGCAGACACAGTGTCGGGCCCGCCTCCCGCCCAGGCCTGGTGGGATGTACTCGTGGCCGAGACCGCGACACGGCCGTCCGCGGTCAAGGCACGTGAGCTGTACGAACGGCACGTCTCCACCCGACGCCGCCATCTGTGAAGGAGTTCCCGGCCATGACGAAGACCGTCAACCACTGGATCGGCGGCAGGTCCGTCGTAGGCGCCTCGGGCACGCACGGGCCGGTGACCGACCCGGCGACCGGCGAGGTGACGACGAAGGTCGCGTTCGCCTCGGTCGAGGAGGTCGACGCGGCGGTCGCCGCAGCCAAGGAGGCCTTCGCGGCCTGGGGCCAGTCCTCCCTGGCCCAGCGGACCTCGATCCTCTTCAGGTTCCGGGCGCTGCTGGACGCGCACCGCGACGAGATCGCCGGGCTGATCACCGCCGAGCACGGCAAGGTGCACTCCGACGCCCTCGGCGAGGTGGCCCGCGGTCTGGAGATCGTCGACCTGGCCTGCGGCATCAGCGTGCAGCTGAAGGGCGAGCTGTCGACGCAGGTGGCGAGCCGCGTGGACGTGGCCTCGATCCGCCAGCCGCTCGGCGTCGTCGCGGGCATCACGCCGTTCAACTTCCCGGCGATGGTGCCGATGTGGATGTTCCCCCTCGCCATCGCGTGCGGCAACACCTTTGTGCTGAAGCCGTCCGAGAAGGACCCGTCGGCGTCGATGCGGATCGCCGAGCTGCTCGCCGAGGCGGGCCTGCCCGACGGCGTCTTCAACGTCGTCCACGGCGACAAGGTGGCCGTCGACCGCCTGCTGGAGCACCCGGACGTCAAGGCCGTCTCCTTCGTCGGCTCGACCCCGATCGCCCGCCACATCCACACCACCGCCTCCGCGCACGGCAAGCGCGTCCAGGCGCTCGGCGGCGCCAAGAACCACATGCTGGTCCTGCCGGACGCCGACCTGGACGCGGCCGCCGACGCCGCCGTGTCGGCCGCCTACGGCTCCGCGGGCGAGCGCTGCATGGCCATCTCCGCGGTCGTCGCGGTCGGCGCCATCGGCGACGAACTGGTGGACAGGATCCGCGAGCGCGCCGAGAAGATCAAGATCGGCCCCGGCGACGACCCGGCCTCCGAGATGGGCCCGCTGATCACCAAGGCCCACCGCGACAAGGTGGCGTCGTACGTCGAGGGCGCGGCGGCCGAGGGCTGCGAGGTCGTCCTGGACGGCACCGGGTACACGGTCGACGGCTACGAGGACGGCCATTGGATCGGCATCTCGCTGCTGGACAAGGTGCCCACGTCCGCCAAGGCCTACCAGGACGAGATCTTCGGCCCGGTCCTGTGCGTCCTGCGGGCCGAGACCTACGAGGAGGCGCTGGCCGTCGTCAACGCCTCGCCGTTCGGCAACGGCACCGCGATCTTCACCCGGGACGGCGGGGCGGCCCGCCGCTTCCAGCTGGAGGTCGAGGCCGGCATGGTCGGCGTGAACGTCCCGATCCCGGTCCCCGTGGGCTACCACTCCTTCGGCGGCTGGAAGGACTCGCTCTTCGGCGACCACCACATCTACGGCAACGACGGCACGCACTTCTACACCCGCGGCAAGGTCGTCACCACCCGCTGGCCGGACCCGGCCGACGCCCCGGCGGGCGTGGACCTGGGCTTCCCGCGCAACCACTGAGAGTTCTTTCTCCGGGGGCGCCTGCGGCACCCGCAGGCGCCCCCGCCCGTGCTCCCACGGCCTCATCACTGCTCGCTGTGGACCGGCGGCATCACGGCGGCGGCGACCCTGTACCGGGCCGTGGACCCGCGCCCGCGCCGGGACACGCGCTGGCTCGTCTCGGTCCCGGATGATCAGGGCCCAGGGGCGCGGGGAACGGCGCGAACGACCACGACGCACCCGCACACGGCCGATCACGGCACCCCCGAGCCGGACGCCGTACACCACCCGCAGTACGCCGGGAACTGCGTGTACACCCCTGGAAGGTCTCCCACCTCGGTCTCCGGTCGACAACTGTTCGACAGGTTCACCCCGTACCGTTGACGCATGGATCTTCGACTGCCCGGACTCGGCGGGCTGCTTCGGAGGCCCCGGAGGCTCCTGGCCGCCGGGGCCGCCGTCGTCGTCCTCGCGGGCGCGGGAACGTGGACGGCCGTCGCCGGCGACGAGGCGCCCCCGGTGCAGCGCACGGACCGCCTCCTGGCCACCCAGGACGGCGTGCGGATCGACACCTCCTTCTTCGCCTCCGGAGGAGACCGCCGCCGCCCCGCCGTCCTGCTCGGACACGGCTTCGGGGGCAGCAAGAAGGACGTGCGGCAGCAGGCCGAGGCCCTCGCCGGGGACGGGTACGCCGTCCTGACCTGGTCGGCCCGCGGCTTCGGCAAGTCGAACGGCAGGATCGGGCTCAACGACCCCGAGGGCGAGGTCGCCGACGTCTCCAGGCTCATCGACTGGCTGGCCGCACAGCCCCAGGTCGAGCTGGACGACAAGGGCGACCCGCGCGTCGGCATGGCCGGCGCCTCCTACGGCGGTGCCATAGCCCTGCTCGCGGCCGGCCACGACCCCCGCGTCGACGCCGTCGCCCCCGCGATCACCTACTGGAACCTCGCCGACGCGCTCTTCCCGAACGGCGTGTTCAAGAAGCTGTGGGCCGGCATCTTCGTCAACTCCGGCGGCGGCTGCCAGAAGTTCGAACCCGCGCTGTGCCGGATGTACGAGCGGGTCGCCGAGTCGGGCACGCCCGACGCCGAGGCGCGCGACCTGCTCGAGAAGCGCTCCCCGTCCGCCGTCGGGAAGAACATCAAGGTGCCGACCCTGCTGATGCAGGGCCAGTCCGACTCCCTCTTCCCGCTCGGCCAGGCCGACCGGGCGGCCAGGGCGATCCGCGCCAACGGCGCCCCCGTCGGCGTCGACTGGATCTCCGGCGGCCACGACGGCGGCGACCTGGAGACCGGCCGTGTCCAGGACCGCGTGAGGTCCTGGTTCGACCGCTACCTCAAGGGCGACGAGAGCGCCGCCACCGGCCCCGCCTTCCGCGTCAGCCGCACCCTGGGCCTCGGCTCCGGCGACGGCGAACCCCGCCTGACCGGCGTCACCGCGGACCGCTACCCGGGCCTGGAGAGCGAGCGCGGCTCCCTGGCCCTGACCGGACGCGAGCAGAGCTTCGCCAACCCGCCCGGCGCCAGCCCGCCCGGTGTCTCCGCCCTGCCCGGACTCGGCGGCGCGGGCGGCCTCAGCCAGCTCTCCTCCCTCGGCGTCGGCGTCTCCCTGGACTTCCCCGGCCAGTTCGCCGCGTTCGAGTCGGCACCGCTGAGCGAGGACCTCCAGATCACCGGCTCGCCCACCGCGACCGTGCGCGTGAAGTCCACAAGCGGCGACGCCGTCCTCTTCGCCAAGCTCTACGACGTCGGCCCGGGCGGCACCCAGCCGGTCCTGCCCTCCCAGCTCGTCACCCCCCTGCGCGTCGAGGGCGCCGAGGACGGCAAGGACGTCCGCGTCACCCTCCCGGCGATCGACCACGAGTTCGGCGACGGGCACCGGCTCCGCCTCGTCCTCGCCTCCACCGACCTCGGCTACGCCTCCCCGGCGGCCCCGGCGACCTACACCGTCTCCCTCAAGGGCGACCTGCAGGTCCCCTCGGGCCTGGGGCAGCTCGACTCCCGGGCCGGGCTGCCCGCGTGGGTGTGGTGGCTGCCGCTCGCCGGCGCCGGCATCGCCCTGGCGCTGCTCCTCACGGGCCGCCGACGCACCGCCGCCCCGGCCCCGCCGGACCCCGCGCTCGCCGAGGTCCCGCTGACGATCACCGGCCTGACCAAGCGCTACGCCAAGTCCTCCGACCGGTACGCCGTGAAGGACCTGTCGTTCCGCGTGGAGCAGGGCCAGGTGCTCGGCCTGCTCGGCCCCAACGGCGCCGGCAAGACCACCACCCTGCGCATGCTCATGGGCCTGATCAAGCCCGACGGCGGCGAGATCCGCGTCTTCGGCCACGCCATCGCAGCGGGCGCCCCGGTCCTCTCCCGGGTCGGCGCCTTCGTCGAGGGCGCGGGCTTCCTGCCGCACCTGTCCGGCCGGGAGAACCTGGAGCTGTACTGGCGCGCCACCGGCCGCCCCGCCGAGGACGCGCACATGGAGGAGGCCCTGGAGATCGCGGGCCTGGGGGACGCCCTCGCCCGCGCGGTGCGCACCTACTCCCAGGGCATGCGCCAGCGCCTCGCCATCGCCCAGGCCATGCTCGGCCTGCCGGACCTGCTCATCCTGGACGAGCCCACCAACGGCCTCGACCCGCCCCAGATCCGCGAGATGCGCGAGGTGATGATCCGCTACGCCGCCGCCGGCCGCACGGTCATCGTCTCCAGCCACCTCCTCGCCGAGGTCGAGCAGACCTGCACCCACCTGGTCGTCATGGACCACGGGCAGCTCGTCCAGACGGGCCCGGTCGCCGACATCGTCGGCTCCGGCGACACCCTCCTGGTGGGCACGGCCGCGCCCGTGGACGAGCCGGTGCTGGAGAAGGTCGCCGCCCTGCCCGGCGTCGCCTCGGCCGTCCGCGCCGACGAGGGCCTGCTGGTCCGGCTCGACGCCGACGGCACCCCGCAGCGCCTGGTCGCCGACCTCGTACGGCTGGACGTGGCGGTCGCCTCGGTCGGCCCGCACCGCCGCCTGGAGGACGCCTTCCTCACCCTGATCGGAGCCGAAGCATGAGCACGCTCGCCGAGCCGCCCGTCGAGACCGCCGACGGCTACCGCGCGGGCCGCACCCTGCCCTTCCGCGTCGAGCTGGTCCGGCAGCTGAAGCGGCGCCGCACGATGGTGATGGGCGGCGTCCTGTTCGCCCTGCCGGTCGTCCTGCTCGTCGCCTTCCAGATCGGCGGCGACCCGGGCGGCAACAACAACCGCGTCAACCTCATGGACACGGCCACCGCGTCCGGGGCCAACTTCGCCGCGGTCAACCTCTTCGCTGCCGCCGGCTTCCTGCTCGTCATCCCCGTCGCCCTGTTCTGCGGGGACACGGTCGCCTCGGAGGCGAGCTGGTCCTCCCTGCGCTACCTGCTCGCCGCCCCGGTGCCCCGGGCCCGGCTGCTGTGGTCCAAGCTCGCGGTCGGACTCTCCCTGAGCCTGGCCGCCCTGGTCCTGCTGCCGGTCGTCGCCCTGCTCGCCGGTACGGCCGCCTACGGCTGGGGCCCGCTCCAGCTGCCCACCGGCGGCAGTCTGCCCACCGGCACGGCGGTGCAGCGGCTGCTGATCGTCGTCGTGTACATCATGGTGTCCCAACTGGTCACCGCCGCCCTGGCGTTCTGGCTGTCGACCCGGACGGACGCCCCGCTCGGCGCGGTCGGCGGGGCGGTGTTCCTCACCATCATCGGCAGCGTCCTCGACGAGGTGACGGCCCTGGGCGACTGGCGCAACTTCCTGCCCGCGCACTGGCAGTACGCCTGGCTGGACGCCGTCCGGCCGCAGCTGGAGTGGTCGGACATGATCCAGGGCACCTCCGTCTCCGTAACGTACGCGCTCGTGCTGTTCGCCCTGGCGTTCAGGGGTTTCGCACGCAAGGACGTCGTCTCCTAGCCGGGCGCCGTCGCGTGGCCAGGGGGTGTTGTCGCCCGGTGGCCCTGCCCCGGCCACGCCGCAGGCGGTGCCTGCACGGCAGGCACCGCCGGGTGGTCGGACGAGGTCTCTCCCTCCGGCCGGCGGTGGTGCCGGCGGCTCCGCTCGGACCTCACGCCGCGGCATCCTCACTTTCTCCCTGGCCGCCGCAGGGGCGCCGACGGCCGTTCCCGTGCGGTGACCGGCGTGCGGTCAGGGAAGGAGCGGGAACAGGACGAGGTTCAGTGGCGCCGTCACGGAGGACGGGCCGTAGCAGCTCGACCCGGAGAAGGACGCGGTGTAACTCGCCGCTGTGATCATCATGCTGGGAACCGTGAGCGGAGGCGGGGCCAGTGTCGCCACCCCGGAGGCGTTGGTGAGCGCGGTCCCGAGCAGGACGGGTCCCATGGCGGTGTTCGCCGAGAAGACGACCACGTGTCCCGCGACCGGGGCAGAGGTGGACGTGACCTTGAGCGTGGCGCTCAGCGACGGGATGACGAAGGTGCCGTTCGTCCGCAGCCGCAGCTGCGCCGGGGCCGCCGTCAGCGTCGTGGGAGCGGCGGTCACGGTCAGACTCGCCGTCGCGGCAGAGGGGCTGCTGCAGGAGTTTCCGCCGTAGACGGCGGTCACCGTGCCGCTGGTGCTCGCCGTGGTGGTCACGCAGGCCGTGCCCTGCGCGTCGAGTGGGACGGTCTGGGTGAAGCCACCGGGACCGTTGAAGGTCACCGACCCGGTGG
The DNA here is from genome assembly GCF_042746715.1 of Streptomyces sp. NPDC058741. Classification (NCBI taxonomy): domain Bacteria; kingdom Bacillati; phylum Actinomycetota; class Actinomycetes; order Kitasatosporales; family Streptomycetaceae; genus Streptomyces; species Streptomyces sp. NPDC058741. The sequence goes on along the minus strand of NZ_JBHYQH010000020.1, from coordinate 1,196 downwards.
GAGTGCCGCTGCCCGGCGCGACGGTCGTGACCTTGGCGCACAACGTCACCGGCTGGCCGCACTGAGGGTTGCGCGTGACGGTGAGGACGGTCGTGGTCTGGGCGTTGTTCACGGTGACGGGTGCGGTGCCGGTCGAGGGGGTGAAGCAGGTGTCGCCGTTGTAGGTGGCGGTGACGGTGCCGGTGGTGAGGCTGCCTGCGGTGACGCAGGCCGTGCCCTGGGCGCCCAGTGGCGCTGTCAGGGCCAGCCCGCCGGGGCCGGTGAAGGTGACCGTCCCGGTGGGGGTGCCGTTGCCGGGGGCGACGGCCATGACCGTGGCGCACACCGTCACGCTCTGGCCGCACACCGAGGGGTTCGGGTTCACCGACACGGTCGCACTGCTCGCAGCCCGGTTGACGGTCAGGGACGCGGTGCCGGTCGAGGGGGTGAAGCAGGTGTCGCCGTTGTAGGTGACGGTGACGGTGCCGGTGGTGAGGTTGCCGGCGGTGACGCAGGCGGTGCCGTCGGGTGCCAGGTCCACGGTCTGGTTCAGTCCGGCGCCGGTGAAGGTGACCGTTCCGCCGGGGGTGCCGCTGCCGGGGGCTGCCGCCGTCACGGCAGCGCACACGGTCACCGGCTGGCCGCAGACCGACGGGTTGGGGTTCACCGTCACCGACACCGCGCTGACCGCCGGCTCGATCGTCACCGTGGCGGTGCCGGTCGACGGGGTGAAGCAGGTGTCGCCGTTGTAGGTGGCCGTGACGGTGCCGGTGGTGAGGTTGTCGGCGGTGACGCAGGCGGTGCCGTCGGGTGCCAGGTCCACGGTCTGGTCGAGTCCGGGGCCGGTGAAGGTGACCGTTCCGGTCGGTGCCTCGCTGCCGGGGGAGGCCGGCGCGACCGTGGCGCACACGGTGACGGTCTGGCCGCAGACCGAGAGAACCGGGTCGACGGTGACGGTGGTGGTGCTGGCCGCCTGGTCCACGGTCACGGGTGCGGTGCCGGTCGAGGGGGTGAAGCATCCGTCGCCGTTGTAGGTGGCGGTCACCAGGCCGGTCTCCAGCATGGTCGTGGTGATGCAGGTGGTGCCGTCGGGTGCGAGGTCGGTGGTCTGGTCGAGTCCGGCGGGGCCGGTGAGGGTGAGGGTTCCGGTGGGGGTGCCGTTGCCGGGGGCGACGGGTGTGACGGTGGCGCACACGGTGACGGGCTGGCCGCAGACC
>NZ_JBHYQH010000019.1:0-129798 GCF_042746715.1 Streptomyces sp. NPDC058741 | reverse complement strand
GCCCACGGCGGGTCGCGCCTCCTCGCCCGAGCGCCGCCGTCTCCGCCCCGTCACCCGCTCCCGGCGTCGCTCGGGGTGCCGCAGGACGCCCCGGGTGACGCCGTGCGTTCCTGGCCCGGCGGCGGCCAGGCCGCCGCGCGCCGGGCCCCCGGCCGGTGGCGTTGCCGGTGGGGGACCGTCACCGTAGTGCGCGGCCGACCGCGTGGGGCCGCGGGCGGCTCGGCGCGTCCCTCGGCGGTCACCCAGCCCCGGGATCTTCCGGCAGGTTCCCCGGGTACGCGGACCCGTGGTGGGTGACGGGCCGTCAGTCGAGGGCCCGGAGGCGGGAGTCCCTCGCGGCCAGCAGTTCCAGCACCGTGCGCCAGTCCTCCAGGACACCGGCGTCGAAGCCGGCCGTGCGGGCCTCCTCCGTGGCCTCTCGCAGGGCGAGGACATCGTCGCCGGCCCGGGCGTCCCGGCCGGGGCAGTGGCGTACGAGCCGGGAGACGCGCTCGCCGAGCAGGCCGCGGACGGCTTCGGCCGTGCGACCGGCGCGCGCTGTCGGGTCGCCGGGCCACAGCAGGCCCCCGACCGGCTGCACCAGACCCGCCGCTTGGAGCTCCTTGTCCGCGGGGCGGCCGCGGCGCAGCAGGGCGGCGGTGCGCAGCGCGTGGTCGTGCCGGTCGACCGGCGGGCAGCCGTCCTCCGGGACGTCCCAGGCGCCCCGGCAGGCGTACAGCAGATCCATCAGTTCCTCGACGCCGCGCAGCACCATGCCTCGGTCCTCCCGTGAGACGGCCGTTGACCCCCGTAGCGCAGCATGACGAGCTTTCTCCTGGGCCAACGCCACTTGAACTGCGCAGCCGTCTCGAAAGCGTCCTCGCCGACCTACGCCGAACGGGTGATCCGCGAAAGCCCCCTTCACGGACAAAACAGTACGTGAACCCAAGCTGAACGGCGGATGTCGCGCGATCGTTACCGGTTGTTTCCAGCCCCATCGAGCGGGGGGTTGCTCATTTGGTTAATCTGATGCGGACGGACAGCAGTAAGGGTCCTACCCACACCCACGGTCCGTCCTGGGACACGCCGGTTCACCACGGCCTGCTCTCCCGTGAGTCGACCTGGCGCCACCGCGTCCGAACTGCACATGACATACGAGCCCGAGCGGGGCGTCAGGCGCAGCAGGAGCGGCGCACACGTCCCGAGGGTGACCGACACATAAGGAGTGCGCGGTGACACCGGAGAAGACGAAGAGCGATCAGCGCCCCAAGGAACGCGGCGAGCGCGTCGGCCGGCGGGTCGACGAGCTCGGCAGCCTCGACGTGTGGGCCCGGTCGGCCCCGATCCGCCTCGCGGGCTACGAGGACGACCTCGCGGAGCCCCACATCCTGCCCAGCGTCGACTGACAGGGCGCCGGCCCCCATCCGACCCGCCGGCACGGGCGTGCCAGACTCGCGCCCATGCTGATCAGGGAAGCAACGGCTGACGACTGGCCGCGCATCTGGCCGTTCTGGCGTCGCATCGTCGCCGCGGGCGACACCTACGCCTGGGACCCGGGGACATCCGAGGAGGAGGCCCGGGTCCTGTGGATGAACCCGGCGAAACGCGTCTACGTCGTCGAGGACGAGCGCGGCAGGGTCGTGGCCTCCGCCTTCGTCACCCCCAACTACGGCGGCCCCGCCGCCCGGATCGCCAACGCCGGCTTCATGGTCGATCCCGACCGGGGCGGCCGCGGTTACGGCCGGGCTCTCGCCGAGCGCCTCCTGGCCGAGGCCCGGACCGCCGGCTACCGGGGCATGGTCTTCAACGCCGTCGTCGAGACCAACCCCGCCGTGAGACTCTGGACCTCCCTCGGCTTCACGGTCCTCGGTACGGTCCCCGACGCGTTCGAGCACCCCCGGCACGGCCTGGTGGGGCTGCACGTCATGTACCGGGCCCTGTAGGGCAGCCGCTCGGGTGGAGATCAGGGGCGGGCGTACGGCCGGGTCATGATCTCCATGTTGTGGCCGTCCGGGTCGTCGAAGTAGGCGCCGCGACCACCGAAGAGGTCGTTGACCCGCCCCGGTTCGGTGTGCCCGGGGTCGGCGAAGTACGTCACCCCGAGCGCCTCCAGGCGGGCGATCAGGGTGTCGAACCGGTCCTCGGGCACGAGGAACGCGTAGTGCTGCGGCTGGACGGGCTCGTCCCTCCCGTCGGCGCTCCGGCTCCACAGTGGCCCGACCTGGGCCGCGAACCACATCAGCCAGTCCAGGCGCAGATGGTACGGCGCGAACGGGCGGGGCCAGCGTCGCGGATCGCCCGGTTTGCCCTTGAAGTCGTACTCCCGCCAGTCCGAGTCCTCGCGCGGTACCTCGTCCGCGGTGCCCTCCACGACCACTTCGTGGCGCACCCGGCTGACGCTGCCGAACGCCCCGTAGGTGTTGCCCAGGTGGAGCGGGTCGAAGGAGCGGTTCATCACCTGCCGGCGGGAGATCATGTTGCGCACCGGCCGGCAGCTGAGGCCGAGCAGCAACGCGGCCACCGCGAGCACCGGGACCACGCACCAGACCGGCGCGTCCGGCACGTCCGGGGGATCGGAGGGGAAGCGCACGGCCGACAGGGCCAGGACGATCGTGATCCAGTTCAGCCAGGCGAAGGTGCCCGACAGCACCAGCCACAGCTGGGTGACGATCAACAGGGCGGCGGCGCCGTCGTGAGGGGCTGCGGGGTGAACAGCAGGAACGGCACCACGAGCTGGGTGACAGGCGCGGCGCCCGCTGGAACGGCACCCGCCGGACGAACCGCGGCACCGGCAGCATGCCGCGGCTCCCGATCAGCGCGCGGAACTGCAGCACCGCCGTCAGGAACGCCACCAGGTACACGGCGGCCACTGCCCGCTGGAAGACCAGCCGGATCAGCCAGTACTCGGGTGCGGTGAACCAGTCCACGGCCGTGCGCTCCTCCTCCCCGGTCCTCCCGTCCTGGTCCTTCCCGTGCGGCGCCGGACCTCCTGTCACGCTCCGCGTACCACCGCTCCGGGTGCGTAACCCGAGCGAGCGCGTGAAACCACCCTGGGCCGACCACGACGACGGGTGGCCCCTACACTCGGCACATCCGGTCGAAGAATCGGACGAATCCTGGCAAGGTGGGCCCATGGTTGATCGGGGAGCGAGTGCCGCCCTGTCCCTCCCGGACGACTGGCCCGCCCGCCCGGACCCGATCCTCGCGCTCAACCGGATGGGCAGCTTCGTCTGGGATCTGGATACCGGCCTGATGCAGATGGACGCACGGGCCCACGAAGTGCTCGACGTGCGCGCCGACGAGTACGACGACCACCCCGAGTCGCTCTCCGCGCGCGTCCCGCCCGACGAGGCAGCGCGCCTGGACGCCGCCGTCTCCCATGCCCTGAAGGACGGCAGCGAGAACTACGGCGCCTACTTCCGCATACGCCGTCGCGACGGCACCCTGCGCTGGACCCACACCCAGGGCTACATCCGGCGCGACGGCACCGGACGGCCCCGGCGCATCATCGGCATCGTCCGGGACGCCACCCAGGAACTCGGCGAGCTCGACGCCCGCAGCGACCAGGCCGCCCGCGACGAGGCCCGACGGCGGCAGACCAGCGTCGTCGAACTCACCACGGCCGCCCTCGCCCACGCCCGTACCGTCCAGGACGTCATCGACGTCCTCAAGGACACCCGCGGCGTCACCCACCTGGGCGCCACCAGCCTCGTCATGGGCCTGGTCGAGGCCGGCCGGATCCGCCTGGTCGCCGAAGGGCCCTCCGAGAGCTTCGTTCCCGGCACCCGCGTCACCCGGATCGACGAGCCGTACCCGATGAGCGAGGCGGTACGGACCCTGAGGCCGTGCTTCATCGAGTCGCCGGAGGAGTTCGCCGAGCGGTACCCGATCCTGTGGCCGCACATCACCGGCCTGAACATCACCTCGGCCGCCTATCTGCCGCTCATCGTCCAGGCCCAGCCGATCGGCGCGATGGGCCTGCTCTACAGCGACCGCCGGGGTTTCACCCCGGAGGAGCGCACCATCCTCCTCGCCCTCGGCAGCAGCATCGCCCAGAGCCTGCAGCGGGCCATGTTCTACGAGCAGGAGAGGGACCTCGCCCAGGGGCTGCAGCAGGCGATGCTGCCCCGGACCATCCCGAGCGTCCCGGGCGCCGACGTCGCCGTCCGCTACCGCGCCGCCACCATCGGCGGCTCCGTGGGCCGGGACATCGGCGGCGACTGGTACGACCTCATCCCGCTGCCCGGCGGCCGGGTCGGGGCCGTCATCGGCGACGTCCAGGGCCACGACACGCACGCCGCCGCCGTGATGGGCCAGCTGCGCATCGTGCTGCGCGCCTACGCCGCCGAGGGGCACCCGCCGGCCACCGTGATGGCCCGTGCCTCCGTCTTCCTGCACGAACTCGACACCGACCGCTCCGCGACCTGCCTGTACGCCGAGGCCGACCTGGCCACGGGCGTGGTGCAGATGGTGCGGGCCGGCCACATCGACCCGCTGGTGCGCCGGGCCGACGGCGAATGCAGCCGCGTCACCGTCCCGGGCGGTCTGCCGCTCGGCCTGTCCGCCGAGTTCGGGCGCCTCGTCTACCCGGTGGGCACCATGGAGCTCGACCCGGGCGACGCCCTGCTGCTGTGCACCGACGGTCTGGTCGAACAGCCCGGCGCCGACCTCGACGACGGCATGAGTACCCTCACCGCGCTCGTCTGCACCGGCCCCGAGGACGTACGGGACCTCGCCGACCGGCTCATCGACGTCGCCGCGGAACGCCGCGGCGAGGACGACGTGGCGCTGCTGCTGCTGCGCCGGCGCGGCCCCGAGGGCCCCCGCCCCGGCCGCCGCCTCCAGCGGCTCGTGGTCCCCGGCGACCCCGCCGCCCTGTCCGACGCCCGTGACATGGTCCGCACCGCGGCCTCCGCGTGGGGCGTCCCGGACCGCGCGGACGAGATCGCCCTGGTCGCCGACGAGCTGATCACCAACTCCCTGATGCACACCGAGGGCTCCGCGATCCTCACCCTGCGTGCGCTCACCGGCTCCGCGCTCCGGCTCCGCGTCGAGGTCGCGGACTCCTCCAGCGCCCTGCCCCGCCGCCGCGATGCCGGGGAGGCGGGGGTGTCCGGGCGGGGCCTGCTGCTGGTCGAGCTGCTCGCCGACGTGTGGGGCGTGGAGGCCCGCGGCGGCGGCAAGGCCGTGTGGTGCGAGTTCGTGGTGCCCGACCAGGACTGACCCCACGTGGCACTCTGGATCCATGCCGGAACTCCCCGAGGTCGAGGCGCTCAAGGAATTCCTGACCGAGCACCTCGTCGGCCGCGAGATCGTCCGGGTGCTGCCCGTCGCGATCAGCGTCCTGAAGACGTACGACCCGCCCCTGTCCGCGCTGGAGGGACGCGAGGTCGTCGCCGTACGCCGGTACGGCAAGTTCCTGGCCCTCGCCACCGAGGACGGCCCGCATCTGGTGACGCACCTGGCCCGCGCGGGCTGGCTGCAGTGGAAGGACCGCCTCCCCGACGGCCCGCCCCGGCCCGGCAAGGGCCCCCTGGCGCTGCGGGTGGCCCTGGACACCGGTGCCGGTCTCGACCTCACCGAGGCCGGCACGCAGAAGCGGCTCGCGGTGTACGTCGTGGGGGACCCGCAACAGGTCCCGGGCGTCGCCCGGCTCGGCCCCGACCCGCTCGCCGCCGACTTCGACCAGCGGCGCCTGGCGGACCTGCTGACCGGGGAACGACGACAGCTCAAGGGCGCGCTGCGCGACCAGAGCCTGATCGCGGGCGTCGGCAACGCCTACAGCGACGAGATCCTGCACGCGGCGAGGATGTCGCCCTTCAAGCTGGCCGCGTCCCTGAGCGAGGAGGAGACCGGCCGGCTGTACACGGCCCTGCGCGACACGCTCACCGATGCGGTCGAACGCTCCCGGGGGGTGGCGGCCGGGCGGCTGAAGGCCGAGAAGAAGAGCGGCCTGCGGGTCCACGGCCGCACCGGCGAGCCCTGCCCGGTGTGCGGCGACACCGTCCGCGAGGTGTCCTTCGCCGACTCCTCCCTGCAGTACTGCCCGACCTGCCAGACGGGCGGGAAGCCGCTGGCGGACCGCAGGATGTCGCGCCTGCTGAAGTGACCGTGCGGCGCCGGCTCACCCGTCGACCGGCCAGGGCGGGGGTGCGTGCCTTCGGGGTGGGGCGTCCGGCGGCCCCACACCGGGGCGCCCGGGCCGCCCGGGGACGGGCGGGGACGCAGGGTCAGCGCTCCAGCCGTACGAGCACCTCCCCGTGCTCCGAGCGGACCTCGTAACGGGCGATCTCGTCCGGATGCTTGGACGTGCCGGCCCTCATCGTGTGGGGGCGGTCGTCGTGACCGGGCGCCTGCCAGCTGGTCGCGATCTCCTCGGAGCCGTCGTGGCCGACGACGACCAGATGGCAGGCGCGCGGTCCGGCCGTGTCCTTCACCTTCAGCTCGACCTGGCTGCCCGAGCCCTCGTCCGCCGTCGTCACCTGTGCCCACACCCCCGTACGGGCGTCGGTCGCGGCGACCGTCAGCGGCTGCTGCTCCGCGGCGCTCCCCTCGGCCATCATCGCGACGCCGGGCACCGACACCGCGAGGACGACCGAGGCGGCCAGGGCGAACAGCAGGTGCCTGCGGCCGGCCCGGCGCCGCGTCGCGACCTCGGCGAGCAGGCTGTCCAGCATGCGCGGACCGGGCTGCGGCATCGGGTGCACGTACCGGGGAGTGGCCCGCCGGTACAGCATCAACTGCCTTGTCGTGACGGCCAGTTCCGTCACCTCCGCAGCACACCGAGGGCACTCCATGAGGTGGTCCTCGAAGCGGAAGGCCTCCGCCTCGTCCAGCACGCCGAGCGCGTAGGCGCCGACGTCGCGATGCCTCTCCAGGGACCTCATGCCGAATCCTCGTGCCGTTGGGTGCGGGTGGGGTTAGTCCTTGCTCCCACCGGTACGGACCAGGCAGCGGAATCACTCAAGCCGGTGACACAATCGCAACCAAAGCGTTCGGAGCGCTCCGGCCCGCGGAGTGGTCGGGGCCGCAGGAATCTAGAAAAGACGGATCGCGAGGTGTCCCAAGGGCAGTCCGAGCTGCCAGGCGGGCGTCCAGACCTTCGGCCCGTCGTCCTCACCGGCCACGGGAGCACCCCCGGGCACCGCGTTCAGATCCGGCGCGAGCAGCTCCGTCTCCTGCAGCCAGCGCCAGGCCTCCTCGGCCAGGTCCACGTCCGGCGCGGGCCGCCCCGACCCCGCCGCCCCGGCGGAGAGCTCCTCCAGCCGCTCGCGCACCCACTCCTGCCACGGCTGGTCGTACGCGGTCAGCGACAGCCAGGTCTCCAGCTGGGTGAGCACCCGGATGCCGGACAGCTCCCCGTCGGTGTCCGACAGGAAGACGGTCAGCGCCAGGGCGTCGCGCCCGGCCCGGAACTCGAAGGACGTCGGCGGCATGAGATCGCCGGTCCGCAGCAGCTCGTCGGCGATGTACTCGGCGTACAACCACGCCATCGGGACGGTCAGTTCGCCGTCGCAACCGTCCGTGCTCCCCTGCCCTCTGTGCAGCATCCCTTCCCGCCTTCCTCCGGTACGTGCGCGTCGCCCGACGCCGGGCCCCGGGGGCGTCGCGGCCCTCATCCGGAACACGGATGAGGACAGCCGATTACTCAACCGGGTTCCTGGGCAAGGCACTTTACGGAGGCTTGACTCGGCGATCGGTTTCATCGCAGGTCGGCGGCATATCCGGGAAGCACCCGGCGCAGGGCGCGCAGCGCGTAGTACGCGCGGGACTTCACGGTACCGGGCGGAATCCCGAGGGCTGACGCCGCTTCCGCCACACTCGCCCCCTGGAAGTACACGAGCACCAGGACTTCACGGTGTTCGGGAGTGAGTGTCTTCACAGCCCGGCGGACGTCGAGCGCCGCCGCGGCCCGCTCGGCGTGGTCGGAGATGACCCGCGCGTTCTCCAGCACCGCGTCGCCGACCTCGGCGGGACGGGCCTGCCGGGCGCGCCGGGCGTCGATCGCGAGCCGCCGCGCGACCGTCATCAGCCAGGGCCGCACGGAGTCGAAGTCGTCGGCGCGCAGGGCCTCGGGGTGCTGCCAGGCGCGCACCAGCGTCTCCTGGACCAGGTCCTCCGCGCGTTGCCGGTCTCCGTCGCAGAGCCGCATCAGCAGCGCGAAGAGGGGCCGGCCGTGCTCCCGCTGCAGTGCGGCGAGCTCGTGCTCGGCGGTCGTTCCGTTCGTGAGAGTGGATCCGGCCGTCATGGCCGTATGCCACCGCAGGGGGCGTGCGCGGCACAGGCCACGTACCCCGCTGTGCGACGGACGGTCGATCGCGTCGACGAACGGTTCGACGAACGGTCAGGGTGCCCCGCCATGCGGGTGCCGGACGGGCTGATGAGCGTGTCGGAGCCACCTGGGGCGGGGAGAGCCTTCTTTCCTGATTGTGCGTAAATAAGACCACAACGCCCACAGTGGGGTGAATGGATGCTCGCACGCAGTCGACAGCTGGCTCTGGCCCTGACCGTCGTCCTCGCCGCAGGCGCCGCCTGCCAGGCCCGCGACCACACACCACCCGGCTCCGGACGCCCGGCCCCGGCCGCCGGTGAAGCCCGCGGTTTCACGCTCGTCGCCTCCGGCGACGTCCTCCCGCACCGCACGATCATCGACCGGGCCCGCTTCGACGCCGGCGGCACCGGCTACGACTTCCGGCCGATGCTCTCCGGGATCCGCCCGGTCGTCTCCCGCGCCGACATCGCCCTGTGCCACATGGAGACCGTCTACGGCGCGAACGGCGACTACACCGGCTACCCCACCTTCAAGTCCCCGCCGGAGATCGCCCGCGCCCTCGCCCACACCGGCTACGACGGCTGCTCCACCGCCTCCAACCACACCCTGGACGACGGCGCCGACGGCATCCGCCGCACCCTCGACGCCCTCGACCGGGCGGGCGTACGGCACGCCGGCTCGGCGCGCGCCGAGCAGGAGGCCCGCACGGTGACGGTCCTGCGGGCCGGCCGGGCCGAGGTCGCCCACCTCGCCTACACCTACGACACCAACGGCATCCCGCTCCCCGACGGTCAGCCCTGGGCCGTCGACCTCATCGACGAGGCCCGGATCGTCGAAGACGCCAGGGCCGCGCGCGGTGCCGGCGCCGACGTGGTCGTCGTCTCGATGCACTGGGGCACCGAGTGGCAGGACGCTCCCGACGAGCGGCAACTGGCCCTGGCCCGCGGCCTGACCGCCGCACGGAGCGGGGGCCGCCCCGACATCGACCTCGTCCTCGGCACCCACGCCCACGTCCCGCAGGCCTACGAGAAGGTGAACGGCACCTGGGTGATCTACGGCATGGGCGACCAGATCGCCGGCGAGATGACCAACCACGAGGGCGTCAAGGACCCCCGCGGCAACCAGTCCACCCTCTGCCGCTTCACCTTCGCACCACCCGACCGGCCCGGCGGGCGCTGGAAGGTGACGAAGGCCGAGTTCGTCCCGCAGTTCTTCGACGTCGACGCCGGACGGGTCGTGAACCTCAACAAGGCCCTCGCCCGGGGCGCCGACGTCCGGGCCGTCCGCGACCGCATCCGCGACGTCGTCCTCAGCCGCGGCGCGGCCGGGGACGGACTGGTGATGGGGCAGTAGCAGCAGGCCGCCCCGCCCCTACCGGCGCCCGGCCAGCTCCGAGCGCCGGTAGGAGTAGCCGAAGTGGACGACGAGCCCCACCAGGAACCAGACGGCGAACCGCGCCCAGGTCTGCCCCTGCAGGAACGCGATCAGCCACACCGAGAACACGATGCCCAGCAGCGGCACCACCGGCATCCACGGGGTGCGGAAGGTGCGCGGCAGGTCGGGCCGCCGGGAGCGCAGCACGATCACCGCCGCGCACACCACCACGAACGCCGGCAGGATGCCGGTGTTGGTCAGCTCGGCCGCCTCCCCGATCGGCAGGAACCCGGCGATGGCGGCCGACGCCACCCCCGCGATCCGGGTGACGCGAGGGCGGCCGCGGCGCTCGCGACGCCCGCGATGAGGAACGAGACCAGCACGGCCGGCCCCGCCGTACCGTTGGCCACCGTCCCCGCCAGCGTGAAGACGCCCGCGCCGATGATCCCGCCGACGCCGATGGCGGTCAGCTGCCACAGCCCCAGCGACCGCTCCAGGCGCGCGCCCCTGCCGGCTTCCGGCTCCTCGATGTGCTCGATGGGTTTGCTGCGGAGAATCCCCTCACCCATCCGGATCCCGGCCATGTGCCTCACCTCTTCGCGTTCGGCGACCGCCTGACGGCGGGTCATGATGGCGCAGGCGGACGCCCCGCGAGAGCACCGGGCGAGGGCCGTCTACGGCACGACGGTCACGGGCCAGCGCCCCGCCTTGACCAGGCGGACCGCCACCGAGCCGACCAACCGATGGCCCGCCTGCTCCGAGGCGCCCACGACGACCGCGTCCGCCTTGAGTTCGTCGGCCGCCCTCACCAGGCCGTTGTACGGGTCGCCGCGGAACGTGTGGAACTCCCAGCGGACCTCGAATATCCCCTTGAGCCGCCGGGCCGCCTCCCGGATCTGCGCCACCAGGTCCTCGGCGATCTCGTCCGTTGTGTCGGCCACCGGCGCCCCGAGCGCCGCTCCCGCCGCCGGCACGGGCTGCACGTACACCACGGCGAGCAGCGCGTGCTGCCGCCTGGCCAGGCCGGCGGCGTAGGCCGCGGCCCGCAGGGAGGAGTCGGAGCCGTCCACCCCGACCACGATCACCTTCGGCCCGTCCGTGCCCCGTTCGAACCCGCGGGAGTGCTGTTCCGTCACGTCCCGAGGCTATCGGAGGCCCTGGTTCCGGCCGCGTGGCGGGAGCGCCGACGGGTGCGCCACGGTCCCGGCGCCGGCCGGTGAGGGGTTCCTTCCGTTCCGGTGATGCGCAAGTGGCGCTGACAAGGGCACCCGAAGGGCTGACAGCGCCCGCCACGCCCCGGTGGGCCGCTGTCGAGGGCGGTGCCCGGCCCCGCCGGAGGGGACGGGGCCGGCCCCGCCGACCCCTCTCTCCGCCGACGGGGGACAGGCTCGGAGGCCGCCTCCGGGCCAGCCGCCCATTTCACACCAGGCTCGTGGTCGCCTCGAGCGGATGTTGCTGCAGGCACCCGGCAGTTCGCCGACCTCCGAAAGGAACTCGCCGGGGTCGAGGAGTTGAAGGGGCCCTGGCCGCCGCGATCGAGGGGCTCGGTTGCAGGGTCGAACCCGAACCGGACGAGGACGGCAGGGCCGGGGACATGCGCCGTTACCGGGTGCCCGAGTCCGTCGTGCGGATCTTCGTCCGCGCGGGTGAGGGCGCCGAGGGGCAAGCGAATCGTCAGGCACAAGATCATCCGACTCCCGCGGGACTACGCCGCCCACCAGCCCAACTGCCAAGCCGGTGAGCCTGGTGGGCGGCACGCTGACCCTTCTGCCTGATCCGGCCGGGTGAAAGCGTGCCGCCGCACCGGTGTTGCACAGGTGCGTCGGTCTTCCACCGGGCGACTGATGAGTCATGAAGAAGGATCAGTTGCTCACCCGTCGCGGGGCGTTGATCGCGGGCGTCGGCGCCGTGGGAGCGGCCGCCGCGGCCGGCGTGCTCGCCGCGGTCACCGGGGACGGGCCGGACGGCTCCGTCCCGGCCGCGGGTTCCCCGGTCCGGCGCCCCGTGAAGTCCTCCGCGTACCGCCTCCACCCCCTGACCGGCTACGGCCCGCCGCGCGCCGCGCCCCACCGCACCCTGGTCCGCAGCGAACCGCTCCTGCGGGTCGACGGCCGCGGCCGCACCATGGTGCTGACCTTCGACGACGGCCCCGACCCCCGCTACACCCCGGCCGTCCTGGACACACTGGCCACGTACGACGTCCGCGCGATGTTCTTCGTGTGCGGCGAGATGGCCACCCGCGGCAGGAAGCTGCTGGCGCGGATGGCCGACGAAGGGCACGTGGTGGGGAACCACACCTGGTCCCACCCGCTGCTCACCGGCCTCAGCCGGCGGCAGATCCGCAGCCAGATGGAACGCACCAGCGAGATCATCGAGGACTGCTGCGGCGAAGCCCCGGAGTGGTTCCGGGCCCCCTACGGCGCCTGGAACCGCGCCGCCTTCCAGATCGGGGCCGAGCTCGGCATGGAACCGCTCGCCTGGACCGTCGACACCCTGGACTGGTCGACGCCCGGCACCCGCTCCATCGTACGGCGCGTGGAGAACGGCGCCGCCCCCGGCGTCGTGGTGCTCTCCCACGACGCCGGGGGCGACCGTTCGCAGAGCGTGCGGGCCCTGCGGGAGTATCTCCCCGACCTGCTGGACTCCGGCTACCACGTCACGGTGCCCCGGCGGCACTACGCGTAGGAGCCGACGGGCCGCCGCCCGCCCGGCCGGGGACGCTCAGCGCACCTCGACCAGGCGGGCGAAGGCGACGACGTTGCCCGCGTAGCCGTCCTGCTCGGAGAAACCGCCGCCGCAGGTGATGACCCGCAGCTCGGCCGCTCCCTTGGACGCGTAGACGCGGTCGCCGGGGAAGTTGTCCTTCGAGAACACTTCGATGCCGTAGATCTCGAACACCGCCGTCTTGCCGTCCTGGCGGGCGACCTCGACGCGGTTGCCCTGCTTGAGGGCCCCGAGCCCGTAGAACACGGCGGGGCCCTGCTGGTTGTCGACGTGGCCGACGACGACCGAGGTGCCCTTCTCGCCCGGGGTGACGGCGCCGGTGAACCAGCCGGCCAGATTGGGGTCCTCCGGGGGCGGCGCGCCGACCCAGCCGTCCGCGTCCAGGCCCACCGGGATGATCGGCGCGTCCACCTGGATCGCGGGGATCCTCACCCGGGCCGGGGGGGCGTACGGAAGGGGCTTCACGGGATCGGCCAAGGCGGCCCCGGGCACGTGGTTCCGCGCCGCTGCCGCCGTCGCCGGCTGGGGCGGGCCCTCGTCGAACTCCCCCGAACCGTTCCGGATGAGCGCGAGGCCGGTCAGCAGGACAAGCGCTATCACGCCCCACGGGGCGCGCTTCTTGCGGCGCGCCTCCTCCTCCGCCTCGGCAAGCTCGGACGCAGACATTCGCCATCCCCTCTCGACGCGGCCGTCGCCGTGCCAATCGCGCATACCAGCACGCTAAGTGCCGTGTGGACATGCGGCGACGGGGCGGCGGCGAACGGGTGGCCCCCACCCGGGGAACAGGTGCCACCGGGGCGTACGCGCTGCGGAAGGGCGGTCCGGGGCCTTGAGGTGCGCCATACGAGGCGCCGCCCCGGGGGAATTTCTGACGGCCCGTGACCTGCGGCGATGAGGCATCGTGCGGATATCCCGAGGTGCCGTCCCTCACCAGGACGGACCATTGCCGAAATGCGGCCTCGACAACGGCAACTGACTGTCTTTCTGGGAGGCGCTTTCTCGCCGATCGACCGGGGAACGGGCCCCGGGGCGTCTTCCGCGGAGGTTCAGATGCGTAACACTCGTGCCCTGGCGGTCGCCGGAGCGGCGGTCGCCGCCCTCGGCCTCTCGGCTCCCGCGGCCGTCGCGTGGGACTCGCCCAGCAACATCATGGTGCTGCCGAGCGTCATCGCCCGCGGCGGGCAGCTGACCATCACGGTCGACGGCTGCAAGCACGGCGGTACGGCCACGTCGAGCGCCTTCCCCACGACGACGCTCTCGCCCGTCCACGGCGGCCGCAACGAAATGGCCAAGGGCACCGCCACCGTCCACAGCAACGCCCGCCCGGGGCCGTACGACGTCACGGTCACCTGCAACGGCCGGTCCCTGACCAAGCCGCAGGCCTTCTCGGTCATCGGCGGTGTCCGCGGTGGCATCGGCGGCAGCAGCACCACCGGTGCGACGCCGACCGACGTCGCCATCGGCGGCGGTCTGGTGGCCGCGGCGGCCGTCGGAGGCGGCGTGTTCTGGATGCGCCGCCGTGCCGAGCGGCGCATCTGACACCCTGTCTCCCACGGTCTTCCCCGAGCGGTCGCCTCGCACGTGAACGGTCCGCGCCCCGGGATCCCCCTCACCAGGGGGCCGGGTCGCGGACCTGCAGCGTGCGGGGGAGCCGTCAGGCGGAGTCCTCCCCGGTGCGGCGGCGTGCGAAGTGGTAGGCGGCGCCGAGCGAACCGGTGATGAGCACCGTGCCCAGGCCGATCTCCTTGAGGTCGAAACCGGCGAGCGTGCCGCCCTCACCGGCCTGCACACCCTTGTCCGGGTGGTGCCCCGGGTGGTGGGTGGGGTGGTGCGTCGGACGGCCGCCGGCGATGGTCAGCCGGGCCGTGCCGCTCGACTCGTCACACTGGAAGTGCACGTCGTACACGGCGCCCGGCTCGGCGTCCCAGTCCACGACGGCCGTCGCCCAGGACTCGTGGCGCGGGATCGTGACCATGTCGAAGACCGGCGAGTTGACCGCCGCCTCGCCCCGGCAGGCATGGTTGCGTACCACGCGCAGCGCGACCTCACCGCCCGGCCTGACCGTCGACGGCTCGACGCTGAAGCCGAAATCGGTCTTGATGGCCGCGCCGGCGGCCGGTACGCAGGAGGTGAGGGCGCCGGCGCCCAGCAGAACGGCCGAAGCGACGCGTATCGCGCGCATGGTGAATCCTCCGGTCCCGAGGGGCAGCAGCGGACCTGTTCCGCTCACGTCACAAATGCACCTCGATGCCCGAAACGCTAAGAAGGCCCAGGCGGTGGCGCGCGCGCAGTCGCGCGAACGGGGCACACGTGTGGGCCGCCCGGGGGAACGCCCCTCACGCGACCGGGGGATGCCACGGCGTGTCGCGTGTCCCCCGGTGATCACCCGTGGTGCGGGGCGCGGTCAGTCCCCGGTGCCCGGGAAGAGCCTCAGGAACGGGTCGGCCGACGCGCGGTCACACCTCTGCTGTACGGCGCGTCGAAGTCCCAGACGAGGAACAGCAGGAAGCCGATCAGCGCCGAGAACGGCCCTGCGAGGACCAGCTCACGCGTCGTTCTGCGGATCTGCGGGGCGAAGACCATCCCGATGGTGACGACGGCCCCCGAGAGCAGCCCGAACCACACCACCCCGGGCATGGTCTCCCCGGTGTACTCCGCCCGTGCGATCCGCGCGTGGCCGGCCGCGGTCACCTGGTCGACGAGCGGCTGGTAGGCCTGGGCCTCGAAGTCGGTCCTCGGCTCGTAGTCGGTGACGTCGGCACGGACGCGATCGAACAGCGCGTCGCCGCGCTCGGTGACCTCGCCCCGTTCGGCCATGGTGTCCCACTCGGTGGTGACGACATGGCTCACATACGACTCGACGTCGCCCCGGACACGGTCGCGTACGTCCCGCGGACACACCCGGACCCGCTCCGAGATCTCGTGCAGCGCGGTCGCCTCGGCCTGGAGGTGGTCCTGGGCGGCGCTGCGGCCCTCCCGGACGCCGGCGATCGCCGGCCCCAGGACGATGGCGTACACCACGCCGATCCACATCGTCATGTACTCGATGACGTCCGGGGTCTCGCTGGGGCCTCGTCGTCGGACGCCGTGCGGTGGCGTACGAGCGTGATGACGACCACCACGACACAGGCGGCCGGCATCGCGAGGGTGAGAACAAGCCATTCCGGCAAGAGGTTCCTCCGGGGGGATCAGCGCAGGCAACGCGGCCACGGCGACCACCGCGGGCACGGTGACGAGCAGGACGAAGGTGAGCGGCGACAGCGCGCCGTTCGCCCGGCGGGGCCGCGGCGGCGCGGCGCGGTGCCGCGGGTAGGTGGACGGGTTTCGCGGACGGGCGCGGCGCGGGAGTGGCCGAGATCGAGGGTGCCGGGGGCGGCGGTGACACCGGTTTCGGCACCGGCTGTGGGGTGGGTGCCGCCGGGCGCGGCGCCGGTCGCGGGGACGGGGCCGGCGGCTCGGACCGGACCGGAGGGCTCGGGGACGGGGGCGGGGTTTCGGTGCCGGCGGTGGTCCGGGACGCGGTGTCGGTGTGGGAGCGGGGGCGGGTGTGGGCGGGGGAGTGGGCTTCGGCGGCGGGGCCTCGGGAGCCGTTGTGGAGGTGGGGGGTGGTGGAGGGGGCGCGCACGACGGAGCGGCCGGCCGGGTCCGGCTCCCGGCGGCCGCCACCGCCTCCGTGCCGCCCGGCTCCGTCGAGGTGTACGCGCAGGCGTCGGCCGCGGCCGCTCCGGCCGGTGCGCCGGCGAGGTCCCAGGTGAGCGCCGCCACCGCCAAGGCCCTTGTGGCGAGGGCGGGTTGGGACGAGAGGAGTCCTGGCACGACGAAGATCATGAGACCTGCGCCGGCCGGACGCGCCGGAGTGCGAGGCGATCGCCCCGAACGGGGACATGCGGCTCTCGCCGGTCAGAGGCGGATTCGCCCGCGGGTGCCGGATGGACTCCTCTGTGCCGTTCCGTGCCGGGGCTCCGGTGTGGTCGGACGGTGACCGTCGGTGGCCCCGGGCGGCGCCCGTCACAGGTTCCGGAAAGAAATTTCGGCCGGTCATTGAACACAGACGCGGCCCCCGTGCGTACTCATGACCGTGCGGCGGCGCAGTAGGGCGCTGCAACACCCTTGTGATATTCGGGAGTTGACGATGAAGACCTCCTGGCGGAGCGCCTCATTCGTGGCGAGCGCCGCGGCGGTCCTGGCGCTGACGACGGCGTGCGGTCAGGACAGTCCACCGGCGGCCAGCCAGAACGTGGGAGCCACGGCCGCGCCCGGGGACTACGGAAACATCGGCACCGGGAGCGAAGCGGGCGCCGCCCCCGGCGGACAGGCCGCGCCGAGCCCGTCCGGCCCCTCCAACCCCGCGGGCAAGCTGTCCGTCTCCACCACCGAACAGGTCGGCAAGGTGGTCACCGACAGCCTCGGCCTCACCCTGTACCGCTTCGACCAGGACGCCGACAAGCCGCCGAAGTCGAACTGCGACGGCGACTGCGCCAAGACCTGGCCACCGGTGCCCGCGGACGACGCCGAGGCCGGCGAGGGCATCGACAAGGCGCTGCTCGGCTCGGTCACCCGGGCCGACGGCACCGAGCAGCTCACCGTGGGCGGCTGGCCGGCCTACCGCTACGCCAAGGACGTCAACGCGGGCGACGTCAAGGGCCAGGGTGTGGGCGGCAAGTGGTACGCGCTCGCCCCCGACGGCAAGAAGGCCCAGGGCGGCGGGGCCGAGGCGGGCGGGACGGAACTGGCCGGACTGTCCACCCGCAACGACCCCGAGCTCGGTGAGATCGTCGTCGACAAGAAGGGCATGACCGTCTACCGGTTCATGAAGGACGAGGCCTGGCCCAAGCCGGTCTCCCACTGCACCGGCGCCTGCCTGGAGAAGTGGCCGCTCGTGGAGCCCGTCGAGTTCGGCGACACCAGGGGCATCCAGAAGAAGGGCTACATGATCTTCGACCGGACCGACGGAAAGGGCGTGCAGCAGACCATCAACTGCTCACCCATCTACACCTTCGCCGGTGACAAGTCGCCGGGCGACACCAACGGCCAGGGCGTCGGCGGCACCTGGTACGCCGTCCGGCCCGACGGGAAGCCGGTCGGCGCTCCGGCGCAGTAGAGAAACCTCCCCGGGGGTGATCGTCTCGTCCACCCGGAACCCGACCCGATCCGCCCCTCCGTGCCCCACGGAGGGGCGGATCATTGTGTCGTGGGCTCCCGGAACTCATGGAATCGACAACGTACTTCCACTCTCCTCGCCGGAACGCTCCGGAATGCCTCGAACACTGATCGTCATACGTTCGAGGGGTAGGCGGGCGGGTATCACTTCGGCACGTGCCGCAGGCAGTGACCGGGAACGGACGGTCAATTTCCGTTTCGGGTCGCTCCCTTGGCGGGCGATCAGTAGCCTCTGCTCGAACACCGGATCGCCTACGCCTTGGAGAGATTGATGGAGCGTCCCGCCTGGGCCCCACGGAGCATCGACATCTCGGTGCCCAGCGTCTCCCGGATGTACGACTACTACCTGGGCGGATCGCACAACTTCGAGGTCGACCGGGAAGCGGCCCGCCGGGCCATGGAGTTCATGCCGGGACTCCCCAAGGTCATGCAGGCGAACCGGGCCTTCATGCGGCGCGCCGTGCGCTGGGCCACCGACCAGGGCATCACGCAGTTCCTGGACATCGGCTCCGGCATACCCACCTTCGGCAACGTGCACGAGGCCGCGCAGAGCGCGCGCCCCGGCGCGCGCGTCGTCTACGTCGACCACGACCCGGTGGCCGTGGCACACAGCAGGGCGGTCCTGGAGGGCAACGCGGACGCGGCCGTCGTCGCCGCCGACCTCCGCAAGCCCCACGAGATCCTCGCCAGTGCAGAAGTGGAGCGGCTGATCGACCTGAATCGGCCAGTGGCGCTGCTTCTCGTTGCCATACTGCACTTCGTGGAGGACGAGGCCGACCCGCACGGGGCGGTGGCGGAGCTGGGCGAGGCGCTCGCACCCGGCAGCCTGCTCGTGCTCACCCACGCGTCCTACGAGGGGGTCCCGCTGCCGCAGGAGCGGGCCGGGGGCGCGGTGGACGTGTACAAGGACATCCGCAGTCCGCTGATCATGCGCTCGCGCGAGGAGATCGCGCGGTTCTTCGAGGGGTACGACATGGTGGAACCCGGACTGGTGGCGATGCCGCGCTGGCGGCCCGACACCGCACCGGAGGACGAGGATCCGTACGCGTTCTCCGGCTTCGCGGGCGTGGGGCGTACGGCGTGATCGCGGAACCGGACGGGCCGGAGGGCAGACTCCGCCGGTTCGCGACGATCTGGAGCCGGGCGGTCTTCCCGGTGACCTCGACGTCGTCGACCCGACCGGAGTTCGAGGAGCAACTGATACCGCTGGCCCGGCGGTTGAGCGGGGCGCTGCTGGCCCGGGCCTTCGACGCCGAGGCCGCACAGGCCGTCGGCGCAGCCCTCGTGGATGCGCACTGCACCGACCCGGAGGCGCTCAGCCGCACGCTGGACTGCGTGGACGCCTACCTGGTTCTGTACTGCGGCGGCGACGGCGACCGGGAGGACCTGCGCGCACGCTCCGCGCGACTGCAGCACGCGATGGCCGCCGGCTTCGCCCGGGCCCTGCGCGAGCGGACCCTGGCAGAGCAGGAGTCCGTCGCACAGGCCGCGCTGCGCGCGCAGGGCGTCGTCGCGCAGGCGCTGCACGCGAGCGAGGCCCGCTTCCGCGCCGTCTTCGAGGGCGCCGCCATAGGCATCGGCATGGCCGACCTGGACGGCAACATCCTGCAGGTCAACGGTGCGCTGCTGCGCATGTTCGGCGTCTCCGAGCAGGCCGTGCGCAACCGCAACGTCAGGGACTGGACCCACCCCGACGACGCCCCGCAGACCTGGCGGCTCTACGACGAACTGGTGCGCGGCGAGCGCGAGCACTACCACCTGGAGAAGGCGTTCTACCGCCCCGACGGGACGGTGCTGTGGACCAATCTGACGGTCTCCCTGCTCCGCGACGCCGACGGCAACCCGCAGTACCAGCTGGCCCTCATGGAGGACACCACCGAGCGGCGGCTGCTCAACCTGCGCCTGCGCTACGAGGCCACGCACGACGCCCTGACCGGGCTGCCCAACCGCGCCTTCTTCTTCGAGCGCCTGGAGAAGGCGCTGGGCGCCGGGGAGGGCCAGCGGTTCGGGCTGTGCTACCTCGACCTGGACGGCTTCAAGACCGTCAACGACAGCCTCGGCCATGCCGCCGGCGACCGGCTGCTGGTGGAGGTCGCCGACCGGCTGCAGTCCTGCGCCACCGCGCCCGGCGAGATGGTGGCGCGGCTCGGCGGCGACGAGTTCGTGGCCCTGACCACCGGCCCCGACACCCAGCGCGAGGTCGACGAGCTCGCGGGCCGCATCATGAACGCCCTGCTCGCACCGATCAGCGTCGACGGCCGGGAGCTGACCGTGCGCGGCAGCATCGGCATCGTCGAGGGTCCGGCCGGGGAGCGCAGCCCGGCCGAGGTGCTGCGCAGCGCCGACATCACCATGTACCGGGCCAAGTCGGCGGGCGGCAACCGCTTCGAGCTCGCCGACCCCGAGGCGGACGCCCGGGCGATCACCCGGCACGGGCTGACCACGGCGCTGCCGACGGCCCTGGAGCGCGGCGAGTTCTTCATCGAGTACCAGCCGCTGGTGAACCTCGGGGACGGCAGTGTGCGCGGGGCCGAGGCGCTGGTGCGCTGGCTGCACCCGCAGCACGGGGTGCTCGGCCCGGACCGGTTCATCCCGCTCGCGGAGCACACCGGCCTGATCGTGCCGCTGGGGCGGTGGGTGCTGGAGCAGTCCGTGCGCCAGGCGCGCGAGTGGCGGGACCTGCACGGCGGCGCGAACGCCGGGCCGCTGCGCATCAACGTGAACCTGTCGCCGTGCCAGCTGACGCATCCCGGCCTGGTGCAGGACACCGTCGACATCCTGGAGCGTGCCGGTGTCGATCCGGACGCGCTGTGCCTGGAGGTCACGGAGTCGGCGTTGATCGGGGCGGACGACGACCTGCTGAAGCCGCTGCGGCGGCTGGCGGAGATGGGGGTCGACATCGCCCTGGACGACTTCGGCACCGGCTACTCCAACCTCGCCAACCTGCGCCGGCTCCCGGTCAGCGTCCTGAAGCTGGACCGGTCCTTCACCCAGAGCATGCAGCAGTTCCCCGCGGACCCGGTCGATCTGAAGATCGTCAAAGGTATTGTCTCGCTGGCCCACAGCCTGGATCTCACGGTGACGGTCGAGGGCGTGGAGACCGGCGCGCAGGCCGAGCAGCTGCGGATCCTTGGCTGCGACACGGCCCAGGGCTGGTACTACGCCCGCCCGGGCCCGCCGGAGTGGCTGCACAAGCTGGCGCTGGTGGACTCGACGGGCTGACGCCCCGGACCGCCGGCCGCCGCGCGGGACAGGCTCCGGCGCCCAGCCCGCGCGTCCGGGGGCCGGTCGTCCGCGCGTGCTGAGCGGCGGCCGGGAGGTCGTCCGGGGGCTGGGTGGCGGCCGGGAGGTCGTCCGGGGCCTGGTCGGGGACCGGGAGGTCGTCCCGGGCCGTGAGCGCCTTCCCGCGGCCCGCCGGACGGCCCGGCGGCCGCCTCGGCCCGCCCGCCGACGTCCTGATCGCTCCCGACGGCCGGATCCTGGCCGCAGGGTACGGCGAACCCGTCCACGACCGGTGTCCGGCCGGCGCACTCCCGCCCCTGGCGTCCTCCCACAGGCTGGCTGTCGGTGAGGCGCCGGCGCCTCACCGCTCCAGCAGCATCCGCTGCAACTCCCGGGCCGCACGCGGCGGCGCCACATCGCTGCGGTGGGCCAGTGCGATCGTGCGGTGCAGCCCCGGCCGGGTCAGCGGCGTGACGCGCAGTCCCCCGCCCGACCGGGCCGCCACCATGCGCGGGACGACCGCGAGACCGAGGCCCGCCCGCACGAAGCCCAGCACCGCGTCCATCTCCCCGCCCTCCACCGCGAAGTCCGGCTCGAACCCCTCCGCACGGCACGCGGCCACGGTCAGCTCGCGCAGGTCGTAGCCGTGCCGGAACATCACCAGGCGCTCGCCCTCCAGGTCGGCGACGCGGACGGTACGACCACCCCGGCCGGGGCGCGGTGCGTCGGGGGAGGAGACCACGACCAGGTCCTCGCGCAGCAGCTCCACCGTCGTCAGGGCGGGCGCGGGCGTCGGCAGCGGCAGGACCACCAGGGCCAGGTCGAGGGCGCCGCGGGCCAGCTCGCGCACCAGGTCGTGCGAACCGCCCTCCTCGATCAGCAGCCGGATGCCGGGGTAGCGGTCGTGGAAGGCGCGCAGGACGTCCGGCAGCAGGCCCGTGCACAGGCTGGGCGTGGCTCCCAGCCGGACCCGGCCCCGCCGCAGCTGCGCCAGCTCCTGCACCTCCTGCCGGGCGGTGTCCGCGTCGGCGAGGATGCGCCGGGCCAGCGGCAGCAGGGCCTCCCCGGCGTCGGTGAGCGTGATGTTGCCGCGGGCCCGCAGGAACAGATCCGCGCCCAGCTCCCGCTCCAGCGCCTTGATCTGCTGCGACAGCGAGGGCTGCGCGACATGGACCAGATCGGCGGCGCGGGTGAAGTGCCGGGTCTCGGCGACGGCCACGAAGTACTGGAGCTGGGTGAAGTGCACCCTCCTACGATAGTCGTCGCCTATGGAATCAAGCCAGTCCATGTCTTGGATCGATCGGCCGCGCGTCCGTATCGTCGTGTTCCATGGGTCTGGCAACGCGGACGGACCGACGGCCGTCCATGGCACGCTCCGTGTGGGACTCCACCGTCGGCAAGAAGACCGTGATGGCGGTCAGTGGTCTGATCATGCTGCTCTACCTCGTCGTCCACATGATCGGGAACCTGAAGATCTTCTTCGGGGCCGGCGAGTTCAACCACTACGCCCACTGGCTGCGCACCGTCGGCGAGCCGTTCATGCACTACGAGTGGACGCTCTGGCTGGTGCGCGTCGTGCTCGTGGTCGCGGTCGTCGCCCACGCCGTGTCCGCCTACCAGCTCAGCCGCCGTGACATCAAGGCCCGGCCCAGCAGGTACGTGCACAAGAAGCCGCGCGCCGGTTACGCCACGCGCACCATGCGCTGGGGCGGGATCATCCTCGCGCTGTTCATCGTCTGGCACATCCTCGACCTGACCACCGGCACCGTGCACTCCGGCGGCTTCCAGGAGGGCCGCCCGTACCAGAACGTCGTGGACACCTTCTCCACCTGGTACGGCAACGCCATCTACATCGTCGCGATGCTCGCCGTCGGCCTGCACATCCGGCACGGGTTCTGGAGCGCCGCCCAGACCCTCGGCGTCGGCAGCCGCACCCGCGACCGCGCCCTGAAGGCCACGGCCGACATCCTCGCGCTGCTGCTCACGGCCGGCTTCATCGCCGTACCCGTGGCCGTCATGACCGGAGTGGTGAGCTGACATGACCGACTACACCCACTACACGACCGGTGACCCGGTCACCGACACCAAGGCGCCCTCCGGTCCCGTCCACGAGCGCTGGGACAAGCGCCGCTTCGAGGCGAAGCTCGTCAACCCCGCCAACCGGCGCAAGCACACGGTGATCGTGGTCGGGACGGGCCTGGCGGGCGGATCCGCGGGGGCCACCCTCGCCGAACAGGGCTACCACGTCGTCCAGTTCTGCTACCAGGACTCCCCGCGCCGCGCCCACTCCATCGCCGCGCAGGGCGGCATCAACGCGGCGAAGAACTACCGCAACGACGGCGACTCCGTCCACCGGCTGTTCTACGACACCGTCAAGGGCGGCGACTTCCGCGCCCGCGAGTCCAACGTCCACCGGCTCGCGCAGATCTCGGTGGAGATCATCGACCAGTGCGTGGCCCAGGGCGTGCCGTTCGCCCGCGAGTACGGCGGACTCCTCGACACCCGCTCCTTCGGCGGCGTCCAGGTCTCGCGGACCTTCTACGCCCGCGGCCAGACGGGCCAGCAGCTCCTCCTCGGCGCCTACCAGGCGCTCAGCCGGCAGATCGCCGCCGGCAACGTCGAGATGCACCCCCGCACCGAGATGCTCGACCTGATCGTCGTCGACGGGCGGGCGCGCGGCATCGTGGCCCGCGACCTGATCACCGGGAAGATCGACACGTACTTCGCGGACGCCGTGGTGCTCGCCTCGGGCGGCTACGGAAACGTCTTCTACCTGTCGACGAACGCCATGAACTCCAACGCCACCGCGATCTGGCGGGCCCACCGCCGCGGGGCGTACTTCGCCAACCCCTGCTTCACGCAGATCCACCCCACCTGCATCCCGCGCACCGGCGACCACCAGTCCAAGCTGACGCTGATGAGCGAGTCGCTGCGCAACGACGGGCGCATCTGGGTGCCGAAGGCCAAGGGCGACCGGCGGCCCCCGAACGAGATCCCCGAGGACGAGCGCGACTACTACCTGGAGCGCGTCTACCCGTCCTTCGGCAACCTCGTCCCGCGCGACATCGCCTCCCGCGCCGCGAAGAACGTCTGCGACGAGGGCAGGGGAGTGGGCCCCGGCGGCCAGGGCGTCTACCTCGACTTCGCCGACGCCATCGAGCGGATGGGCCGCAAGGCCGTCGAGGCCAAGTACGGCAACCTCTTCGACATGTACCAGCGGATCACCGACGAGGATCCGTACGAGGTACCGATGCGGATCTACCCCGCCGTGCACTACACGATGGGCGGGCTGTGGGTCGACTACGACCTGCAGACCACCGTGCCCGGGCTGTTCGCGATCGGCGAGGCCAACTTCTCCGACCACGGCGCCAACCGGCTCGGCGCGTCCGCCCTGATGCAGGGCCTCGCCGACGGCTACTTCGTGCTGCCGGCGACCATCAACGACTACCTGGCCCGCACCCCGCACCGCGGCGCCGTGACCGACGGCCACCCCGCCGTCCAGGAGGCGCTGGCCGAGACCCAGGACCGGCTGAACCTGCTGCTGTCCGTCGACGGCGACCGCACCCCGGACTCCTTCCACCGCGAGGTCGGCGAGCTGATGTGGGAGTTCTGCGGCATGGCCCGCTCCGACGCGGGTCTGCGCAAGGCGCTGGAACGCATCCCGCAGATCCGCAAGGAGTTCTGGCGGCGGATCAAGGTGCCCGGCACCGGCGAGGAGTTCAACCAGTCGCTGGAGAAGGCGAACCGGATCGTCGACTACCTGGAGCTCGCCGAGCTGATGTGCCTCGACGCCCTGCACCGCTCCGAGTCCTGCGGCGGCCACTTCCGCGAGGAGTCCCAGACCCCCGACGGCGAGGCGGCCCGCAAGGACGAGGAGTTCGCCTACGCCGCCGCCTGGGAGTTCACCGGCACCGGCGAGGCCCCGGTCCTGCACAAGGAAGACCTGGTCTTCGAGTACGTCCACCCCACCCAGCGGAGCTACGCATGAGGCTCACCCTGCGCGTCTGGCGGCAGAAGAACGCCGAAGCCGAAGGCGCCATGTCCACGTACGAGGTGGACGGCATCTCCTCCGACATGTCCTTCCTGGAGATGCTCGACACGCTCAACGAGGAGCTCATCCTCAAGGGCGAGGACCCCGTCGCCTTCGACCACGACTGCCGTGAGGGCATCTGCGGTGCCTGTTCGCTCGTCATCAACGGCGACGCCCACGGTCCCGAGCGCACCACGACCTGCCAGCTGCACATGCGGTCCTTCAGGGACGGCGACACGATCGACATCGAGCCGTGGCGGGCGGCGGCTTTCCCGGTGATCAAGGACCTGGTCGTCGACCGCTCGGCCTTCGACCGGATCATCCAGGCCGGCGGCTACATCACCGCGCCGACCGGTGCCGCTCCCGAGGCGCACGCCACGCCGGTGCCGAAGCCCGACGCCGACTTCGCCTTCGAGCACGCCGAGTGCATCGGGTGCGGGGCGTGCGTGGCGGCCTGCCCCAACGGGGCGGCGATGCTGTTCACCTCCGCCAAGATCAACCATCTGAACGTGCTGCCGCAGGGCGCTCCCGAGCGGGAGACACGGGTGCTGGACATGGTGGAGCAGATGGACGCGGAGGGCTTCGGCGGCTGCACGCTGGCCGGAGAGTGCGCCACGGCGTGCCCGAAGGGCATTCCGCTGATGTCCATCACGAGCATGAACAAGGAGTGGCTGCGGGCGGCCCGCAAGGTCGCCAAGCGCTGACCCCACGGGGGAAGAGACGTTCGCCGAGGGTGCGGACGGGCGGGACCGGGAGCGGTGCTCATCCCGGTCCCGTCTGGTTTTCCCCCGCCTCCCGGGCCGCGCGAGCCGTTCAGCAACCTCACACCCGCTCTCCCCGCGCGCGACACGCGAAGGTCAGCCGGTATCGGGAGAACAGGGGCGGCGGATCCGCCCGCCACCGCTCAGCCGCCCCCGCCTCGCCGAACCGGCCCGTGACCAGGAGAGAGCCATGACCGGTGTTCCCACGCTCGACCGCCCGCCGCAGCCCGCGGCACCCACCCGCTACACCGTGGGACTGGCCCGCGACGAGGAGGACGTGCGCGCCGCCCAGCGGCTGCGGCACGACGTCTTCGCCGGTGAGATGGGGGCCCTGCTGTCCACCCCGCAACCGGGTCACGACATCGACGCCTTCGACGCGTACTGCGACCACCTGCTCGTCCGCGAGGAGGTGTCCGGGCAGGTCGTCGGCACCTACCGGCTGCTGCCCCCGGAGCGCGCGGCGGTGGCGGGACGACTGTACTCCGAGGGCGAGTTCGACCTCTCCGGGATCGACTCCCTCCGCCCCGACCTGGTCGAGGTGGGCCGCTCCTGCGTCCACCCCGGCCACCGCGACGGCGCGGTGATCGGCCTGATCTGGGCCGGCATCGCCCGCTACATGGTCGACCGCGGCCACGAGTGGCTCGCGGGCTGCTGCTCCGTCCCGCTGGCCGACGGCGGCACGCTCGCCGCCGCGACCTGGGACCGGGTGCGGGCCAGGCACCTGGCCCCCGAGGAGTACCGCGTACGGCCACTGCGCCCCTGGCGGCCGACCGCCCCCGTCCCGGCCACCCGGGTCGAACTGCCCGCCCTGCTGCGCGGCTACCTCCGCCTCGGTGCCCGGGTGTGCGGCGAGCCGGCCCACGACGCGGAGTTCGGGGTGGCCGACCTGTACGTGCTGCTGTCGATGCGCCGGATCGACCCGCGCTATCTGCGGCACTTCCTCTCCCTGGTTCCGGCGTGACGACGGGGTGGCGGCCATGAGCACGTCCTCGGTCGACGCCGGGCCCCCTCCCGCGGTGACCGCTCCCACGCGCGGCGCCGAGGCCGACGGCGCGCCCGTCCGCGCGGTCGGCAGGGGGGCCGGGATGTCGAGGGATGAGATCGGTGCGGGTGCGGGTGCGGGTGCCCCGCCCCACCCGGCCGACGCCGGTACCTGGTGGCGGCCCAGCGCCCCCTGCACGCCCCGGAACTGCGTCGAACCCGCCGTACGGGCCAGGGCCCTGCCGTACTCCGTCCTGCGGGTGACCGCCGTCCTGGTCCTGCTGGTCGGCGGACTGGTGGTGAACCTGGCCGCCGCGTTCCTGCCGGGCCCCCTCGGCGGCCGTGTCCCGCCGGGACTGGTCCGCCGCTGGTGCCGCTGGGTGGTCGGGGCCGCGGGCGTCCGCGTGCGGATCCACGGTGAGGTCCCACCCGATACCGGGGTGCTGCTCGTCGCCAACCACGTCTCCTGGCTGGACGTCCCGCTGCTGGCCGCCGTCCGCCCGGCCCGGATGCTCGCCAAGGCGGAGATCCGCGCCTGGCCGGTCGCCGGATGGCTGACCGCGCGCGGCGGGGCCCTGTTCGTCGACCGCGACCGGATCCGCGCGCTGCCCGCGACGGTGGCCCGGATCTCCGGGGCGCTGCGGGCGGGCGAGGCGGTCGCGGTCTTCCCCGAGGGCAGCACCTGGTGCGGCCGCGCCCAGGGGCGTTTCCGCCCGGCCGTCTTCCAGGCCGCCCTGGACGCGGGCGCCCCCGTCCGGCCGGTACGGCTGCACTACCGGCTCGCCGGCGGACCCGCCGCCACGACCCCGGCCTTCGTCGGTCAGGACTCCCTGCTCGCCTCGGTCTGGCGGGTGGCCTCGGCACGCGGGCTGGTCGCCGAGGTCGAGGTGAGGGAGGCGCTGGTGCCGCGCGGCGGGAGCGACCGCCGCGCCCTGGCCCGGGCGGCCGAAGCGGCCGTGTCGCCGGGGCGGCCTCGGCTGCGGATCCCCGCTCCGCGCCGGGCCGCGCCCCTCGACTCGGCCGGGGAACCGCCCGCCGCCGCGCGGGGGGCCCTCACCGCATGACGTACGGCGCCGTGGCGCTGCCCCTCGCTCCCGCCACCTCGGCCGGCGGTCCGGCCGCCACGATCCGTCCCCCCGCGTCGCCGCCGCCCGGCCCGAGGTCGATCACCCAGTCCGCGCCCGCGACCACGGACAGGTCGTGCTCCACGACGACCACGGTGTGCCCGGCGTCGACCAGGCCGTGCAACTGGCGCGTCAGGACGTCGACGTCCGCCGGGTGCAGGCCGGTCGTCGGCTCGTCGAGGAGGTACAGGGTGTGGCCACGCCGGGCGCGCTGCCGCGGAACCAGCCGAGCAGCTCCCGCAGTTGCGCCTCGAAGTCGTCCGCGTCGCCCTTGTCACGGCCGAGCGCCGCGCGCACCCCGTCCGTGAAGCCGACCGACCGGCCCAGGCCCATGTCGATCCGCCCCGGGAACAGCGACTCCAGCACCCCGAACTGCTCGGCCACGACCAGCGGCCGGTGGTTCGGCAGCATCACCCCGCCCGTACCGACCCGGATCGTCCTGGTCGCCGCCGCGACCGCCGCGGCCAGCACGGTCGGCGCGGAACCGGCCACGCCGGGGACCCCGTGGTGCTCCGAGACCCACACCCGGTGGAATCCGAGCCGCTCCAGCTCCCGCGCCAGCCGGACGGTGTCACGCAGCGCCTCGGGGTGGGTGTGCCCCTCCCGGGTGCGGGAGCGGTCGAGGACGGAGAAGCGGGTCGCGGCGACCGGGGTGCTCACACGGCTTTCAACGCCTGACGGGGTGCGGCATTCCCGGGGCGGCGCCGGCCGCTACGCCGCGTGCTCGTGGTCGCACGCCTCGTCGAGGCCGTAGGTGTCCCAGGAGGGGAACGGGTCGGCGGCACCGGGGCCCTCGTCCTCCCGTACCAGGCACGCGGTCAGGGCCCGGTGGAGGCCGTCCGTGTCCAGCCCCGTCCCGATGAACACCAGCTCCTGCGCGTGCGGGGCGTCGGTGTCCCGGGCGGCGGACGGTTCGAAGCGGGCGACGCCGCCGGCCTGCGACCACAGGCCCGTCACCTGTGGGCGGCTCGCCAGGGTGAAGAAGCCCTTGGAGCGCAGCACGCGGCCGTACCTGCCGCCGTCCATGTCCTCGGTGACGAAGGACCACAACCGCGCGGGGTGGAAGGGCAGTTCGGAGCGGAAGACGGTGGAGGAGATGCCGTACTCCTCGGTTTCCGGGACGTGGTCGCCGTTGAGCTCGCGGACCCACCCCGGGGCCTGCTGGGCGCGCTCCAGGTCGAACAGGCGGGTGCCGAGCACCTGGCGCGGATCGACCCGGCCGTGGGTGGCGGGGACCAGCCGGGCGACCGGGTTGAGCCGGGTCAGAGCCGCCCGCAGGCGTGCCGCCGCGTCCTCGTCGACGAGGTCGAGCTTGTTCAGGACCAGCACGTCGGCGAACTCGATCTGGTCGACGAGCAGATCGCTGACGGTGCGCTCGTCGTCCTCGTACGGGGCGAGACCCCGTTCGGCCAGGTCGTCACCGCTCGCCAGTTCGCTGAGGAAGTTGGCCGCGTCGACGACCGTGACCATGGTGTCCAGCCGGGCGACGTCGCCCAGGGTGGCGCCGTCGTCGCGGGCGAAGGCGAAGGTGGCGGCGACCGGCAGGGGCTCCGAGATGCCCGAGCTCTCGATGAGGAGGTGGTCGAAGCGGCCCTCGCGTGCCAGCCGGTCCACCTCCTCGAGCAGGTCGTCGCGCAGGGTGCAGCAGATGCAGCCGTTGGTCATCTCGACCAGCCGTTCGTCGGTCCGGGACAGCGCGGCCTCGCCGCCGCGCACCAGGGCCGCGTCGATGTTGACCTCGCTCATGTCGTTGACGACGACCGCGACGCGCAGGCCCTCGCGGTTGGCCAGGACGTGGTTGAGCAGGGTGGTCTTGCCCGCCCCGAGGAACCCGGAGAGCACGGTGACGGGCAGCCTGTGGTGCGGCATCGCCTAGTCCTCCGGGCGCAGCAGGCCGCGCTCGTACGCCTTGACCAGGTGCTGCGGGACGAGGTGGCGGACGCCGTCGACGGTGACCGGGACCAGGGCCGGCGTGGTGGCCTTCCACTGGGCGCGGCGGTGACGGGTGTTGCTGCGGGACATCTTCCGCTTCGGGACAGCCATGGGACTCCTCCTCGGACCTCCTGCCGGACGGGCAGGGCACCGAGGACGCTACATGAAAATGGATCTCATTAGCAATCAAGTGTCCCGGTGCCCTGCCGTGGGGTCCCGGTGTCGGTCAAACGGCCACGGAGTGCCGTTCCTCGGGACTGGGACGGGTTCTTCGCGGCCGCGCCGCAGGATCCGCCGCTGGCCGAGGGCGTCGCGCTGGTACGGGAGAGCGCACGGGAGTGCGAGATCGTCTACCTCACCGGACGCCCCGAGCGCTGCCGCCGCGACACCCTCGACTGGCTCGCCGCGCAGGGCCTGCCCGAAGGGCGCGTGTACATGCGGCGGGACGCCGACCGCCGCCCCGCCCGGTTCACCAAGCTGGAGATCCTGCGGCGGCTCGCCCGCACCCGGGCGGTCCGCGTCCTCGTCGACGACGACGAGCTCGTGTGCGACGACGCCCGGCGCGCGGGCCTCACCGTGCTGCGGGCCGAGTGGGCGAGCCGGTCCGCCGAGATGACGGCGGCGCAGGAGCGCGAAGGGCGCACCTGACACCGCGGGACCGTCGGGCTACTCGGACTCCTCCAGCCGGAAACCCACCTTGAGCCCCACCTGCCAGTGCGCGATCTGCCCGTCCTCGAGCTGGCCGCGCACCTGCGTCACCTCGAACCAGTCCAGGTTGCGCAGTGTCTGCGAGGCCCGCTCGACGCCGTTGCGGATGGCCTGGTCGACGCCCTCGGGCGAGGTCCCGACGATCTCCGTGACCCGGTAGGTGTGGTTCGACATGCCGCTGCTCCTCGATCCGGGGACGGGGATGTCCCACGTCCCTTCCACCGTGCCCCACACGGCGGCGGAGCGCGAGACGTCGACGCCCGCCTCCGCCGCCGCGCGGGACGCCGGGGTCAGCGCGCCACGCTCAGCGACAGCGCGAACCGGCCCGCCTCGTCCGTCCACCAGTGGAACAAGTCCAGCTCCGCCGCGGCCAGTTCGGCGCGAACCCCCGCCTGCCGGAACTTCGCCGACACCTCGGTGCGCATCTCCTCGCCCGCCGCGAACTCGACGGCCAGTCCCAGCGCCGGCACCTTCACCGTCTGCACCGTACGGGACCGCAGCCGCATCTCGATCCACTCGTGCCCGGCGTCCCACCGCGCCACGTGGGCGAACGCGTCCGGTTCGAAGTCCGCCCCGAGCTCGCGGTTGATCACCGTCAGGACGTTCTTGTTGAACGCGGCCGTCACCCCGGCCGCGTCGTCGTACGCCCGGACCAGCACCTCCTCGTCCTTGACGAGGTCCGTGCCCAGCAGCAGGGCGTCGCCCGGGGCGAGCAGGGCGCGCACGGAGGTCAGGAACGCGGCGCGCTCGGC
The DNA here is from genome assembly GCF_042746715.1 of Streptomyces sp. NPDC058741. Taxonomy (NCBI): domain Bacteria; kingdom Bacillati; phylum Actinomycetota; class Actinomycetes; order Kitasatosporales; family Streptomycetaceae; genus Streptomyces; species Streptomyces sp. NPDC058741. The sequence goes on along the minus strand of NZ_JBHYQH010000019.1, from coordinate 98,779 downwards.
GGGCAGCAGGTTGCCGATGGTGCCGCCGAGGAACGCCACCAGCCGGGGCCCGGGCGTGTCCGGCAGTCTCAGGTCGGCGGTGAAGTCGGCGATCAGGGCGTGCACGTCCAGCCCCGGCCGCTCGGCGGCGAGTGCCCGGCCGGCCTGGGTGAGGGCGCTCTCGCTGACGTCGACGGGGACGTAGGTGTGCAGGTCCGTGAGGGCGTCGAGCAGATGCCGCGTCTTCTCGGAGGAGCCGGAACCGAGCTCGACCAGGGTCCGGGCCCGGGTCGCCGCGGCGATCTCCCCGGAGCGCGCGAGGAGGATCTCCCGCTCGGCGCGCGTGGGGTAGTACTCGGGTAGTCCGGTGATCTGCTCGAACAGGTCGCTGCCGTGCGCGTCGTAGAACCATTTCGGCGGCAGCGTCCTGGGCCGGCCGGTCAGACCGTTTCGGACGTCGGCGCGCAGGGCCGCGTCCGTGGCGTCCTCGGGCAGGGTGCGGGTGAGGTGGAACGGGCTCACGTACGGGGCTCCTTCGGGGAGGGCGTGAGATCGGCCGGCTCCTTCAGCGGCGTCAGCAGCACGTCGGTGTTGCTCGCCGCCAGCAGGGTGCGGTCGGGGACTTCCTGCCAGTGCGGATCGTCGTCGTAGGGCTCGGAGGCCACGACGGTGCCGCCGCCGGGCCGGGCGAGGTACCAGAGGGTGTCGCCCCAGGCGGTCGCGGCGATGGTGTCGCCGTTGGCCAGCAGGAGGTTGAGCCGGGAGCCGGGGGCCGCGGCGGCGACCTCCAGGACCGTGTCGGCCAGCGCCTGGCCCTCCTCGTCACCGGCGCGCAGCCGGGCCAGGACCAGCGCCCACACGAGCGCCGAGTCGTTGCGGGCCTCCAGCGACAGCAGGTCCTCGTGCGGCAGCGTCCGGGACACCGCGGCCAGCGAACCGGGCCAGCCCTTGACGGCCCCGTTGTGGCTGAACAGCCAGGCCCCCGCGGCGAACGGGGCCGCCGCGGCCTCCGCGTCCGCGCCCGAGAGGGTCGCGTCCCGCACCGCGGCGAGCACAGCGGTGGACCGGACCACCCGGGCGAGGTCGGCGAACGACAGATCCGCCCAGACCGGCCCGGCCCGCCGGTAGCGGGCCGGCACCGGATCGCCCTCGGCGTACCAGCCCACGCCGAAGCCGTCGGCGTTGACCGTGCCGTACCGCTGCCGCCGGGGTGCCCACGACTGCCGGTACAGCCCGTGCGGGGGATCCACCAGCAGTCCGCCCAGCGGCTGCGAGGGCCCCACGTACGCCACATGACGGCACATCAGGCGCCCTCCGACCGGACCGTGCGGAACCCGGCGAAGATCTGCCGCCGGATCGGGTAGTCCCAGTTCCGGAACGTGCCCCGGCAGGCCACCGGGTCCACCGCGAACGAACCGCCGCGCAGCACCTTGTGGTCGGAGCCGAAGAACACCTCCGAGTACTCCTTGTAGGGAAACGCCCGGAACCCCGGGTACGGCAGGAAGTCGCTCGCCGTCCACTCCCACACGTCGCCGATCAGCTGCCGGATGCCGAGCGGCGACTCTCCGGCCGGGTAGCTGCCCGCCGGAGCCGGTCGCAGGTGCCGCTGGCCGAGGTTGGCGTGCTCGGGGCCCGGGTCGGCGTCGCCCCACGGATAGCGCATCGAGCGGTCGCCGGCCGGGTCGTGGCGGGCCGCCTTCTCCCACTCGGCCTCCGTGGGCAGTCGGCGTCCGGCCCAGCGGGCGTAGGCGTCGGCCTCGTACCAGCACACGTGCACCACGGGCTCGTCGGGCGGGACGACCTCGGTGACGCCGAAGCGGCGCCTGAGCCACTGCCCGCCGTCGCGCCGCCAGAACAGCGGGGCGTCGATGCCGTAGTTGCGGATGTGGGCCCAGCCCTCCGGCGTCCACCAGCGGGGGTCGTCGTAGCCGCCGTCCTCGATGAACGCCCGGTAGGCGCCGTTCGTCACGGGAGTGGTGTCCATGTGGAACGGCCCCACCTCACGCCGGTGCGCGGGTCGTTCGTTGTCCAGGGCCCACGGCTCCCCGGAGGTGCCCATGGTGAACGGGCCGCCCGGGACCAGGACTTCGGACGGACCGGTGAACAGCGCCAGCGGCTCCGGGTCGGGCGCGGTGAGGGCCTGCGGGCCCTTGCGCAGCTGATGGGTGATCAGCATGGTCTCGTCGTGCTGCTGTTCGTGCTGCGCGATCATGCCGAAGGCGAACCCGGCTTCCGTCAGCCGCGTCCCGTGGAACGCGGCCCGCTCCAGCACGTCCAGGGCCCGTCCGCGCACGTCGGCGGCGTAGGCGCGGGCCTCGGACGGCGCCAGCAGGGGCAGCTTGGGCCGCTCGGCCCGCGGGTGCTCGAAGGCGTCGTAGAGGCTGTCGATCTCGGGCCGTATCGCCTCCTGCCCGGCGACGGCCCGCAGCAGCCACTGCTCCTCCTGGTTGCCGATGTGCGCGAGGTCCCACACCAGCGGCGACATCAGCGGCGAGTGCTGCGCCGTCAGGTCGGGCTCCTCGACACAGCTCGTCAGCAGCGTGGTGCGGTCGCGGGCGAGGACCAGCGAGGTGACCGCGCGCTCGCGCAGCTCCTCGGGGTCGACGCCCTCGGTCTCCGGGCCGGCGGCGGGGCTGATGTCGGTCATGGGCGCGGGTCCTTCCCCTGGGCGCGACCGTGCGTGCCGCGCTGTCGGTCGAGCAGATCGTCGGCGGGGCAGCGGCCCAGGACGACATGACGATCCAGGTAGGCCGTGACGGCCTCGATGACCTCCGGCGTGGCACCGAGCCGCGGCAGGGCGTCCAGCGCCGTCGCGAAGCACGTGACGGCCACCTCGCGCAGTTCGGCGTCGGCCAGGCCGCGCCGGGCCGCGTCGAGCCAGAGCGGGTTGTGCGGCGCGGGCAGCCCCAGCGTCCGCTCCGCCAGCCGCTTCACGGTCCGGTAGGCGGTCTCGGTGGCTTCCGGGTCGTCGAACAGGGCCGCCGTGACGGCGAGCGGCACGATCCAGCCGTCGTCGCCGGGCTGCGCGTCGATCATGCGCAGTTCCAGGTGGCCGCGCGGCCTGACCGGCGGGAACAGCGTCGTGACGTGGTAGTCGAGGTCCTCCCTGGTCGGTGGCCGGGGGGCGCCGGTGCGGAGCCACTCCCGGAAGGTGAGCCCCTCCGGGACGTCCCAGGGCGCGTCGTCCCGGCGTACGCACATCACCGGCGCGTCCAGGACGTGCCGGGCCCAGGCGTCGCGCGGCTCGGCGTCCAGAGGCGGTGCGCCCGCCCGGCCGGCCCCGATCCGGGTCCACGTCCGCTGCCGGGTGGACAGCCAGCCGGAGGGCCGGTGACCGGCGAGCGGGGAGTTGGCGAAGGCGGCCACCAGGACCGCGCCCAGATGGTGGGCCAGCCACCAGCGCCGCACATGTCCGAGGGGCCCGGGCTCCTCGTGGCCGGCGTCCAGGCACACCTGCACCGAGGCGGAGGTGCACATCATGGCGCGTCCGGCCGGGCCGGTGCGGTCCAGGCAGGTCTCCATGGCGTCGTAGCGCGGTTCGCGCAGGAACCGGCGGGGTTCGTGCCAGGGGTCCTGGCCGATGCCGACGAGGACGAGGCCGTCCTCACGCAGGGCGGCGCGTACGGCGTCCAGGTCGGCGGAGACGGTGCGGACGCACTCCATGAGCGAGGCGGCGGGCGGCGAGCTCAGCTCCAGCTGGCCGCCGGGCTCCACGGTGAGCGCCGACCTCAGGGGCAGGGTCCGCAGGGCGGCGTAGGCCGCGCGCAGTCGTTCGGGTGCGACGGGGAGCTGCGGGGCCCGCAGCTCGTGGACGAGCCATTCCACCTCGACCCCGAGGCGGCGTGGCGGGCCGGTCTTGAAGCAGATGCCGTGGACCAGGGCTTCGACCCCGGCCTCGGACAGGGTGCGTGGCTCCGCGCAGCCACTTGTCGAATCGGACATGTCGGGATCCTCCTGAGGTTCCACCATGCCACCGGCCCGGGCATTCCGGCGCCCGGACCGGGGTCACTCGTCCCCCACTCAAAACCCTCCCGTCGCTCGGCACAAGGGCGCGAAATCGAACATTCCGACTTGGTCGTCCGCGCGGGACGGGCCTTCTCCGGCGCTTTGCCCCGCGTTCTCCGGCCGCGAGAACCCCGTTGCGTCACGGATGCGGAATCACCCACGATGCTTGCGTGAGCACGACAAGAACAGCCGCACGGCACGCGTTCACGGCGTCCACGGGGGTGGCGCCGTGAGCGCGCGTCTGCGCGCCCTCGCGCAGCAGAACGAGCGGATCGTGGCGGCGGGCGCCTACCGGGCGCCGGACGGGCGCGAGGTGTCCGTCGCGGCGCAGCTGCGGGCCGCACGGGAGGGCATCCGCCTGTACGGACCGGAACCCGTACCGGTGTCCGCCGAGCGGGTGACGAGGACGCTGATCGAGGTCACCGGCGAGAGCAGCCTGCAGGCCGCCCGCCGGCTCGGCGGGCACGTGGCCGTCCTGAACTTCGCCTCGGCCCGCAACCCGGGCGGCGGCTACCTGAACGGCGCCCGGGCGCAGGAGGAGGCCCTGTGCCGCGCCTCCGCGCTGTACACCTGCCTGCTGCGGGCCCGTGCCTTCTACGCCCACCACCGCGCCCACCGCGACCCGTTCTACACGGACCGCGTCATCCACTCACCGGCCGTGCCCGTCTTCCGCGACGACCGGGGCGGCCTGCTGGACGAGCCGTACACCGCGGGCTTCCTCACCTCGCCCGCGCCCAACGCGGGCGTGGTGCTGCGCAAGGCACCCGAACGGGCGCCGGAGCTGCCGCTGGCCCTGGCCACCCGTGCCGAACGCGTCCTGGAGACGGCCGCCGCGCACGGCTACCCGAGTCTGGTCCTCGGCGCGTGGGGCTGCGGGGTGTTCCGCAACGACCCCACGCAGGTCGCGGAGGCGTTCCGGGGGCTGCTCGGCCCCGGCGGACGGTTCGCCGAGGCGTTCGAGCACGTCACGTTCGGGATCCTGGACCGGACTCCCGGTCAGGAGGTGCGGGGCGCGTTCGACAGGGCGTTCGCGGACCGGTGAACCGGTCCCCGGCCACCGCTCAGCTCCAGCCGTAGCGCTCCTGCAGCCGCCGCCTCACCAGGTTGAACCGCATCCGGTCCAGCGCGCAGGCCTCGCGGCGCATGCCGTCCTCGTGCAGGCGCAGCACCCGGTCCACGTCGACCCACGAGTCACGCCCCGAGCGGTCCCACGGCCCGCTGCCGATCGGGACCCACTCCTGCTCGCCGTCGTGCCGCCTGCTGGAGAGCTGCACGGCGAGGAACGTGCCGGCCGGCTCCCGGGCGACCACGAGCACCGGGCGGTCCTTGCCCCGCCCGTCGTTCTCCTCGAAGGGCACCCAGGTCCACACGATCTCACCCGGGTCGGGATCACCGTCGTGGGCGGGGGAGTACTCCGTGCGCACCCGGCCCACCTCGCGCGGGTCGGCCTGGACGGTGGCGGAGCGGCCGTGACGGCCCGGGACGTTCTCGTCGGCGAAGGTGCTCACGGGGGGCACCCTAGAGGCTGCTGGCGCAAGTCCGTTTGCCGGGGCTGGCGTTGTCCGGCCGGGGCCCTTGGTGCCGGGGGTGGGCGACGGGGGCAGCCGGGCTGTCAAGTGCCGTGCGGGGCCGCTTCCGCAAGCCCGCCCGCCGGGGCTGGCGTTGTCCGGCCGGGGCCCTTGGTGCCGGGGGTGGGCGACGGGGGCAGCCGGGCTGTCAAGTGCCGTGCGTTGAGCGGCTGTCGGCTCTCGCCTGTCTGCGGTCGCGTGAGTCGGGCGGGCGGCGGGCCGGGCGGGCCGGGCGGGCCCGCGAGTGTCCCCCGGGTGCTCAGGCGGCGGTGGAGTCCGCCGTGACCGGCGGCGACGGCCACCGGTCGTCCCACCGCAGCTCCGCCTCCAGTTGCGCGGCCACCCGCACCAGGAGGGGCTCGCTGTGCGCCGGGCCGAGCAACTGCGCCCCGACCGGCAGCCCGTCCGCCGTGAACCCGGCGGGCACGTTGACGCCGGGCCAGCCCAGCACGTTCCACGGCCAGGCGTAAGGGCAGGCCGCGATCATCGCGCGGTCGGTGGCGAAACCGCCGAGTTCGAGCAGCGCGCCGATGCGGGGCGGGGGAGCGGCGGTGGTGGGCGCGAGGACCACGTCGTACGAGGCGAAGAAGGCTCCGATACGGCGGTGCAGGGCGGCCTCCGCCCGCCGGGCGATCCGCAGCGGGGCCCCGCTGAGGAGCCGGCCCAGCCGGGCGGCGTCCCGGGTGCGCCGGTCCAGCAGCGCGGGGAAGGGCGCCTCGCCGACCCGCTCGGCGATCCCGGCCGTGGCCCGCGGTACGAAGGTCAGCCCGATCTGCCCGTACGGCGGGTCGGCCTCCTCGACCGTGTGCCCCGAGGAGGCGAGCTTCTCGGCGAGTTCGACGACCCGGGCCCGGACCTCCGGTTGGAGCCGGGCGGGTACCGCCGTGAACGGCGGCTTGAGGGAGAGCGCGATGCGCAGCCGCCCGGGGTCGCGGCCGACCGCTGAGGAGAGGTCGATCGCCGGGGGCCGGTGCGGGTCCCGCGCGTGGTTGCCGCTCGACGCGTCGAGCAGCAGGGCCGCGTCGGCGACCGTGCGGGCCAGGGTGCCGTTGACGGTGATGCCCTGGAAGGACTCGCCGCGCGGCCAGGTGGAGATCCGGCCGCGCTGCGGCTTGATGCCGACCAGATGGGTCCACGCGGCCGGGATCCGCACCGACCCGGCGCCGTCCGAGCCGAGTGCGGCGGGGACGAGCCCGGCGGCGACCGCGGCGGCGGAGCCACCGGAGGAGCCGCCGGGCGTGTGGTCCGTGCTCCAGGGGTTGCGGGTCGCGCCGAACGCGGGCCCCTCCGTGAAGGGCCACTGCCCGAACTCGCACGTGTTGGTCTTCCCGACGATCACGGCCCCGGCCGCACGCAGCCGCCGCACCGCCTCCCCGTCCTCGGCGACCGGCGGGAACTCCCCGCGGCAGCCGAACGCGGTGGGCTCGCCGGCGACGTCCATGTCGTCCTTCACGGCCACGGGCACCCCGAGCAGCGGTCTGCGCCCGCCCGCCGCCAGGTCCCGGTCGGCGGCGTCGGCCTCGGCGAGGGCCGCTTCGGCCCGGACGATCCGGAACGCGTTGAGCGTCCCCTGCGTCGCCTCGATCCGCGCCAGCGTCCGCTCGACCAGCGCCCGGGACGTCACCTCCCCGGCGGCCAGCGCACGGGCGGTCTCGGCCAGGCCTGCGGCACGGTCGAGCGTCATACGGGCACCTCCGGAAGCAGCTTGTCTACCGAACGGTAACGTCCGGCGGCCGTGGGCGGAACGCCGACGACGGCAGTGGAGGGACACCAGCGGCCACACGGCCGTCACCGCCCCGACCCCCGTGGCCCAACCGTTGACGGCCCGTCGCCTCGCCCTGACCGCCACCTTCCCCCTCCGGGCCGGCACGGCGCCGGGCTCCGTCCGCTTCGAGTCGTACAGCCGACCCGGGCCGCTACCGCCGCCACTCCGCCTACCAGCTCCGCGTCGAACGGCCCGACGGCACGGACCTGTTCCGGCAGGACGGCTCGTTCGGGCCGGTGACGGCCCGGGCCTGAACTCAGCCGTGCCGGACCACCGGGGAGGAGGGGTCGGCGGAGACGGGCCGCTGCGGCGCCGGGGTCGTCGCGGGCAGGTCCCCGGGGGCGTCCTCCAGTTGCTGGACGACGTCGCCGGTCGGTTCGCCGGTCCCGGTGCCGGAGTCCGGGGACAGGCGTGACCAGACGACGAGGGCCAGCGCTATGGCGACGGCGGTCGTGACGGCGCGGCCGACGAGCCGGAGCCGCGCGCGGCCGTCCAGGTCCCGCCAGGCCGGTCCGGCCGTCATGTAGTCCCGCTGCCAGAGAGCGCCGACGGCCTCGCTGCCGACCGGTGAGGGGTGGTCGTCGTGGCCGTCAGCGAGAGGCCGGGGCCGCTCGGTCTCCCTGTCCGCGGCGGGGCGCGGGGCCCGTCCGGACACGCGCTCGTCGGCCGACGGCTCCTTGAGGGCGCAGGCGCGGATGGCGCTCTCGCTGTCCGTCAGGAACCGTAGCCAGACCTCGTCCTGGGCGCCCGGGGTGCCCGGTGTGCCGTACGGGTCCCCGGGCGTCCCGTCGCTTCCCTGCCCCTGTCCGTTCACGGTCTCACTCCCCACGTCCGCGGGCAGGGCATCGCGGAATGCCCGCGCCGGTCGTACGCCCTGCCCCTCGAGGTACCGCCGCGCGGCGTCCTCGAGTCCGACGAAGGGTACCGCCCGTCGGGTCCGGCTGTACGGGGTCCGGCCGTCCTCCCGGGCACGGCGAACGGGCCCGTGCTCACCAAGGCGCGAGGTGTGCACGGGCCCGTTCCGGAGCCGGGCCGCGGGGGCGGTCAGATGGTGGTCTTCACCGACTCCTGGTCGTCGTCGCCGTCCGTGATCTCGCCGGCCTTGCGGGCGCGGACGAACTCGAGGAAGGAGCCGAGCTCGCGCTTGACGATGGGGGCCAGCAGGTACAGGCCGATGATGTTGAAGACCGACAGCAGGAAGAGCGCGGAGTCGGCGAGGCTGATCAGCGAGTCGAGGGACATCAGGGCGCCCAGGATCACGAACAGGCTCCAGATGACCTTGAAGACGGTCTCGCTGACCTGGCTCTTGCCGAACAGGTACGACCAGGCCTTCAGGCCGTAGTAGCCCCAGGTCAGGATCGTAGAGAAGGCGAACAGCAGCACCGCGACGGTGAGCACGATCGGGAACCAGGGAAGCACGGTCTCGAAGGCGTCGGAGGTGATGGTGACGCCGCCGATGGACTCGCCGGCGCGGGCGTCGGCCCAGCTGGCCGGGTTGGCGATGACGATGGTCAGCGCGGTCATGGTGCAGATGACGACCGTGTCGATGAACGGCTCCAGCAGGGCGACCAGGCCCTCGCTGGCGGGGTGCTTGGTCTTGACCGCGGAGTGCGCGATCGGGGCGGAGCCGAGACCGGCCTCGTTGGAGAACGCGGCCCGCTGGAAACCGATGATGAGTGCGCCGAGCACACCGCCGGCGACGCCGTCGGCCTCGAAGGCGCCCTGCAGGATGTTCTGGAAGGCGTCCGGCACCTGGGTGACGTTGGTCAGGATGACGATCAGGCAGGCCACGATGTAGATGCCGGCCATGGCGGGCACCAGTCGGCTGGTGACGGAGGCGATGGAGCGGATGCCGCCGAGCAGCACGAGACCGACGAGCGCGGAGACGACCAGGCCGAACAGGACGGCACCGGCGGAGGACGCCAGGAAGCCGTCCTCGCCGCCGAAGGTCGAGGAGACCTGCGCGTAGCTCTGGTTGGTCTGGAAGAGGTTGCCGCCGAACAGGCCGAAGAAGAGGATCATGATCGAGGCGAGGACGGCGAGGACCTTGCCGAGCTTGGCGCCGCCGCTGCCGAAGCGCTCCTTGAGCCCCTTGGGCAGGTAGTGCATCGGGCCGCCGGAGACGGTGCCGTCGGCGTGCACCTCGCGGTACGTCACGCCGAGGGTGACCTCGACGAACTTGGTGGCCATGCCGAGCAGGCCGCACAGGATCATCCAGAACGTGGCGCCGGGGCCGCCGATGGAGACCGCGACGGCCACACCGGCGATGTTGCCCAGACCGACCGTGCCGGAGACGGCGGCGGTCAGCGCCTGGAAGTGGTTGACCTCGCCGGCGGAGCCCTCCTCGTCGTACTTCCCGCGCACCACGTCGACCGCGAGTCTGAACTTGCGGACCTGGACGAAGCCGAACCAGCTGGTGAAGACCAGGCCGGCGACGACGAGCCAGGCGACGATGAGCGGGAGTTCCGTGCCGCCGACGGGAACCGTGTAGAAGACGACTTCCCCGAGCCAGGTGGCTATGGGTTCGAAGAAGTCGCTGACGGCATCGTCGACGGACTGGGTGACGGAGTCGAGTGACACTGTGGCTACCTCGATGGCGCGGAACCGGGGCATGGGGATCCCTGCCGCGGTTGGTGTGCGGTCTCAAACCGAACGTCTGTGTCCGATCGGTGACTCGGGCGAGCGGACCAGGGATGCGGACCGTGATCGCCCTCGTCGTCTAGGCCGGCGCATGCCGACCATTCCGCAGTGGGGCCGGATACAGAACCACCTGCGGAGTTGGGCCGTTCTATCACGGGCTTTACCAGGTCTTTAGTGATCGAGATCACATCACCGGAAGTAACGTCCAAACTCCCAGGGGCCGTCACCGGACCGTTATCCGGTACGGGAGTTCCATTCACCGGACACCTATCCCGTGACGGCCGCCCCCGGCCGGTGTCGGCGTGTCGCGGCCGCGTCCGGGGGCACTGGGAGACGATGGGCGTTCCCTCGGACAGGTTTCCCTCGGACGGGTGCGGGAGCGGGCGGAGAGGCAGGGGCTGCGTGGACCAGCGGACCAGCCGGGACACCTCCGTCGCCGGGGCCGGAGCGGCACGGCCCGGCGACGGCCGTGACGCCGGTGACCGGACCGACGCCCGGCGGCGCATCCCCCGCACCGACGCCGTGCTGCGCGACCCGCGCCTCGCGCAGGCCGCGCGCCGGCTCGGCCCCGCGGTCGTGAAGGCGGTGGTGCGGCGGGCCCAGGAGCGGGCGCGCAGCGGTGCGATAGCGCCGGAGGAGGTCGTGGACACGGCGGTGGCCCTGCTGCCCGGCACCCCCGGCGGACTGCGCTCGGTGATCAACGCCACCGGCGTCGTCCTGCACACCAACCTCGGCCGCGCCTCCCTGTCGGCGGCGGCCCGGCAGGCCGTTCAGGAGGCCGGCGGCCCCACGGACGTCGAACTCGACCTGCGCACCGGTGTCCGGGCCGCGCGCGGGCGCGGCGCCCTCGCCGCGCTCCGGGCGCGTGTGCCCGCGGCCGCCGCCGCGCACGTGGTGAACAACGGCGCCGCCGCGCTGGTGCTGGTGGCCACCGCGCTCGCCGCGGGCCGGGAGATCGTCATCAGCCGGGGCGAGATGGTGGAGATCGGGGACGGTTTCCGCCTCCCGGACCTGCTGGAGTCCACCGGGGCGCGGCTGAGGGAGGTCGGCACCACCAACCGCACGACCGCCGCCGACTACGCCGCCGCGATCGGCCCCGGCACGGCCTTCGTGCTGAAGGTGCACCCCTCCAACTTCCGCGTCACCGGCTTCACCGGCTCGGCCGGTGTGGCGGAACTGGCGGCACTCGGCCCGCCGCTGGTCGTCGACATCGGCTCCGGACTGCTCGCCCCGCACCCTCTGCTGCCCGAGGAGCCCGACGCGCGGACCCAGCTGAGGGCCGGGGCGTCCCTGGTCACCGCCAGCGGCGACAAACTCCTGGGCGGACCGCAGTGCGGACTGCTCCTGGGGGAGGAGTCCCTGGTCAGGACCGTCTCCCGGCATCCGCTCGCCCGCGCTCTGCGCGTGGACAAACTGACCCTGGCCGCACTGGAGGCGACCCTGACCGGGCCCGGGACGCCGACCGCCGCAGCGCTGGCGGCTGATCCGGCCCGGCTGACGGCGCGCGCCGAACGGCTCGCCGCCGCCCTGCGCGCCGACGGCGTCGACGTTCGGGCCGTGCCGAGCGACGCCGCGGTGGGGGGCGGGGGCGCCCCCGGCGTGACGCTGCCCAGCGCCGCGCTGTCGCTGTCCGAGCCGTACGCCGCCGCCCTGCGCACCGGCCGGATCCCCGTGGTCGGGAGGCTGGAGGCCGGCCGGTGCCTGCTCGACCTGCGCACGGTGCCGCCCGAGGACGACGAGACGCTGGCCGATGCGGTCCGCTCGGCGAAGGGCCCGGTGGAGGGCCCGGTGAAGGGACCGGTGGCGGACGCGGAGAAGGACGCGGTGATGGGACCGGTGAAGGGTCCGGCGGAGAACCCGGTGGAGAACCCGGCGGAGAAGGAGTAGGCGCCATGCGGGTACTGGCGACGGCCGGTCATGTCGACCACGGCAAGTCGGCGCTGGTGCGGGCGCTGACCGGGATGGAACCCGACCGTTTCGAGGAGGAGCGCCGCCGGGGCCTGACCCTCGACCTGGGCTTCGTGTGGACCCCTGCCGACGGCCCCGGCGGGCAGCGCCTCGCCTTCGTGGACGTGCCCGGCCACGAGCGGTTCGTCGCCACCATGCTGGCCGGCGCCGGACCCGTGCCCGCCGTGCTGTTCGTGGTCGCCGCCGACCAGGGCTGGCAGGCGCAGTCGCAGGAGCACCTGGAGATCCTGCACGCGCTCGGCGTACGGCACGCCGTCCTCGCGGTGACCCGCAGCGACCTGGCCGACCCCGAGCCGGTGCGTGCCGACGCCGTCGCGCGCGTGGCCGCCACCTCCCTTGGCACCGTGCCGTCCGTCGCCGTCAGCGCGGTGACCGGGGCCGGGCTGGACGAACTGCGCCGGGAACTGGACCGGCTGGGCCGGTCGCTGCCCGAGCCGCCCGCCGACGCCGACGTCCGCCTGTGGCTGGACCGCGCCTTCACCGTGCGCGGCCACGGCACCGTCGTCACGGGCACCCTGGGACAGGGCACCCTGCGCGTCGGCGGCCGCCTGGTCACCGGCGACGCCACCACGGCGCTCCGTGTCCGGGGACTGCAGTGCCTGCACGAGGACGTCCCGGCCGTCCGCGGCGTGGCGCGCGTGGCCGTCAACGTGCACGGCCCCGCCCACTCCGTCCTGGGCCGCGGCGAGGTGCTGCTGACCCCCGACCGCTGGCTGCTCACCGGCGTGGCCGACGTACGGGTGGCCGGTGAACCCGTGGAGGACCTGCCGCGCACCCTCACCCTGCACCTCGGCACCGCCGCCGTGCCGGTGACCGTCCGTCCGCTCGGCGGCGACACCGCACGGCTGACGCTCCGCCGGGCGCTCCCCCTGCGGGTCGGTGACCGCGCGGTCCTGCGGGAGCCGGGCGGGCGGCGCGCCCCGTGCGGCGCGACCGTGCTGGACGTACGACCGCCGCCCCTGGAGAGGCGCGGCGCGGCCCGGGCCCGCGCGGCCGAGCTCGCGGGCATGACGGGCCGCCCGGACGGTGCGGCCGAGCTGCGGCGCCGCAGGCTCGTGACCCGCGCCGAGCTGCGGGCCATGGGCGTGCCCGCCCCGGGCCGGCCCGTCGCCGGGGACTGGCTCGCCGACCCCGGCCACTGGGCCGCCCTGCGGGACCGGCTCGCCGCCGAGGTGGAACGCCACGCGGCGCGGCACCCGATGGAGCCCGGCCTGCCCACCGAGGCGGCCCGGCGGCTGCTCGGCCTGCCGGACCGCTCCCTGGTCGACGCCCTCGCCGCGACCGCCGGCCCGGTGCGCCACCGCCGGGGCCGGCTGTACGGCCCCGGAGACCCGGGCCCCACCCTGCCCCCGCCCGTCCGCGCGGCCGTCGACGCCGTGCGCCGGGATCTGGAGCACACCCCGTTCCGCGCCCCGGAGGCCGACCGGCTGGCCGAACTGGGCCTGCACCGCAAGGCCGTGGCCGCGGCCGTCTCCGCGGGGGAGCTGCTGGCGGTCGGCGACGGCATCGTGCTGCTCCCCGACGCGGCCACCGAGGCCGCCGCCGTACTCCGGGAGATTCCCCAGCCGTTCACGCTCAGCGAGGCACGCCGCGCCCTGGACACCACCCGCCGGGTGGCCGTGCCGCTGCTGGAGCACCTCGACGACCGGGGGTACACCGAGCGGGTGGACGACCGCTACCGGCGCTGCCGGGCGGGCACGGAGATCGGAAGCGGAGGCGGACGGGAATCGAACCCGCCTGCCCGAGATCCTCGGGCACCTCGGTTTTGAAGACCGGGAGGGCCACCAGGCACCCACACGCCTCCGCCCGACAGGCTAACCCAGGCCGGCCCCGCGGCCGGCGAGGAGGAGACCCCCGATGACCTCGACGCGCGAAGCCCCGGTACGGCTCACCCGGTACGCGCACGGCGGCGGTTGCGCCTGCAAGATCCCGCCCGGCGAACTGGAGGACGTGCTCGGCCACCTGGCCGAGCCCCCCGTGACCGCGGGCGACACACCGCTGCTCGTCGGGCTGGCCACGGGGGACGACGCGGCCGTGGCCGCCCTGCCCCGCACGGGCGGCGCCCCGGCGTCGGCGGTGGTCTGCACGGCCGACTTCTTCACCCCCGTCGTGGACGACCCCTACGACTGGGGGCGCATCGCCGCGGCCAACGCCCTGTCCGACGTCTACGCGATGGGCGGACGCCCGGTCCTGGCCGTCAACCTGCTCGCCTGGCCCCGTGACGTGCTGCCGTTCGACCTGGCCCGCGAGGTGCTGCGCGGCGGGCTCGACATCGCCGCCGAGGCGGGCTGCCACGTGGGCGGCGGACACAGCGTGGACGACCCGGAACCCAAGTACGGCATGGCCGTCACCGGTCTGGCCGACCCCGGGCGGCTGCTGCGCAACGACGCCGGACGGCCGGGCGTGCCGCTGTCGCTCACCAAGCCCCTCGGCCTCGGCGTGCTCAACAACCGCCACAAGGCCACCGGCGAACGGTTCGAACAGGCGGTGGCCACCATGGTGGCCCTCAACCGGGACGCGGCGGCCGCGGCCCTGGAGGCGGGAGCCACCTGCGCCACCGACGTCACCGGTTTCGGCTTCCTGGGACACCTGCACAAACTGGCCCGGGCCTCTGAGGTGACCGCGGTCGTGGACACCGCCGCCGTGCCCTGGCTGGACGGAGCGTGGGAGGCCGTGCGCGACGGCTACGTCAGCGGCGGCACCCGGCGGAACCTGGACTGGGTGGCGCCCTTCACCGACTTCGGGGACACCACCCCCGACATGCGCCTCCTGCTGGCCGACGCCCAGACCTCGGGCGGACTCCTCGTGGCCGGCGAGGTGCCCGGCGCGCCGGTGGTGGGCGAACTCGTGCCGCGCGGGAGCCACTCGGTCGTCCTGCGCTGAGCGCCCGAGCGCCCCGCGGCCTCCCGGCCGCCGGTCAGAGCTCCGTGCCTGTCCGGTCCGTGATGCCAGCCCGCGCCCGGTAGGCCTTCACCAGCTCCACGGCCGCCGGTCCCCGGGGGCGGCGGCCGGGCCGGATGTCCACCGCGAACGCCTTGGTCTCCTGGATGTGCGTGTTGGGGTCGAGCGACAGGTGCACCAGCTCGTTGGCCGCGTCCCCGGTGCTGCAGCCGTTCGGCCCCCAGTGGTAGGGCAGGCCCACCTGGTGCAGGGTCCGCCCGTGCACGGTCAGCGGCGGCACGCGGTCGGTCACCAGCACCCGCGCCTCGATCACCCCCCGGGCGCTGACGATCGTCGCCCAGCCGGTGTGCTCGAGGCCGCGCTCGGCCGCCAGCCCGGGGGACACCTCGCAGAAGAACTCCGGCTGCAGCTCCGCCAGATACGGCTGCCAGCGCGACATGCCGCCCGCGGTGTGGTGCTCGGTGAGCCGGTAGGTGGTGGCCACGAACGGGAACACCTCCGTGCCGGGTTCGCCGCCGCTGGGCTGGTAGCGGTTGTCCGGGTGCGGCGGCGGCAACCGCCGCACCGGGTTGCGCTGCCGGCCGTACAGGAGGTTCGGGAACGGCGAGTCCTGCGGCTCGTAGTGCGCGGGCAGCGGCCCGTCGGTCAGCCCGGCCGGCGCGTACAGCCAGGCCTTGCCGTCGGCCTGCATGACGAACGCGTCGGTGCCGGAGAGCGCCTCGGGACCGGTCGCGTCCCGCGGAGGCCGGTGGCCGGGCGGCTTGTCCGCCTTGAAGTCGGGGATGTCGTGGCCCGTCCACCGCCCCTGTTCCCCGTCCCACCACACCAGGGCCTTGCGCGTGCTCCACGGCTTGCCGTCCGGGTCGGCGGAGGCGCGGTTGTACAGCACGCGCCGGTTCGCCGGCCACGCCCAGCCCCACTCGTTCGCCACCCAGTCCTGCTGCTCGCCCGGCTTGCGCCGGGCGGCCTGGTTGACGCCGTCGGCGCGGACGCCGCAGTAGATCCAGCAGCCGCAGCTGGTGGAGCCGTCGGCGGCGAGCTGCTCGTAGGAGGCCAGCGGACGGCCCTCGGCGTCACGGCCGTTGATCTCGGCCAGGACCGCCTCGGCCGCGGGTTCGTCGAGCTCGCCCCTGGTCGGGTAGTCCCAGGTCAGGTCGAGCAGCGGCCGGTCCATCGGGTCGGTGGACGCGGCGAGCTTCTGCCGGATGATCCGCCCGAGGTGGTAGGTGAACCACAGGTCGCTGCGGGACTCGCCGGGCGGTTCGACCGCCTGGTGGTGCCACTGCAGCAGGCGCTGGGTGTTGGTGAAGGTGCCTTCCTTCTCGGTGTGCGCGGCGGCCGGCAGGAAGAACACCTCGGTGCCGATGTCCTCGGTGCGCAGCTCGCCCGTCTCGATCTCCGGGCCGTCCTTCCACCAGGTGGCCGACTCGATGAGGGAGAAGTCCCGTACGACGAGCCAGTCCAGGTTCGCCATGCCCAGGCGCTGCAGCTTGGCGTTGGCGGAGCCCACCGCGGGGTTCTCGCCCATGAGGAAGTAGCCCTTGCAGGTGCCCTCCAGCTGCGCCATGACCGTCTCGTAGGTGGAGTGGGAGCCCGTCAGCCGCGGCAGGTAGTCGAAGCAGAAGTCGTTGCCGGCGGTGGCCGCGTCACCCCAGTAGGCCTTCAGCAGGCTCACCAGGTAGGCGCGCATGTTGCCCCAGTAGCCCTTCCGCGCAGCCTCCCCCCGGACGAAGGAGTCCAGATCGTCCCGCTCGTGCGCGTGCGGCATCGGGATGTAGCCGGGGAGCAGGTTGAACAGAGTCGGGATGTCCGTGGAGCCCTGGATGGAGGCGTGCCCGCGCAGGGCGAGGATGCCGCCGCCGGGCCGGCCGATGTTGCCCAGCAGGCTCTGCAGCACGGCCGCCGCACGGATGTACTGCACCCCCGTGGTGTGCTGCGTCCAGCCGACCGCGTACGCGAAGGCCGTGGTGCGGTCGCGGCCGGAGTTGTCCGTGATGTGTGCGCACACCTCGCGGAAGACGTCCTGCGGAACGCCGCAGATCCGCTCGACGAGCTCGGGCGTGTAGCGGGCGTAGTGCCGCTTGAGCACCTGGAAGACGCAGCGCGGGTGGCTCATCGTCTCGTCGCGTTCCGGCTCGCCCGCGCCGATGTCCGCGCCGCCCGAGCCGTGTGCCTCGCCGCGCCCCGCCTCCGCCATCGAGCCCGGGCCCGTGCGCTCGTCGTACCCCTGGTCACGCCGGCCCGAGGCGGCCTGCACGTCCATGCCCGCGTACTGCCAGCTCGTGGTGTCGTAGGTGCGGCCTTCGGGGTCGAGGCCGGAGAAGACGCCGTCGAGGTCCTCGGTGTCCCGGAACTCCTCGCGCAGGACGACGGGGCCGTTGGTGTAGGCCACGACGTAGTCGCGGAAGTACTTCTCCCGCTGCAGGACGTGGTTGACGATCCCGCCGAGGAAGGCGATGTCCGTGCCCGCGCGCAGCGGCACGTGCAGGTCGGCCAGGGCGCTGGTGCGGGTGAAGCGCGGGTCGACGTGGATCACCTTCGCCCCGCGGGCCTTGGCCTCCATCACCCACTGGAACCCGACCGGATGGCACTCGGCCATGTTCGAGCCCTGGATGACGATGCAGTCCGAGTTCTGCAGGTCCTGCTGGAAGGTGGTCGCGCCGCCGCGTCCGAACGAGGTTCCCAGACCGGGAACGGTGGAGGAGTGTCAAACACGCGCCTGGTTCTCGATCTGGATGGCCCCCATGGCCGTGAAGAGCTTCTTGATCAGATAGTTCTCCTCGTTGTCCAGCGTCGCCCCGCCGAGGCTCGCGATGCCCAGGGTGCGCCGGGTGCGGGTGCCCTCGACCTCCCACTGCCAGCCTGCGCGGCGGGCCTCGACGACCCGGTCGGCGATCATGTCCATCGCCGTGTCGAGGTCCAGGCGCTCCCAGTCGGTGCCGTGGGGGCGGCGGTGGAGCACCTGGTGCTCGCGGCTGCCGCCCGTCGTCAGCTGGAGACTGGCCGAGCCCTTGGGGCACAGGCGGCCGCGTGAGATCGGGGAGTCGGGGTCGCCCTCGATCTGGGTGACCCGGCCGTCCTCGACGTAGACGTTCTGCCCGCAGCCCACTGCGCAGTACGGGCAGACCGACTTCACCACCCGGTCGGCGCTCGCGACCCGGGGTGTCAGCCGCTCGCTCGCCGCGCTCTTGGCGGCGGCTCCCCGGCCCAGCGGGTCGGTGCCCTTGAGCTGGCGGTAGACCGGCCACGAGTCGATCCAGGTGCGTACGCCCATGTCCTCCGCCCTTCCTTGGTGCCCGGCAGGTGCTCTCGGCGCAGCGGGGTACCCGCGTCACGCGCGGCGAAACCGGCCGGCGCGTCTCATCCCCGCGCGTCCCGCAGGCGCTCGCGCTGCGGGACGACGCTGTACTTCGGGTCCCGCGCGGACGCCACTCCGGCGTGGAAGACGCCGAAGCGCAGCGCGGCGGAGCCGCTCAGCAGCGCGGCGCCGGCGACCGCCGCCGACGCCCGGCCGCGACGCGGGCCCGCGACCGCCGCCAGCGCCGCGCCGCCCGCCGTCAGGACCTCAGCGGCGCGCAGCAGCCGCCGCGGCCCGCCCTGCCCGAAGGGTTCGGCCACCACACCCATGCGCCGCTTCATCAGCCGGAAGGCGCCCAGCTCCAGGGCCGCGCCCAGCGCGGCCATGCGCCGTGCGGGCCCCGTCTGCTCCAACGGCGTGCACACCAGCGCCAGCCCGGCCGCCGCGGCCGCCCCGGACCCGGCGAAGACGAACGGCATCTCCCGGTAGCCCTCGTGCCAGGAGGGCACGGCGGTGTCGCAGACGAGGACGGCGGTGTAGGTGGCGACGGCCGGGCCGAGGACCGCGGCCGCCGCCGTCGCGGCGGAGCCCACGGGACGGTACCGGCGCGCGACATCGGTGGCGGCGGCGACCACGGTGAGCGGCGCGTAGCCCACCAGCAGCCAGGACCCCATGTTCATCGGCGAGGTGGGCTTGAAGACGCGCAGCATGTTCAGGAACCGCGCCGGCCGGCCCAGGTCGTGCACGAGCGCCGCCAGCGACAGGGAGATGGCGCCCGCCGCACCGGCCTTCGCCGCGCGGGCCGTCGCCGGACGCCCGGTGACCTGCGCTCCGGCGGCCAGCAGCGACGACGAGCCGGCCAGACCACCCAGGTACAGGTAGCCCGCGATGTCCAGCGCCTTCCACGCCGGCTCGTTCAGGATCGGTCTGCCGTAGTACGAGGAGAACCGGGCCTCGGGCACCATCGGCTGTTCGCCGCGTCCACGGCGACGCCTGCGGCGCCCGGCCCGCTCACCCGTGACGGCGTCCCGCCCGGGTCGTGCACCCCCCATTCCGCTCCTGGTCACGTCCGAGCCGCTCATCGGGGCCTCCTGAGGAAACTGGCCACGGCCAGCGCCCCGAGCGAGGCGGCGGCCAGGGCCGCGCGCCGCCACATGTCGGGCAGGTCGCGGGTGGTGACGACCGGGTCGGGCGGCAGCCCGTACACCTCGGGCTCGTCGAGCAGCAGGAAGAACGCGCCGTCGCCGCCGACCCCGTCGTCGGCACTCTCGCCGTACAGCCGGGCGTCGGCGACCCCGGCCGCGTGCAGCTGCGCCACCCGGCCCGCAGCCCGGTCCCGCAGCTCCTCCAGCGGCCCGAACTGGATGGATTCGGTGGGGCACGCCTTGGCGCAGGCCGGTTCCATGCCGACGCCGAGCCGGTCGTAGCACAGGGTGCACTTCCAGGCGCGCCCGTCGCCCTCGCGCTGGTCGATGACGCCGTACGGGCAGGCGGGCACGCAGTAGCCGCAGCCGTTGCAGATGTCCTCCTGGACGACGACCGTGCCGAACTCGGTGCGGAACAGCGAACCGGTGGGGCACACGTCGAGGCAGGCGGCGTGCGTGCAGTGCTTGCACACGTCCGAGGACATCAGCCAGCGCAGCTCGGTGCGCCCGTCCGGTGCCAGGGGCGAGATCTCCCCGGCCGGCGCGGCCACGGGCGCACCGCCCGGCGGTGGCGCGGCTGCTCCCCCGGGCCCGGGGGAGGAGGGAGAGGTGTCCAGACGCCGGGCGGCGTCGAAGACGTCGACGTCCTCGTGGCCGACGCCGGGTTCCTGGCCGCCCAGCGGTTTGCGCTGCTCGATGAAGGCGACGTGCCGCCAGGTGCTCGCACCGAGACCCTGGGTGTTGTCGTAGGACATGCCGGTCAGTTCCAGGCCGTCCTCCGGCACGGCGTTCCACTCCTTGCACGCCACCTCGCACGCCTTGCATCCGATGCAGACGGACGTGTCGGTGAAGAAGCCCATCCGGGGCGGGGCGTCACCGTACCCGGCCGCCTGGGCCACGTCCGGCTGAGCGCCGGACAGGGAAGGACCGCGCCCCCGGTCCGTGGCCGTCCCGCGGGCCTGCGCCGTGCTGTCGTCGGCCATGGCCGTGCCTCCGCCCTCTGCCGTCCGACCCGGCCGCCCGCCCGCCGTGACGGGCCGCCGGCCGCTCCTTCCGAGCCTGGCACGGGTGCCCGAGGCCCGCTCGGCCGAAACGGTGCGGGAGGGCCGGACCGTACGACGGGACGTCCTCAGGACGGCGGAACATCCCGTTCGGGACGTCCTCAGGACGGCGGAACATCCCGTTCGGGACGTCCTCAGGACGGCGGAACATCCGGTTCGGGCATGCGTCCGGGGGGTAACCCCGCAACTCCACGAGGTGGGAAGGAGTGGGGCGCATGCCGTTCGTGAGGACCGGGGCTGGGCCGTGGTGAGCGGGGTCGTCGCGGGCCTGTCCCTGCTCGGTGCGACGGGACTCGTGATCCTCGCGCTGTACGGGGCGGCCTGGGCCATGCGGGTGGTCCGGGAGCCGCTGGCCGCCGCGCCGTTCGGGTCGGGCCTGGAACCGGGTGAGCATGCGGTCAGCCGGTTCCACGTGCGGTGGTACGCGGTGACGATGCTGTTCCTCGCGTTCGACATGGAAATGGTCTTCATGTACCCCTGGACCCGGGTCGTCTCGACGATGGGTCCCAGTGCCGTGGTCGAGATGTTCGTCTTCCTCGCGATCCTGCTGGCCGGGGTGGTCTACGCCTGGCGGGAGGGCGCCCTGCGATGGACCTGACCAGGCTGCTCGTGCGCGCCGCCGCCGGGCGTCCCCGGGTCCTGCTGCTGCCGATGCCGGGCGCCACGGACGTACGGCTGGCGGCCGAGCGGGAGCTGCGGCTCCAGGACTTCCCCTCGGCGCTCACCCCCGCGGAGGCCGACGTCCTCCTTGTGGCGGGGCCGGTCCCGCCCGCGCTGTCGGCGGCGGTGGACCGGCTGTGGCGGGACACGCCCGCGCCACGGGCCCGCGCGGACGCGCACACGCCGTCGGACGTGACCGCGGCTCTTTCGGCGGCGCGTACGCGGCTGGCGGCGCGTCCCCCGCGCGCCGCCGGGAGGGCTGGCGGTGACACGGTCGAGCCCCGCGACGCCGACATCTCCGGCGAAGGCCACCGTGAGCCCGGTGAGCGGCACGAGGGTGGGCGTGAGGGAAACGGCCACGGGCACCAGGGCCAAGGCAGCGGGGAGCAGGGCGGCGGGCAAGAAGGGCACAGCGGTCGGCACGAGGGCCACGGCGGCGGACACGAACGCCACGGCGGCAGACGCGAAGGCCACGGCGGCAGACGCGAAGGCCACGGCGGCAGACGCGAAGGCCACGGCGGCATGGACCTGCCCGCAGGTCTTCCCATGGCCGAAGTCGGGCCCGACCGCGACGGCCTGACGCTCGACCGGCTGCACGTACCGCTCGGGCCGCTGCTCGCCGACTGGCCGGCCGGTCTGACGGTCCGGCTGACGTTGCAGGGCGACGTCGTCCAGGAAGCCACCGTGGACGGCCCGGTCACCCCCGCCCCCGGCACGCCACCGCCCGCACCGTTCTGGACCCGGCCCTGGCAGCGGGCCGCCGCGGGGGAACCGGTCACCGCCGGGGAGGCGGCGCGGCGACGGGCCGCCGCGCGTCTGGACAGTCTGGGACGACTGCTGGCGGTGGCCGGCTGGCCCGCGCAGGCCGTCGCGGCGCGGCGCCTGCGGGACGACCTCCTCGACGGGCTCGCGGAGGAGGAACTGCCGCGACGGCTGGGGCGGTTCACCCGGCGGGTGGGCCGCTCCCGCACCTTGTACTGGCTGACGCGCGGCCTCGGGACCCTGTCCGCGGCGGACGCCGGCGCCGCCGGGGTGAGCGGGCCCGCGGCGCGGGCGGACGGGGACGTACCGGCCCGCTACCGGCAGTGGCTCGCCGAGGTGGAACGCGACCTGGCCCGGCTGGGCGATCCTTCCCCGCTCGAGCCCGGCCGTGAGGAGGGCCCGCGCGGAGGGCCGGAGTCGTCGGCCGCCCTGGTGCGTCTGCTGCCCCGGCTGCTCGACGGCGCGGAACTCGCGGCGGCCCGGCTGATCGTGGCGAGTCTCGACCCGGACCCCGACGAACTCGCCGTCCCCGTACGGGAGGTGGCCGGTGGTTGACACCGCGCGCTGGTGGGGGCTGCTCCTCGCCCCCGCCCTCCTGCTGCTGTACGCCGTGGCGGCGGTGGCCGGGGACGCGCTGCTGGCCGCCGGACGGGCGGGCCGGCCGGTGACGGCCGCGGCGGCGCTGCGCCCGCTGCTGGACGTGCCGCGGGCGCTGCTCGCCCAGCCCCGCCGGACACCGGCCCCGGATCTGCTGCTGTGGCGGCTCGGCGTGCTGACCGTGCCGGTCGCGGCGGTCATGTCCGTGCTGGTCGTCCCGCTCGGGAACCGGGCCCTCGCCGATCCGGCGGTGGGCGTGGTGTGGTTCAACGCCATGGAGGTGCTCACCTGGGCGGGGCTGTGGCTGGCCGGGTGGGGCCCGAACGCGGCGTTCTCCCTCGTCGGCGGCTACCGCTTCCTCGCGCAGGGCCTGGCCTACGAACTGCCGCTGATGTTCGCCCTCATCGCGCCGGCGACCGGCGCGGAGTCGCTGCGCGTGGGGGACGTCGTCGCCGCGCAGCAGGGGCTGTGGTACGCGGTGTGGATGCCGGTCGCGTTCGGCGTGTTCCTCGGCGGGGTGCTGGCGTTCAGCTTCGTCGGCCCGTTCGCGTATCCGGCGGGCGCCGACCTCGCGGGCGGTGTGCTCGGCGAGACGGCCGGCGTGGACCGGCTGCTGCTGCGGGCGGGCCGCCTGCTGTGGCTCGCCGCCGGCTCGGCGATGGCGGTGCCCCTGTTCCTCGGCGGCGGCGCGGGGCCGGGGCTGCCCGCCTGGGCCTGGTCGCTGCTGAAGACGCTCGCCGTGCTGGCCCTGCTGGTGTGGGTCCGCCGGGCCCTGCCGGCCGTACGCGCCGACCGGTACATGGAGCTCGCCTGGGTGGTGCTGGTGCCGCTGACGATCCTTCAGGCGCTGGTCGTGGCGCTGGTCGTGCTCAACCGATAGTCCCCTCGAGGAAGGTGGTGACCGTGGCGACGGTCCTTTTCTGGGTGCTGGGCGTCCTCGCCCTGACCGGGGCCGTCCTGGTGTTCACCTGCGACTCGATGGCCCGGGTCACCTTCGCCCTGCTGGGCTCGCTGGTGTGCGTGGGCGGTGCGGTGGCCGTCCTCGGGCTGCCCTACCTGGGCGTGGTCATCGTGCTGATGATGGTCATGGAGATGGTGATCATGGCCGTCTTCATGATCGCGTACATGATGAACCCGGCCGGGCTGATGCCGATGTCGATGCTGCACAACCGGCGCGGCGCGCTCGCCGTCAGCATCGCCCTCTTCACGGCGCTGACGGCCGGGATCTGGCTGGTGCCCTGGCCGCGCCGCACGGGCGCGCCGCCCGCCGACACCACCTTCCAGCTCGGCGAGTCGCTGATGGCCGACCAGATGCTGACCATGATCGTGCTCGGGGTGGCGCTGCTGGCCACCATGCTCGCCACCGTCCTCCTGGCCACTCACCGGGGGCGCTACGACCGCTTCGGCGACGACCTCGACCAGCGCCCGCCGCGCGACCCGGCGGGCGGAGGGGTGGGCCGGTGACCCTGGAGATCGTCCTGACGCTGGGTGCGGGACTGTTCTGCGTCGGCCTGTTCGGAGCACTGTCCCAGCAGTCCATCGTCATGGTCATGATAGGGATCGAGCTGATGATCGGCGGGGTGATCGTCGCCGCCGCATCGTTCTGGCACCACCTCGCTCCCTCCGCCGCGAGCGGGCAGGTCGTCGTGGTGGCGGCGGTGGTGGCGATGGCCGTGGAGATGGCGGCCGGCTTCGCCGTCACCACGGCGATCTACCGGGCCCGGCAGGTGGACACGACCGACATGGCCGAGGACCTGAAGGGGTGAGCCCGGTGGGCGTGCTGCTGTGGCTGCTGATCGCGGTGCCGCTCGGTGCCGGAGCCGTCCTCGCGGTGGCCGGGCGGGCCGGCCGCCGGTACGCGCCCGCCGTGGGACCGGCGGTGGGCGCGGCCGTACTGGGGATCGCCGTCGCGGTGGCGGCCGGACGGCCCTCGGTGAGCGCTCCGCTGTTCGCCGGGATGCGCGCCGGGCTGCGCGTGGACGGCCTGTCCGCGGTGCTGGTCGTCACGGTGGCCGCCGTCACCCTGTGCGTCCTGGCCTACTCCGCCGCCGAGTCCGGCCGGGCGGCGGACGCGAGCCGCTTCCTCGGCCTGCTGCTGCTGTTCGCCGGGGCCATGCTGGTGACCGTCACCGCGACCACGCTGCCGCTGCTGCTGATGGCGTGGGAGGTGATGGGCGCCACCAGCTGGGCACTCATCGGCTTCCGGTGGCGTGAGCGGCACCGTGTGCGGGCCGCTGACACGGCGTTCCTGACCACCCGTACCGCCGACCTCGGCCTGTACCTCGCGGCCGGGGCCGCTCTGGCGGGCGGTGCGGGAACACTGCGGCTGGACGCGCTGCCGGGCACGGACGGCCCGTGGCTGCACCTGGTCACCGCGGGGGTGATCGCGGCGGCCCTGGGCAAGTCCGCACAACTCCCGTTCTCCTTCTGGCTGTCGCGGGCCATGGAGGGCCCCGGCCCCGTCTCGGCTCTGCTGCACTCGGCCGCCATGGTCGCCGCCGGCGGGTATCTGCTGCTGCGGACCGAGCCGCTGCTGTCGGCCACCGGCTGGGCCGGGCCGCTGGTCGCCTGGACGGGAGCCGCCACCGCCCTCGTCCTCGGAGTGGTGGCCGTGGCGCAGCGCGACCTCAAGCAACTGCTGGCGGCCTCCACCAGCGCCCAGATCGGCTTCATCGTGCTGGCCGCCGGCAGCGCGGGCGTGGCGGGCGGCACCGCCCAGCTCGTCGCGCACGCCGCCGTGAAGGCGGGGCTGTTCCTGTGCGCCGGGGCGTGGCTGACCGTGCTGGGCACCCAGCGGCTCGGCGAACTGCGCGGCGCCGCCCGCGCCCAGCCGTGGGTCGGGGCCTGCTTCACCGTCGGCGCCCTCGCCCTGGCGGGTCTGCCGCCGCTGTCGCTGTGGGCCACCAAGGACGAGGTCCTCGCCGCCGCACGCCACGAGAGCGGCGCGCTGTACGGGGTCGGGCTCGCGGCGGCCGCGGTCGCCGCCGTGTACGGCGCGAAGACCCTGTGGTACGTGCTGGCCCCCGCTCACACCGGAGCGGTGCGGCCCGCGCCCGCCGGGATGCGGTGGCCGCTGATCCCCTTCGCCCTCGGTGCCGCCACCCTGGGCGTTCTGGCGCTGCCCGGTCCCGCCGCCTGGCTGCGCGAGAGCGTCGGCTCCGCCGGAGAACCGTCCCCGCGCCCCTGGGAGACGGTCCTGTCCGCGGCCGTCGTGCTCGCCGCGGCGGCGCTCGCCCGGTGGTGGCCGGCACACGTGCGCCTCCCCGGCCCGGCACGGCGGTTCGCCCGTGACTGGCTGCACCTGGAACGGGCGGCGCACACCGTCCTCGTCCGCCCGGTGCTCAGCCTGGCGAGCACCTCGGCGGCCTTCGACGACCGGATCGTGGACGGTGCCGTACGGCGGACCGCGCGCGGTGCTGCGACCGCGGCCCGGCTCGCCGTACGGCTGGACGACGACGGCCTCGACGCGGCCGTGCGGCGGACGGCACACGGTGGTGCGGCCCTGGGACGGTCCGCCGGACGGCTGGACGACGGCGGTCTGGACGCGCTCGTGCGTTCCGTCGCCGCGGGCGCCCGCCGGCTCGGGCGGTGGGCACGGCGCCCCCAGACCGGCCTGCTGCACCAGTACTACGCCCAGGCCGCGGCCGGCTTCGCGGTACTGACCCTGATCGTGTTGTTGGTGAGGTAATCCCTGTGCTGACCGTCGTCACCTTCCTGCCGCTCGCGGCCTGCGTCCTGCTGCTGCTCGTCCCCCCGGGCGTGCCGGCACGGGTCTTCACCCGGACGTGGATCGCCGTCGCCACCGCCGACCTGGCGCTGGTGATCGCCCTGTGGGCGGACTTCGACGCGGGCGGCGGCCTGCAGTACGAGCAGCGGGCCCGCTGGATGCCGACGGCCGGCGTCGGCTACCACGTCGGCGTCGACGGCCTGTCCCTGCCGCTGGTCGCCATGACCTGTGTGCTGTTCCTCGCCGTCGCCGTCCACGCGCTGCGCGGGAGGCGCCGGGTGCGGTCGTACGTCTGCCTGTTCCTGTTCCTGCAGACCGTCTGCCTCGGGCTGTTCGTCGCCCAGGACCTGATCCTGTTCTTCCTCTTCTTCGACCTGTCGATCGTCGGCATGTTCTTCGTGATCGCCGGCTGGGGCCACGGCGAGCGGGCGCGGGCGGCGGCGCTGAAGTTCTTCCTCTACACCTTCGTCGGCTCTCTCGCCCTGCTGCTGGGCTTCATCGGCCTGTACCTGGCCGCCGACCCGCACACCTTCGACCTCGTCGACCTGGCGCGCGCCGACCCGCTGGCCGGGCACGGCACCTACGCCGCCCTGGTGCTGCTCGCCGTCGGGGCCGGACTCGCGGTGAAGACGCCGACCGTGCCCTTCCACACCTGGCTGCCCCCGGCCCACACCGAGGCCCCGGCCGCCGGCTCCGCGATCCTCGCCGGAGTGCTGCTGAAGATGGGCACCTACGGGTTCGTCCGGATCGCCATGCCGCTGCTGCCCGGCTCCTGGCGGGAGTACGCCGTGGTGTTCCTCGTCGTCGGCGCGGTCTCCGCCGTCTACGGGGCGCTCGTCGCCCTCGGGCAGACGGACTTCAAACGCATGATCGCCTACACCTCCGTCAACCACATGGGGTACGTCATCCTCGCCGTCGGCGCCGCCGGGATGCTCGCCGGGACGGACGCCCAGGCCCGCTCGCTGGCCGTCACCGGCGCCGTCGTCCAGATGGTCAGCCACGGCCTGATCACCGGGGCGCTGTTCCTGCTGTCCGGGGTGCTGTACGACCGGGCCGGCACCTACGCCATCGACGCCTACTCGGGTCTGGCCGCGCCCTCCCCCCGGTTCGCGGCGCTGACCGCCCTCGCTGCCTTCGCCGGCCTCGGCATCCCGGGTTTCTCGGGGTTCGTCGCCGAGTTCCAGATCTTCACCGGCAGCCTCGCCTCCCAGGCCGTGGCCACCGCCACCGCCCTGACCGGCATCCTCCTCACCGCCGCGCTGTTCCTGCGCGCCCTGCGTCAGATGCTCCTCGGACCGGTCCGCCTGCCGCCCACCGTGCGCACGGGCGGTTTTCCCGACCTCGCCGGCACGGAGACCGCCGCCGTCGCCCCGCTGCTGGCGCTCGCCCTGCTCATCGGCGTCCTGCCGCGGTTCCTGCTGGACGTGATCGAACCGGCCAGCCGCACCCTGGTGGACCTGGTCGCCCGGTGAACGACGACCTGGTCGCGCTCCTGCCGGAGACCGCCCTGACCACGGCGGCCGTCCTCGGCCTGCTCGCCGCCGGGTGGCTGCCCCGACGCCGCCAGTGGACCGTCGGCGTACTGGCCGCCACGGCGTGCGCCACCGGCCTGGCCGCCACCGCGTCCGGCATGGCGGGTGACGACGAACGGACCGTGTTCTCCGGCGCGTTCGCCGTGGACACCGCCACCGGCGTCGGCCGCCTCGTCGTGCTCGGCGCGCTGCTGCTGGTGCTGGGCATGTCCGTGGAGGAGGTGCGTGGGCAGCGGCGGGAGGCCGAGTACTACGTCCTGCTGCTCCTGACCGGCGCCGGGACCCTCGCCCTGATCGGCGCGGTCGACCTGCTGACGCTCTTCGCCGGCCATCTGCTCGCGAGCATCCCCGCCTACGCGCTCGCCGGCTTCGCCAAGGACGGCGCCGGCACGGAAGCCGCGCTGAAGTACTACCTGCTGGGCGCCCTGCTCGGCACGACCATGCTCGCGGGCGTCGCCCTGCTCCACGGCGCCGGACGGGCCACCCGCTACGGGGACCTGCGCGAGGCGCTGCCCGGCGCCCCGTACGGCCTGGTCGCCGTCGGTCTCGTCGCCGTCCTGGCCGGGCTGCTGTTCAAGATCGGCGGGGTGCCCGCCCACTTCTGGCTGCCCGACGTCACCGAGGGGGCCACCGCTCCGGTCGCCGCGTACGTCACCACCCTGCCCAAGATCGGCGGACTCGTCGCGGGGTTCCGGCTGCTCCACCAGGCGCTGCCCGCAACCGACGTCAACGGGCCCCTGCTGCTGGCGATCCTCGCTACCGCCTCCATGACGCTGGGCAACCTCGGGGCCTTCTTCCAGACGTCCGTCCGACGCCTGCTGGCGTACTCCGCCATCAGCCAGGTCGGCTACCTGCTCATGGCGCTCGCCGTGGCCACCCGCAGCGAACTCGCCCAGCGGGCACTGCTGTTCTATCTGGCCGCCTACGCCGTGACCAACCTCGGCGCCTTCGCCGTCGTCACGGAACTGCCGCACGCCCGCACCCTGGACGACTACCGCGGACTGGCCCGCCGCCGCCCGGCCCTGGCCGCCGTGCTCCTGGTCTGCCTGCTGGGTCTGCTCGGCACCCCGCCCACCGCGGTCTTCCTCGGCAAACTGCAGGTGTTCACCGCCGCCGTCGACGGCGGCCTCACCTGGCTCGCCGCCGTCGCGGTCGCCAACACCGTGGCGTCGCTGTTCTACTACCTGCGCTGGCTGGGTCCCCTCTTCCTCCCCGCTCACGGCGCGGCACCCGTCCAGGTCCACGGCGTCGCGGGCCGCTGGTCCGCGGTCACCGCGTACACCGCCGCGACGGCCTCCCTCGCCCTGGGGCTCGCGGGCGGCGCGGTCCTTCCCCTCACCACGGGGGCTCTCCTGCCCTGACCGCGCCGGCCCGGCCGCACGGCGGGACCGGACCACCCCGGCCCCGCGACCGAGCGGCGGGGGAGCGGGGTGGCCGGCCGGAGGGGTCAGCGGGTGAAGGTGACCCGGTGTTCCTTCAGGGAGCCGCAGTTCGAGCCGTACACCTGGACGTGGGTGGTGCCGATGCTGCCGCCCCAGTCCACGCAGTGCCCCTTGCCGTGCACGTACGTCGGTCCGGCGTACGACGTGAACAGGCCCTCGTCGTAGTGGTTCTCCTCGGTGTCCGGGACGTAGATCCACGCGGACATGTTCACGGCCGCGCCCGGATTGCTGCGGATGGTCACGACGCAGTTCTGGCCGTTGGAGGCGTTGTAGGTCAGGTAGACGGTCCCCAGCGAGCCGACGGCCGCCGAGTTGACCGTCCTGTAGGCGCTGCCGCACACCTTCTGCGGCGTGGTGTTCGGCGCGGCGGAGGCGGGCGACGCCAGGGTGGTCAGGGTCCCCAGCGACAGCGCGGCCACGGCCGAGCCGGCCAGTACGGAACGGGTGATTGTCATATGTCCCCCTTGCAACTCTTCGAGGTGGTTGCTCCTGCGGGGTTCGACCCGCGGGGTGGGCAAAGGGTTGTGCGCCGCATTGCTTGCTCCGTAGGGCAGTCGAACGTCGGAGGCGGCCTTGGTGGTGGTTCGGGCGCCCGGCCGTGGACCGCGGATGAACGGGCCTGTATCCCCAGACCGCGCGGGCTTTACGCGCGAGTCGCCCATGGCACACGTGAGATCCAGGGGATCTGCGCAGGGGTGTCACACGGGCTGCACACGGCCCCGCCGAAGTCTCGTTAGCGTTACGGCTCGATCCCACGTGCGAACGTGACCAGGCGGCGGCCGAGCCGCCCGAACAGCCAGATCGGGAAGACCACACATGGACTACTGCTCCTCGTGCCGTCGGCACCTCAACGGCGCCTTGGTCTGCCCGGGGTGCGGTGCCTACGCCCCGGACATCGACCCCGGTGCCGTCGACCGTCCCGGCCCGGCCGCCACGCCCGCCCCGGTCTCGGGCGGAACGGCGGCCGGGGACGACCCGGCCGGCACCGGCACCTGGCACGACGGGACCGTGTGGGACGGCCTCCGCGCCGGGACGCGGCCGGCACCCGTCACATTCGCCGCACCCGACGCCCACGAGCCCTCGCCGCCTCTCGGCCCCTCCGCCGGCCATGACGCCCCCGACGCCGACGCACGCGAGGGCTACCGGGCCCGCCCGGAGGGGCGGGCCGCGCGGCGGCGGCAGATGGCCCGCTGGAAGAGGAACCAGCGCCGCGCCGTGGTCGCGACCGCCGTCGCGCTCGTCGGGGGCGGTCTGACCGTCAGCGCGATGAACGGCAACGCGAGCCCGGGCGCGCAGGCGGCCGCCACCCCCGGGGACCGCCCCATGGGCGGCGCGGGCGACCAGGCCGACCCCGACGAGGCACCGCCCCCGCCGCGGCACGACACCCCGTCCGCCTCCCCCACCCCCACCGAGCCGCCGCAGACCGGTCACACCTCGCGTCACCAGCGGTCCAGGGACGCCGACCCGCGCACCACCCCCGCCGACACCCGGACCGGCACGGCCACCGCGCCCCGCGAGCTGCCGCTGACCAGCCCGCCGCGGAGCGGCACCGTCGACACCGCCCCCCTCGACAGCGGCGCGGCCGCGTCGAAGCCGGAGGAACAGGCGCCAGCGCCGGTCGCCGTCTCCGGTGCGGACGCGCAGCCGCCCGCGGACTCCACGACCCCGCCGCCCGAGGCGGACCCCCCTCCGCCCGCGACGTCCCCCTCCGACTCCCCGTCGAAGGAGCTCTGCCTGCTCGTCATCTGCCTCGGCGGCTGAGCCGGGCCGAAGACCGGAGGATGCCCGACCGGCCTGCCCCTGGCGGGAGTTCGGGCACTTGTGGTGGCCCCGGGTCGTGCGGCGGAAACGCCGCCGGGCCCGGCCCCGCCGCCTCCGCGGGAAGCGGAATCCGCCCTACAATCCTGGCGACCAAATCGGGGGCGTCAGCAGCGGGGGAGTCCGCGTGGAAACGATCATCGTCCAGTTGCCCGGTCCCGCACCGTGGGGTGCGGTGGAGAAGGGCAGTCCCGAACTGATCCATCTGGGCCCGGGGGACCTCGCCGACTTCGGCCGCGGCGCGACCGGCGGCACGGGGGTGGGCATCGTCCTGACCGACCCGGGCGTCTCCCGCCGGGCCGGGCAGCTGGAAGCGGCCGGTGACTACTGGCGGTTGTCCAACTTCAGCCGCAGCGTCTCGTACGTCGTGGAGAACCTGGAAGGGGCCGGCGAGTACCTCACCGTCGCGCCCGGACGGCTCGCGGCGCCCGTGCCGTTCGAGTTCTCCCGGGTGGTGCTGCCGGCCCTGTCCGGCACCGCCACCTTCAAGGTGTTCGCGCCCCAGCACGCCTATCTCGGGGAGGGGTCCGCGCCGGATGGTGGTGAACAGACCGTCCACCCCTTCGCGTTGGACCCCACGTCGAAGTACTTCCTCGTCCTGGTGGCCCTGTGCGAACCCCGGCTGCGGGACCCCTCCGACTCCGCGCTGCCCGGCGTCGGGCAGATCGTGGAGCGGCTGCGGCCCCTGGACTCCTGCCGGGACCTGACCCGCTCGGCGGTCAACTACCACATCGACTACCTCGCCTTCGCCAAACTGCGCCTGGACCTCGGGGAGGAGGCCGCGCCCGGAGCCGACGCAGCCCGCACCGGCGCCAAGCGCACCCGGCTCGCCTCCGTCGCCCTGCGCTTCGGCCTGGTGCGCGAGGAGCACCTCGCCCTGCTGCCCCCGCGCGGCGCCGGCCGGGTCGCTGTGCAGGAGGCCGGAGCATGACGTCCGGACCCGGCGCGGAGCACGAGCAGTTGGAGGCGCCCCGGCCGCGCCTGCCGGTGGGCTTCCGCATCGAGGGCTGGGAGGTCGGCGCGGTCATCGGCTCCGGCGGCTGGGGGACCGTGTACGAGGCCCGCGCGGTCGCCGACGGCACACCCGCGGCGGTGAAGGTGCTGCCCACCGGTTCCATGGGCCCGGGCCAGCGCACCGCGCTCGGTGAACTCGTCGCGCGCGAGGTCCGGTTCAGCGCCGAGGCCGACCACCCCCATCTCGTCCGCACCCACGCCGTGTGCACCGTCGACGCACCCCGACTGCCCGACCTGGACGGGGCGATCGCGCTCGTCATGGACCGGGCCGAGACCAGCCTGAAGGACGCGCTCGACGCCACCGGGACGGGCGTCCCGGTCGACGGCGCCGGGCGGATCCTGCGCGGTGTCGCCGCCGGACTCGCCCACATGCACGCCCGCGGCTGGGTGCACGGCGACCTGAAACCCGCCAACGTGCTCCTCGGCCCCGACGGGCGGGTGCGGCTGGCCGACTTCGGGCTGGCCACCGAACTCGACGGCACCCACGCCCACATGCCGCCGCTCGGCACGCTCGACCACCTCCCGCCCGAGTGGTGGTCCCAGCGGACCGGCACCCAGGGCGCCGTCGTACGTGCCACGGCCGACATCTGGGCCTTCGGCGTGCTCGCCCACCAGGTCCTCACCGGCGGTCTGCACCCCTTCCCGGGCGCCACGGCCCGGGCCCGTTCGCTCGCCGCCCAGACCTACGCCCGCGGCACCGTGCCCCTGCGGCTCGACGCCGGTCTCGGCGACGACCTTCGGCGGCTGATCGCCGACTGCCTGGCACCGGACCACGCCGCCCGCCTGCCCCACACGGCGGACGCCGTCGCCGCCCGGGTCGAGGACCTGAACCGGGACCCGGCCCCCCGCCGACGGCGCCGGGTGCCGGCCGTCGCCGCCGCGGGGCTCGTCGTCCTGACCGCGGCGGCCGTCGCCGGGGTGGCCCTGCTCGGCGGCGGCGACAGCCAGGCCGGCGACCGCGGCCGGGCCACCCCCGCCTCCCGTGGTGACGGCACCCGCCGCACCGCACCCGGTGAGCTCCGGGCGGACTCCGACGTACCGCGGTCGCTGCGCTCGGTCATCACCCGCGCCGCCCACCGCTGCACCGACGAGGAGATCACCCCCGCCCTGCTCGCCGCGCTGGTCAAGGCGGAGAGCGGCTTCGACGCGAAGGCCGCCCGGCCGCAGAGCGACGAGTACGGCATCGCCATGTGGACGCCGTCGGTGTTCCGCGCCTGGGCGGTGGACGGGGACGGCGACGGCGACAAGGACCACATGTCGCCGCCCGACGCGATCGCCACCATGAGCGGGTACGTGTGCTGGCTCGACCAGCGCTTCAAGGAGGCCGGCCTGCCGAAGGAGGACCTGCCCGCCCTGGTCGCGGCCGGCTACCGCACGAGCGACCGCACGGTCATCGAGGAGCGCGGGGTCCCGGAGCGGGTGCGGCCGCACGTGGACCGGGTGCTGAGGTATCTCGCCGAGTACCAGGACTGAGAACCGCGCACCGGAAGTGAGGACCGGCAGTCGACCGGCCGAGACACCGGCCAGGGGGGACGCGAACGCGAGTGGTGGGCGGGCCCGTGCAGGCTCCGCCCACCGCTCGTCCCCCGTTCCGTCACGGCTGCGGCGCGGCGCAGTCCGGGACGTCCGGCAGCCGGTCGCCCGGCGAGCTGACGTAGCTGTTGGAGACGTAGCCGCCGTACTGGGGCAGGAAGCCCCACCAGTCGTTGGTGCAGGGCGGAACGGTGACCTCCTGGCCGCGCACTGCGGCTCGTTCGCCCGGATCGAGAACTCCCGGGAGAACTGCGCGGCCGTGCTGCAGCGTTCCGACGACGGCGTCGGCCGCAACGACGGCTGGGTCTCCGAGACCGTCGACCCGGGCATCACCTACGCCTACACGAAGATGGGCAACAACCTCAACGGCCGTGTCTCGCGGGCCCTGCTCTCCTGCGACGGCCACGACCTGGCAGCGACCGGCTGGTACTGAGCCGCGCACCACGACACCGCGGCGGGCCACCGGGAGACCGGTGATCCGCCGCGGTGCCGCGAGAGGGACGGCTCAGCAGTCCGGTACGCCGGCGATCTTCTCGCCGCCCCGGATGTAGAGGTTGTTCACCCAGGCGATGTCGCTGCCCGAGAACTCCATGACGGCGGTCCACCAGTTGTTGGTGCCGACGGCCGGGTCGTGCACGGTCTGGCCCTGCGTCTGGCAGACCGCGTCCGCCCACCACTGCGAACGAACCGCGAGACGCGGGGAGTCGGTGGTCGGCTGCTGGCGCAGGTTGACGTCGGTGGCCCAGACGTAGACATCGGTGAGGGCCGGGTCGCCGCCGGTGGCGACGGCCGGGGTGGCCTGGGCCGTGGTGGCGAGCCCGCCGGCGGCGAGCGCGGTCACGGCGAGGCCCAGGGCGGTACGGCTGATCAGTCGCTTCATGTGTCTGTCCCCCGTGGGAAGGTGATGAGGATGAGGTGGTCGGGCCGGGTCACGGCCCGGTTCAGCAGCGTGCCTAGCCCGGCAGGTCGCCGTAGGCGTCGCCCTTGAGGAGCTTCACCCAGACGTCGTTGCCGTAGCCGTGGTCGGTGATGCGCTCGCCCCGGGTCCAGCCGTAGGCGCCGAGCGGCCGGCCCGCCGGGACCGTGATGATCTTTCTGTAGGAAGTCCCGCGCCCGGTACTGACGTTGACCGCCTCGTACGGCACGACCGCGTACGGCGCCGCCAGGACACGGGCGCCGCTCCCCTCTTCGGCGGTGGCGGCGGAGGCCGTCCCCGCCTGAGCGGGCCGAGCGGTGCGAGCGCGCCGGCACCGACCAGCGCGGCGTTGGCGGTGATGCGAACGGACATGTCGAGATCCCCCTGACGCTGTGGCCGACGCTCAGAACTGTAGGGAGGCCAGGGGCGGCGCGGTCCCTGACAATTGTCAGGATCGTGTGCGCGGCGGCGGAGGCGGGAGCGGCCGGCCGCGGGCCCCGGGACGGCCGAAAACCGCTTGACGTCGCCGCCGGCCGGTGTCTATGATCCACAACGCGGCATCGCGTGTCGGTCACCGGCAGGGTGAGGCATGGAGGCGCCGCGAAGATGCCCGTGGAGGCATTCCACCGTGTCAGTCGAGTTGAATCACACCGTCGTCCTGTCCCGTGACCGGGAGAAGTCCGCTCATTTCCTCGCCGGGATCCTGGGGTTGGAGGTCGGGGCGCCGAGCGGGGTGTTCCTGCCGGTGACCACCGCCAACGGAGTCACCCTGGACTTCGCCACCATCGACGGCGACATCCCCGTCCAGCACTACGCGTTCCTCGTCTCCGAGGACGAGTTCGGCGAGGCCCTCGCCCGTCTGGTGAAGGCCCGCATCCCCATCCAGGCCGACCCGCACGGCAACCACCCGAGCCGTATCAACCGCAACGACGGCGGCCGCGGCGTCTACTTCTCCGACCCGGCCGGCCACGGCCTGGAGATCCTCACCCGCCCGTACGGCACGGATCCGGCATCGCCCCTGAACGGGGTCACCGAGGACGTGCCCGGGGCGGTCTGAGCGGGCGTCGGACGACCGGGGCGTGGGGCCTGCGCGCCCTCGTCCCGGCCACGCCCGGTACCCGGGGCGGTGAGGCGCGGTGCTGTGAGGCCTGCCCGGGTCCGTGGCGTTCTCCCTGTGCGTGGCGTTCCTCCGTTGGCTGGGAACGCCCGGAACAGCGCGACCGGCGGTCGGCGGCCCTGGTCCGGCGGGGGAGCAGGAGCGGTGTCGCGAGGAGGAGCGCGCCGGCGAGGGTGACGGCCCGGCGGGGGCCGATCAGAGCGGCCGGCACCCCCCACAGGGCCGTCACGGCGGCCGTGGTGGCCTTGCCGGTGGCCGACCAGGCGGCCAGGACGCGGGTGGTGAGGTCCGCCGGGACCCGTTCGAGGCGGTAGGTCGCCAGCACCGGGTTGAACAGGCCGCAGCTGGTGATCAGCCCGAACTCGACGACCATCACCAGGGCCAGCCCCGCCGGTCCGGGGCCGACGAGGGCCAGCCCGATCGGCCAGCACGCGCGCAGCACCCCCGCCGAGAGCAGCACCCGCCGCCGGCCCCACCGCGTGACCAGCCGGGGTGCCAGCCGGGAGCCGAGCAGGCCGCCGGTGCAGGGGACCGCGAAGGCGAGTGCGTACTGCCAGGGTTCAAAGCGCAGGTCGTCGACCATGAGGACGAGGAGAGGGGACGCGGTCGCCATGATCAGGGCGTTGACCAGGACCGTGTTGAAGAACAGCGGACGCAGGGCCGGGTCGGCCAGGATGTGCCGCCAGCCCGCGAGCAGGTCACCCGGCCGGTGGCGGGCCGAGGCGCGTTCGGTGTGGGGCGGGGGCTTCTCCGGCCCGCCGATCGCGTGCAGTCCCACCGCCGAGAGCAGATAGCTCAGCGCGTCGGCCACCACGGTCGTCACCGGCCCGAGCAGCCCGATCGCGGCCCCGCCCAGCGGCGGCCCCACCATGCCGGCCGTCCAGGCCGTCGCCTCGAAACGCCCGTTCGCGAGGAGCAGGTCCCGCCGCGGCAGCAGGTCTCAGGAACGCCCCGGCCGCCGCGTTGAACGTGATGTCGGCCGCCGCGACCGCCACGGACACCAGCAGCAGCTGGGCGAAGCCCAAGCGGTCCAGGGCGAACGCGACGGGGATGCTCAGCAGCACCGCGCACCGGACCACGTCCGTGGCGATCATCACCGGCCGCTTGCGGCGCACCTCCACCC
This sequence comes from Streptomyces sp. NPDC058741, assembly GCF_042746715.1. Classification (NCBI taxonomy): domain Bacteria; kingdom Bacillati; phylum Actinomycetota; class Actinomycetes; order Kitasatosporales; family Streptomycetaceae; genus Streptomyces; species Streptomyces sp. NPDC058741. The sequence continues at coordinate 62,208 of NZ_JBHYQH010000019.1, read as the reverse complement.
ACGGGCCGAGCGGAACCGACACCACCGCGCGCGTTGCTGCGCAGTTCCATGCCGGTCATGCGCCCCGGAGTACCCCTGCGGGACCCCGGACATGCGGTGGGGAGGCCGCCGTCCGGGTGCGCCCCGGCCGAGGCGGTGCGGCCCCCGCCCTCAGCCGCCGCGCACCGGCAGCACCAGCGAACCGTCCGCGTCCAGCACCAGGCCCACCCCGCCGCTGATCCGGTCCAGCGTCCCGCGCAGCCACACCCGGTCCTCCTCGGGCGCACGCTCCAGCCGCATCCGGCGCGCCCGCAACGGCACCATGCGCAGCCCGGTCAGCCGCCCGCTGTCCGCCTCGACCGACACGAGGTAGGCCAGCCGCAGCTCGTCGCGGAACTCCTCGTAGCCGGAGATGCCCTCGTAGTCGTCGACGAAGTCCCCGCAGCCGTAGAGGATCAGCCGGTCCCGGTAGACCTCCAGCGGCCGGGGGTGATGCGAGGAGTGCCCGTGCACGACGTCCACGCCGCCGTCGACCAGGGCGTGGGCGAAGCGCACCTGCTCCCGGGGGACGCGGTACCCCCAGTTCGAGCCCCAGTGCACGGACACCACGCGGAGGTCGCCGTCCCGGCCGGCGAACCGCCGCACCACGGCGTCGGCCGCGCTGGGCGAGAGGCCGGGCAGGAACGCGACACCGGCACGCTCCGCCGTCGCCGCCCAGCCGGGCGGGACCCCGCTGGAGGGTGTGCCGAGTGCGGACACCAGGAGCCGGCGGCCACCGGGCAGGGGCACCGCGGCGGGCGCGTACGCCTCCTCGGCGTCGCGTCCCGCGCCCGCCGTCCGCAGACCGGCCCGGGCCAGCACCTCCAAGGTCTCCAGCAGGCCCGGGAGGCCGAAGTCCAGGACGTGGTTGTTCGCGAGGACCGTCACGTCGGGCCGGGCGACGGCCAGGGTGGGGAGGTTGTCCGGGTGCATCCGGTAGTGGATCTCCTTGCCGGGGGCGAACGTGCCGCACTGCGTCACGGACGTCTCCAGGTTCACCACCCGGGCGTCGGGGCCGGCCTCGTCCAGTGCGCGCAGTGCCTCGCCCCACGGCCAGGACGGCACGGCGGGCACGGGGACCGGCCCGGACACCGACTCCACGAGCCGGACATACGTCCGCGCGTCCTCGACGTACGCCTCCCGCAGTGCCGGATCACCGGGGTGCGCCAGGATCTGGTCGACACCGCGCCCGAGCATCACGTCACCGCACAGGAACAGCGTCACGACCTCGCCGCCCACCCCTCCACCCTAGGAGTCCGGCGTCCGCAGGAGGAGCCCCGCGGCCCGGAACCCCGTGAGGACTCAGGCGTCGACGCGCACCGAGCACGACCACCCGTACGGATCCGGCCCGATCCGCAGACGGTCCCACACCCCCGCCGTCGGGACCGCCCCGGTGATCTCCACGTCCGCGAGGCCGGTGACCGCCAGCCGGACGTCCAGGCCGCCGTCCGCCTCGTCCGCCCCCACGTCCACCGGCACCTGGCCGTACGCCTCCAGCCGGAAGGTGACCTCGTCCAGCAGCGTCGCGAGCAGGTCGTCGTCGCTGGCCTCGCCCAGCCGGACCCGGTCCACCGCGGTGGGGCGCACCCCGGACAGGTCGGCGAAGCACTCGACCATGCCCAGCACCGCCTCCGCCAGACAGCGCTCCCGGCACGCCGCGCACGCCTCGATCCGGATGTCACCCGGGCGGGACACCGCCCGATGCCCGCACGCCCCCGCCTCCCGCTGCCCGCCCTCGCCCGCGTCACCACACATCCTGTTCGCCTGCCCTGGACTCCGGCACCCATGCCGGTCCCGAGGCGCCGGTCGGAGGGACTCGTCCGCCGGGCGGGGGCGGCGTGCGCGCTTCGGCCGTCGGCCCGGGGGGTACGCGGATGCCGGACCGAGGCTCCGGCCCTCGTGCGGGAAGCGGAGGTGACCGTCATGCGGTTCCGTGATCGCCGGCAGGCCGGTGAGAAGCTGGCCGAGGCGCTGCGTGTGCGGCAGCGTGAGGGGGCGTTGCCCGATCCCTTCGTGCTCGCCCTGCCGCGCGGTGGGGTCTCCGTGGCGCGGGAGGTGGCCGCCGCCCTGCACGCGCCGCTCGACGTGCTCGTGGTGCGGAAGATCGGGGCCCCCTTCCAGGAGGAGCTGGGGGTCGGGGCGATGGCCGCGGACGAGGTGCCGCTCCTCGACCAGGACACCCTGCGGCACCTGGGTATCGGGGAGGACGCCCTGGTTCCCGTCATCGAGCGGGAGCGTGCGGAAGTACGCCGCCGCGAGAGGCTGTACCGGCGGGGCCGCCCCGCGCCCGACCTGCGGGGGCGGACCGTGATCGTCGTCGACGACGGGCTCGCGACCGGGGCCACGGCCCGTGCGGCGGTGCGCGCCGTCCGCCGCCGGGAGCCCGCGCGGGTGCTGCTGGCCGTGCCGGTGTGCTCGCCCGAGGGGGCCGAGCTGCTGCGGGCCGAGGCCGACGAGGTGGTCTGTCTGCACCGGCCGGCCGCGTTCATGGCCGTGGGCCTGTGGTACCGCGACTTCGACCAGGTGAGTGACCAGGACGTGCTGGAGGCGCTCCACGTGCAGCTCTGACAGCCCGTTCAGACGACGCCGTCCGCACGCAGCGCCGCCACCTCCTCGCCGGTGCGGCCCAGTTCGCCGAGGATCGCGTCGGTGTGCTCGCCCACCGCGGGCACCGGATCCATGCGGGCCGGCACGCCCCCCAGGTCGGCCGGCGGGAGCAGCGCCTCCACCCTGGCCCCCGGTACGCCGACCTCGGTCCAGCGGCCGCGGGCGGCCAGCACGGGGTGGCCGAGGAACGCGGCGACGTCGTTCACCCCGGCGCAGGCGATGCCGACGGCCTCCAGTTCCTCGAGGATCTCGTGGGAAGGCGAGCGGGCGAAGCGGCCGGCGACGACGGCGTTGAGCTCCTCGCGGTGGGCGACCCGGTCGGAGGCCGTCGCGAACCGCGGGTCGTCGATGAGCTCCGGCCGGCCGAGGAAGCCGGCGCACAGGGCCGCCCACTCGCGCTCGTTCTGGATGGAGAACAGCACCTCCTCGCCGTCGGCGGCCGGGTACGTCCCGTACGGCGCGATGGTGGCGTGCTGGGTGCCGATGCGCGGGGGCTGGGTGCCGCCGTACCGCGTGTAGTAGGCGGGCTGGCCCATCCACTCCGCGAGCGCCTCGAACAGGGAGACCTCCACGGGACGGGCCTCGCCGCTGACGGCACGGGTGTAGAGGGCCGTGAGGACGCCGCTGTACGCGTACATCCCGGCGGCGATGTCGGCGACGGAGATGCCGGTCCGGGCGGTCCCCTCCGGGGTGCCCGTCAGGGACACCAGGCCGGTCTGGCACTGCACGAGCAGGTCGTAGGCCTTGCGGTCGGACCACGGCCCCGTCGTGCCGTAGCCGGATATCGTGCACGGGATCAGCCGGGGGCGGCGGTCCGTGACCGCGGCGGCGTCCAGGCCGAGCCGGGCGGCGGCGCCCGGGGCGAGGTTCTGCACGAACACGTCGGCGCCGTCGAGGAGGTCGTGCAGCACCTCCCGGCCCCGGGGGTCCTTCAGGTCCAGCGTGAGGGACTCCTTGGAGCGGTTGAGCCACACGAAGTAGCTGGAGTGGCCGTGCACGGTCGTGTCGTACCGGCGGGCGAAGTCGCCGCCGCCGGGCCGCTCCACCTTGATCACCCGGGCCCCGAGGTCGGCGAGCTGCCGGGTCGCGTAGGGCGCGGCCACGGCCTGCTCCAGACTGACCACCGTGACGCCGGACAGGGGGTACCGCTGCACGCTCATGCCTCAGGCTCCTGATCCTCGTGCCCCGCCGGGGGACGGCGCCCGCACAGTGTCTCCCAGGAGGGGCGCAGGGGTGCAGGCGGTGGGGCCGGGCTCGCGCCCGACGTCGTCCACCGCGCCCACGACCGGAACGCCACCGCGCACCTGGTCGCCCACCGGCTCGACGTCGCCCTCGTCCCGCGCCTGGCCAACTGCCCCCGCACCTGCCGATCACCCGGGTCCGCCGCGCCGGCGACCCCCACCGCAAGCTCCTCACCTGCACCCGGGCGGGCGGTCACACCCGTCCGGCGACCGCGGCGGCCCTGGACGAACCGCGGCACCTGGCCGCCTCGGGGGTCGCCTGACCCGACGGCCGGGCCGACTGCCGTCGGGGGCGCTTCCCGGGCCCCTGCCGGAGTGCCGTCCGGGACGCGGGAGACGGTCTCAGCGGCCCCGCGCCCCCACCCGCAGTCCGTCCATGACGAGGTCGAGCAGGCGGGTGGCGCGTCGCTGCCAGTCCTCGTCGGGGGCCAGGGTCCACAGGCCGCCGATCGCGAGGAAGAGGTCGTCCGCCGTGATGCCGGGCCGGATGGAGCCGGCCCGCTCCGCTGCCCGGAGCAGCAGGTCGGCCGCCTCGGTCACGGGGGCGTGCCCAGGTTTCGGCTTGCCCGGGGCGCTGGTCGCCTGGCGCAGCGCGTCGGCCAGGCCGGCCTTGGTGATGGCGAAACGCGCCAGGCGGTCCATCCACTCGCGCAGCGCCCGGTCCGGTTCCCGGCTCTCCAGCAGGGGCGCCGCGGAATCGGCCACCTGCTGCATCTCGTACCGGTGGATCTCCAGGACCAGCGCCTCACGGCTGGGGAAGTGGCGGTAGAAGGTCCCCTGCCCGACCCCCGCCTTCCTGGCGATCGCGCTGAGCGGGGCGTCCGCCGCGCGCGTCAGTTCGACGACGGCGACCTCCAGGATGCGTTCGCGGTTGCGCCGCGCGTCCGAACGCAGGGGAGCGTCCTTCCTCTGCGGCACTCGCCCTCCTCCCGGTCGTGGCCGAAACCCGGCCCTTGTTAAGCGGACAGCTGTTCGTTACGTTTCCGGGTAACGGACAACTGTCCGCTTGTTTCATCGTATCGGCGTGCCGTCCGTGCGGACAGCCCGGCCGGCCGCGTCGCAGCCGGTCCGCCCCGCATCCTGCACGGTCGTGAACCGGCACCGCCACCCGCACGGCCTGCCCCCGCCCGACCTCGCGATGTGAGAAAGAAGGCTTCCATGCCCCCATCGACGTCCAGCGACCTCACCCTTTCCGTCAACGGCGAGAAGTACGCGCTGACCGTCGACCACCGCACCACCCTGCTCGACGCGCTGCGCGAGCGGCTGGATCTGACCGGCACCAAGAAGGGATGTGACCAGGGACAGTGCGGCGCCTGCACCGTCCTGGTCGACGGCCGCCGCAGCGTGGCCTGTCTGCAGCTGGCCGTCGCGGCCGAAGGGCGCGAGGTCACCACCATCGAAGGCGTCGCCGACGGCGACCGACTGCACCCGGTGCAGCAGGCCTTCCTCGATCTGGACGGCCTCCAGTGCGGCTACTGCACGCCGGGACAGATCTGTTCGGCCATCGCCGTCATCGAGGAGCACGCCGCCGGCTGGCCGAGCGCGGCCACCGGCGACGTGCACCCCGAGGCGGCGCCGGAGCGGCTGACCCCCGAGGAGATCAGGGAACGGATGAGCGGAAACCTGTGCCGCTGCGGCGCGTACGTGTCGATCGTCCAGGCGGTCGCCCGCGCCGCCGAGGCCAAGGGAGCGGCGGCATGAGGGAGTTCGGCTACCGACGGGCCCACGACGTCTCCGGCGCCGTCGCCCTGCTCGACGGCGACCCGGAGGCCCGCTTCCTCGGCGGCGGCACCAACCTCGTCGACCTGATGAAGACCGGCGTCGAGCGCCCCGCCCTCCTGGTCGACGTACGCGAACTGCCCCTGGACCGCATCGAATCGACCGAGGACGGCACACTGCGCATCGGGGCGACCGTCACCAACAGCGACCTCGCCGCGCACCCGGAGGTCCGGCGCCGCTACCCGGCTCTGGCCCAGGCGGTCCTGGCCGGTGCCTCGGGGCAGCTGCGCAACATGGCCACCGTCGGCGGCAACCTGCTCCAGCGCACGCGCTGCGGCTACTTCACCGACGTCAGCTCCGCCTGCAACAAGCGCGACCCCGGCAGCGGCTGCCCCGCCCTCACCGGCGAGCACCGCAACCACGCCGTCCTCGGCGCCTCCGGCCACTGCGTGGCCACCCACCCCTCCGACATGGGCGTGGCGCTGGCCGCCTTCGACGCCGTCGTGTCGTACGAGACGGCCGACGGGCCGGGCGAGGTGCCGCTGGCCGACTTCTACCTGCCGGTGGGGGACACCCCGCACCGGGAGACCGCCCTGCCGCCGGGCGCGCTCGTCACCGGCGTCACCCTGCCGCCCGCCCCGGTGGCGGCGCGCTCCCGCTACCGCAAGGTGCGCGAACGGGCCTCCTACGCCTTCGCCATCGGCTCCCTCGCCGCCGCACTGGACGTACGCGACGGCCGGGTGCACGAGGTGCGCCTCGCCTTCGGCGCCGTCGCCTCCCGCCCCTGGCGCGCCCGGGAGGCCGAACGCGTCCTCACCGGAGCGCCCGCCGACGCCGGGCACTTCGCGGCCGCCGCGGACGCCGAGCTGGCCGCGGCCCGGCCCCTGCCCCACAACGGATACAAGGTGACCCTGATGCGCAACCTCGTCGTGGCCGTCCTCAGCGAACTCGCCGAGGAGGCCGCCCGATGACCACCGCCACCCGGGGCCTCGTCGGCACCGCCCACACCCGCGTGGAAGGCCGCGACAAGGTCACCGGAGCGGCCCGCTACGCCGGCGAGATCCCCTTCGCCGAACTCGCCCACGGCTGGCTGGTGCTGTCCACCGTCGCCCGCGGCCGCGTCCGCGCGCTGGACACCGCTCCCGTCCTCGCCCTGCCCGGCGTCCTCACCGTGCTCCACCACCGCAACGCCCCGCGCCTCGACACCGGCTACACCGGTCTGCTCGGCGGCTCGCCGGACCGCTCCGCCGCGCTCTTCCAGGGCGACCGGGTGGCCCACCGGGGCTGGCCGGTGGCGCTGGTCGTCGCCGAGACCTCCGAACAGGCCCGCGAGGCCGCCGAGTCACTCGTCGTCCACTACGAGCAGGAGCCGCACGACGTCGACTTCTCCGCCGCTCGCGCGTCCGAAGCGCACGCGCTCCACTCGCACGTGCCGGCCGAGGTGGAGAAGGGTGACCTGGAGACCGCACTGGCGGCGTCGGCGGTCGTGGTGGACGCCGAGTACACCACCCCCGAGGAACACCACAACCCGATGGAACCGCACGCGGCCACCGCCCGCTGGGAAGGCGGCCGGCTGGAGGTCGTCGACTCCAACCAGGGCACCAACTGGGTCGCCGGCGAGCTCGCCGGCCTGTTCTCCCTCGACCCGGCCGCCGTACGGGTCCGCTCCGAGCACGTCGGCGGCGGCTTCGGCAGCAAGGGCCTGCGCGCCCACCAGGTGGCCGCCGTGATGGCCGCGACCGTCCTGCGACGCCCGGTCCGGGTCGTCATGACGCGCCGGCAGATGTTCTCCCTCGCCGGCCATCGCAGCCCCACGGCCCAGCGGGTCAGGCTCGGCGCGGACCCCGACGGGCGGCTGCGCGCGCTGGAGCACCGCTCGCTCAACCCCACCTCGACCGTGCACGACTTCGTCGAGCCGAGCGCCGCGGCCGGCCGGTCGATGTACGCCGCCGACGCCCACCACACCGGCAGCCGGATCGTACGGCTCGACGTGCCGACCCCGACGTGGATGCGTGCCCCGGGGGAGGCCCCGGGCTCCTTCGCGCTGGAGTCGGCGCTCGACGAACTCGCCGAGCGCCTCGGGATCGACCCGATCGAGCTGCGCGTGCGCAACGAGCCCGAGGTGGGCCCGGTCTCCGGACTGCCGTTCGGCAGCCGCAACCTGGTCGCCTGCTTCCGGGAGGGCGCCCGCAGGTTCGGCTGGGACGCGCGGGACCCGCGCCCCGGCGTGCGCCGCGACGGCCGCTGGCTGCTGGGCACGGGCACCGCGGCCGCCTCCTTCCCCACGACGGCCATGCCGTCCACGGCGGCCGTCACCGCGGAGGCGGACGGCACGTTCACCGTGCGGATCAACGCCGCCGACATCGGCACGGGCGCGCGGACCGCGCTCACCCTGGTCGCCGCCGACGCGCTGGAGGCGCCGGCGGACCGCGTCCGGGTGCGGATCGGCGACAGCGACCTCGGCCCGGCGATCATCGCCGGCGGCTCGATGGGCACCCGCTCCTGGTCGTGGGCCGTCACAGCGGCCGCCGGCGAACTGCGCCGGATACTGCCGCCCGGCGCCGACGTCCCGCCGGAGGGGATCACCGCCCGGTCGAACACCGCGGAGGCCGTCGCCGCCCTCGCCCGGAAGGAACGGCACGCCTTCGGGGCCCAGTTCGCGGAGGTCGCCGTGGACCCCGCCACCGGCGAGGTCCGGGTGCGCCGCATGCTGGGCATGTTCGCGGCCGGCCGGATCGTCAACCCGCTCACCGCCCGCAACCAGCTCGTCGGCGGCATGATCTGGGGCCTGTCCATGGCCCTGCACGAGGAAGCAGTCCGGGACCGGGCGAGCGGCGGCCTCTACGGCGCCGACCTCGCGGGCTACCACGTGGCCGCGCACGCCGACATCGGGGACGTCCGGGCCGACTGGGTCGACGACCCCGATCCGGACGACCCCGTCGGCATCAAGGGCATCGGCGAGGTCGGCATCGTGGGCGCCGCGGCGGCGGTCGCGAACGCGGTGTGGCACGCGACCGGCGTACGCCACCGCCACCTGCCGATCCGTCCCGACCGGGTGCTGGCGGCGAGCGGCGATGCTTGACCTGGCCGGGCGGGTGCACGCCTGGGTCGAGGAGGGCCGGGACTTCGCCGTGGCCACGGTCGTCGCCGTCGGCGGCAGCGCCCCGCGCCCCCCGGGCGCAGCGCTCGCCGTCGCCGTTGACGGCACGGCCGTCGGATCGGTCTCCGGCGGCTGTGTGGAGGGAGCGGTGTACGACCTGTGCGTCCAGGCCCTTCAGAACGGCGGGACGGTCGTCGAGCGGTTCGGCCACAGCGACGAGGACGCCTTCGCCGTGGGGCTGACCTGCGGCGGGACGGTCGACGTCATGGTCACCCCGGTCACGGCGGGGCGTGCCGTCGAGAGGGCCGCGATGTCGGCCGCCGCCCGCGGTGAGCCGGTCGCCCTGGCCAGGGTGGTGCGGGGCCCGGCCCCCCTCCTCGGCCGGGCGCTGCTCGTCCGCCCCGACGGATCGCACGAAGGCCGTCTGGGCGGCGATCCCGGCCTGGACCGCACCGCGGCCGCCGAGGCCCGCGCGCTGCTGGACGGGGGCCGCACCGGCACGGTCGAGATCTGCGCGGACGGCTCGCACGGCCCGGACGGGCTCACCCTGCTCGTGGAGTCGGCCGTGCCGCCGCCCCGCATGATCGTCTTCGGGGCGATCGACTTCGCCTCGGCGCTCGTCCGGATGGGCGCGTTCCTCGGCTACCACGTCACCGTGTGCGACGCGCGCCCGGTCTTCGCGACCCGGGCCCGCTTCCCGGAGGCCGACGAGGTCGTCGTGGACTGGCCCGACCGCTACCTGCGTGGCACGGAGACCGACGGGCGGACGGTGCTGTGCGTGCTCACCCATGACGCCAAGTTCGACGTGCCCGTGCTGAAGGAGGCGCTGCGGCTGCCGGTCGCCTACGTCGGGGCCATGGGCTCCCGCCGTACCCACCGGGACCGCGAGCGGCGGCTGCGGGAGGAGGGCGTGGGCGAGCACGAGCTGGCCCGGCTGAGGTCCCCGATCGGCCTGGACCTGGGCGCCCGGACGCCGGAGGAGACGGCGGTGTCGATAGCGGCGGAGATCGTCGCCGCACGGCACGGCGGAACCGGGACGCCGCTCACCGGCTCCGGCAGGCCGATCCACGCGACGGGGCAGCCGGCGTTGCCGCTGCCGCTGACTGTGTGAGGAGGGGGCCGGCGTGGCCCGGGGGCCGACCGCGGAAGGCCGCTGCCGTGAGCGGTCCGAGGCCGCGGGGGTGCGCCGGGCCGTGACACGCCGGAGGGGCCGCAGCCGTGTCGGGCTGCGGCCCCTTCAGGCCTCCCTGCCGGATCGACGCGCCGGTCAGGCCGCCGCCTCCGTGGCGTGGCCGTGCAGACGGGCGATGACCTCGGTCAGCTGCTGCGCGACCTCGGCGTCGTCGGCCGGGTGCGTCTCGGCGAAGCGGGTCACCGAACCGGGGATGGACAGCTTGACGTCCTCCAGCACCTTGCCGCCGGCGACGCCCACCGACTTGCGGGTCGCGTCGTGCGCCCAGACACCGCCGTACTGGCCGAACGCGGTGCCGACCACGACGACCGGCTTGCCGCTGAGGGCGCCGACGCCGTACGGGCGGGACAGCCAGTCGATGGCGTTCTTCAGCACGGCGGGCATGGTGCCGTTGTACTCGGGCGTGAAGAGGATCAGGCCGTCCGCGGCGTTCGCGGCGTCGCGCAGCCGCTGGGCGGCGGCCGGGACGGTGCCCTCGACGTCGACGTCCTCGTTGTAGAAGGGGATCTCGGCCAGACCTTCGAACAGGTCGACCTCGGAACCCTCCGGGGCGAGCTTCACGGCGGCCTCGGCGAGCTGGCGGTTGTGCGAACCGGCGCGCAGGCTGCCGATGAGGCCGAGGATGCGAACGGACATGCTAACTCCCACGTATAGAGAACTGATCTGTAACCGGCGTCACGATCCGGACCGGGGTCCGTTTGATGTTCTAGCACCTTAAACGGACCGCGGTCCAGTTTTGTTCCCGATGCTTTACGCTGGTTTCATGTCCGCTGTCCCACCGCCCCTCCCGACGCCCCAGGAGCCCGTCGGCCACCCCGAGCTGGTCCAGCTCGGCACCGCCCCGGGGCCCGGCGAGCCGTGCCTGCGCGCCGACGCCGCGCGCAACCGGGCCCGTCTGCTGGAGGCCGCCGCCCGGCTGGTCGCGGAGCGCGGCGCGGAGGCCGTCACCATGGAGGCGGTGGCCGCAGAGGCCTGTGTCGGCAAGGGCACGGTGTTCCGCCGGTTCGGCGACCGGACCGGCCTGCTCACGGCCCTGCTCGACCACTCCGAGAAGAAGTTCCAGGCCGCCTTCATGAGCGGGCCGCCGCCGCTGGGGCCGGGAGCGCCGCCCGTGGAGCGGCTGCGGGCGTTCGGCTGCGCGACGCTGCGCCGCTCGACCGACGAGCTGGAACTCCAGCTGGCCGCCGAGCCGGGCGCCGGCCGCCGCTTCGTGACCCCGCCCCGCCGGGTCCTGCGGCGCCACATGGAGCTGCTGCTGCGGCAGGCGGTGCCCGAGGCGGACTGCGAGCTCCTCTCGCACACGCTGATGGGCCAGCTCGACCCGGCCCTCGTCCACCACCTGACCCGGCAGTGCGGCATGCCCGTGTCCCGGCTCGAGGCCGCGTGGATCGACCTCGTCGACCGGGTGACGGGGGCCGCCTCCGCCCGCTGACGGCGCCGACCGGCCGCCGTGAGCGCTCACGGCATGCTCGCAACTCCCCCGCCGAAAGGGTGCATTGGGGCTTCTGCCAAGATGCCGTACGTCATGGTGCAGATATCGAAAACGCCCGCGCCCCCGTCCCCCGCACCGTCGCGCTCCGCGCCCACGAGCGCCGATGTGGCCCGCCTGGCCGGCGTCTCGCGCGCGACCGTCTCCTACGTCCTCAACAACACCGGCGCCGTACGGATCAGCGAACCCACCCGCCGCCGGGTCCACGACGCAGCGCGGGAACTCGGGTATGTCCCGCACGCGGCGGCCCGCAGCCTGCGCGCCGGGCACAGCCGCATGGTCCTGATGCCCGCCCCGGCCTTCTCCGTCGGCCCCCTCTACAGCTCCTTCCTCGGCGACCTGCAGAGCGCGCTCACCGCTCTGGACTACACGGTCGTGCAGCACGGCACCGGAGGCCCGCACGGCGACGAAGCCGCCCGCGCCTGGGCCGAGTTGCGGCCCGTCGCCGTCCTCGTTCCCGGCTCCGGACTCGGGCCGCGCGGCGTGGCGGTGCTCAAGCGCTCCGGGGCGCGGGCCGTGGTGACCCTCGGCCCGGAGGCCATCGAGGGCGCGCACGCCCTGCTCATGGACCACGACGTGGTCGGCCACAGCGCGGGCGCCCACCTCTACGACCGCGGCCGCCGCCGCATCGGCGTCGTCGTCCCCCAGGAGCCCGGCCTGGAGGCGTTCTCCGCGCCCCGGCTCGACGGCGTGCGCCAGTCCGTGCACGGCACGGACGCCACGGTGACCGAACTGCCCCTCGCCTACGACGAACAGGCCGCCGCGCACCTCGCCGCCCGCTGGCGCTCCCTCGGACTGGACGCCGTGTTCGCCTACAACGACGAGTACGCGATGCTGCTCATGCGCGCCCTTCAGGACGAGGGCGTCCGCATTCCCGAGGAGACGGCGGTGATCGGCGCGGACGACCTGATGCTGGGCCGGCTGCTGCGGCCCCGGCTGAGCACGGTCAGACTGCGGCTGCCCTCCGGGCGTGAACTGGCCGAACTGGTCGACCGAGCGGTGCGCCGACCCGGCACCGGGCCCGAGACGCACACGGCGCTCGGCGCGACCGTACTGCACCGCGAGTCGAGCTGAGCCGAGCGGGGAGCGGCGCGGTACCACGCGGCCCGGGCGGTGGCCGGCCGCGCGCGGGCGGCCTCCGGCACCACGCTGCGCCGGCCGACGGCCCTCGCCCCCGTCGGCGACCGCCACCCGGCGAACCGTGCCGGACCACCTGACGCGCAGGCGTGGCCCGGCCCCGCACCCCTTCCGGCCGTCACTCGCCCTGCGGCTGCTCGCCCTCCTGCTCGGCGATCGCCTTGCGGACCTCGTCCATGTCCAGGTTCCGGGCCTGCCCGATGACGTCCGTCAGGGCGGCCTCCGGCAGGGCGCCCGGCTGGGCGAACACCGCGACCTGGTCGCGGACGATCATCAGCGTGGGGATCGACTGGATGCCGAAGGCCTCGGCCAGTTCCGGCTGCGCCTCGGTGTCCACCTTGCCGAACACCAGGTCGGGGTTCTCCTCCGCCGCCTTCTCGTAGACCGGGGCGAACTGCCTGCACGGCCCGCACCAGGACGCCCAGAAGTCGATCAGGACGAACTCGTTGTCCGTGACCGTCTGGTCGAAGTTCTCCTTGGTGAGCTCCACGGTGCTGCTCATGGCGTACATCCCTCTTCCCGGATCGGGGTCAACCCGTCGGCACAACACGTCCGACCTGGCACGTATTCCGCGCCCCTGCCCGTGTGGCCAGGGCGCACACCACCCACCAGACTGACCCCATGACGGAAACGGAAACCAACGCGTACGACGTCGTGGTGCTCGGGGCCGGGCCCGTGGGGGAGAACGTCGCCGACCGCACCCGCGCGGCGGGACTGACCACCGCGGTCGTGGAGAGCGAACTGGTCGGCGGCGAATGCTCGTACTGGGCGTGCATGCCCAGCAAGGCGCTGCTGCGGCCGGTCATCGCCCGGGCGGACGCCCGCCGCGTGCCGGGCCTGAGCCAGGCGGTGCAAGGCCCCCTGGACTCCTCCGCGGTCCTCGCCCACCGCGACCAGCACACCTCCCACTGGAAGGACGACGGCCAGGTCGGCTGGCTCGACTCCGTCGGTGCCGACCTCCACCGCGGCCACGGGCGGCTCACCGCCCCCCGCACGGTGACGGTCACCGGCCCCGACGGCACCGAGCGCGTCCTGACCGCCCGGCACGCCGTCGCCGTCTGCACCGGCAGCCGCGCGGCCCTGCCCCCTCTGCCCGGGCTGGAGGACGTCGAGCCGTGGACCAGCAGGGAGGCCACCAGCGCGAAGTCCGTGCCCGGCCGTCTGATCGTGGTGGGCGGCGGCGTGGTCGCCACCGAGATGGCCGCGGTCTGGCAGGCCCTCGGCTCGGAGGTCACCCTCCTGGTCCGCGGCAAGGGCCTGCTCGCCCGCATGGAGCCCTTCGCGGGCGAACTCGTCGCCGAGGCGCTCACCGAGGCGGGCGCCGACGTCCGCACGGGGACGTCGGTGACGTCGGTCACCCGGGAGAACGGCACGGTCGTGGCCGTCACGGGCGCGGGCGACCGCATCGAGGCCGACGAGATCCTCTTCGCCACCGGCCGTGCCCCGCGCACCGACGACATCGGCCTGGAGACGGTCGGCCTCGAACCCGGCTCCTGGCTCCCCGTCGACGACAGCCTCCGCGTCGAGGGCCACGACTGGCTCTACGCCGTCGGCGACGTCAACCACCGCGCCCTGCTCACCCACCAGGGCAAGTACCAGGCCCGTATCGCCGGCGCCGCCATCGCCGCCCGGGCCACCGGCGAGACCCTCCTGGAGCGTCCCTGGGGCGCCCACGCCGCGACCGCCGACCGGGCCGCCGTCCCCCAGGTCGTCTTCACCGACCCCGAGGCCGCGGCCGTCGGCCTCTCCCTCGCCGAGGCGGAACAGGCCGGCCACCGGGTGCGGGCCGTCGACGTCGACCTGTCCACCGTGGCCGGGGCGGGCCTGTACGCCGACGGCTACAAGGGCCGCGCCCGGATGGTCGTCGACGTGGAGGACGAGATCCTGCGCGGCGTGACCCTGGTGGGCCCGGGCGTCGGCGAACTCGTCCACTCCGCGACGATCGCCGTCGCCGGACAGGTCCCGGTGAGCCGCCTGTGGCACGCGGTCCCCTCGTACCCGACGATCAGCGAGGTGTGGCTGCGGCTGCTGGAGGCCTACCGCGACAGCTGAGCCGGCCGGGGGCGGCCGGCACCGGCCTCCGGTCCCGTACCGTGACGCGCCCCACGGCAGGCCGAAGCCCAGCGCCCGCGCCGCCTCGTGCGGCGTCGGCTGCCCTCAGCGCTCGGCCACCGCCGGGTGGGACGAGAGCGAGCGCGGCTCGGCCCGGTCCAGGTACAGGACCCCGTCGAGGTGGTCCGGTAAGTCGCCCGCGAACGCCGAGGCGATGCGCAGGTGCGACTCCGCCTCGTCGTGCCGGTTCTGCCGCTGCAGCGTACGGCCGAGCATCAGCCGGGCGTAGTGCTCCACCGGCTCCCGCTCGACGATCGTCCGCAACTCGGTCTCCGCGCGGCGCAGTTGGGCCGAGTGGAAGTAGGAACGCGCCAGCAGCAGCCGCGGCCCGGTCTGCTCGGGCACCTCCTCGACCAGCCCGACCAGGACACGCGCGGCGGCGGTGTAGTCCTTGGAGTCGAAGAACAGCTGCGCGCGCTCCCAGCGCTCCGCGGGCGTTCCGTGGCCGTAGTACGCCGGCTCGTGGGTCGTGTTCACGGTGACCTCCTTCGAGGCCGTCAACCAGCCCGTTTGGTTGAACATTCCACCACTGCACGCGCTGACGCGGGGGCGCCCCCGGGTCTAGGTTGTGGGCCATGAGCAATCTCGAGCGCGAGGCGACTCCCGCGGTCTGCGGTGGCCGGGGCTTCGTCGTGGCGGAGCCGGTGCGGGAACTCCTCAGTCCGCGCCGGGTCCGGCTCGGCGAGTCCAGTGAGGTCCGCCGGCTGCTGCCGAACCTGGGCCGCCGCATGGTCGGCGCCTGGTGCTTCGTCGACCACTACGGCCCGGACGACATCGCCGACGAGCCCGGTATGCAGGTGCCGCCGCATCCCCACATGGGTCTGCAGACGGTGAGCTGGCTGCACGAGGGGGAGGTGCTGCACCGCGACTCCACCGGCAGCCTCCAGCCGATCCGCCCGCGCGAACTGGGCCTGATGACCTCCGGCCGGGCGATCAGCCACTCGGAGGAGAGCCCGCGCCCGCACGCCCGCTTCCTGCACGGCGCGCAGTTGTGGGTGGCCCTCCCCGACAGCCACCGCCACACCGACCCCCACTTCGAACACCACGCCGACCTGCCGCGCGTCACGGCGTCCGGCGTCGAGGCGACGCTGATCCTGGGCGGCCTGGACGGCGCGACCTCGCCGGGCACGGCGTACACCCCGATCGTCGGCGCCGACCTGACCCTGACCCGCGGCGCGGACGTACGCCTGCCCCTGGAGCCGGATTTCGAGTACGCCGTCCTGTCCATGTCGGGTGAGGCCCACGTCGACGGCGTCCCGGTGCTGCCGGGCTCGATGCTCTACCTCGGCTGCGGTCGCCGCGAACTGCCCCTCAGGGCCGAGTCGGACGCGGGCCTGATGCTCCTCGGGGGCGAGCCGTTCGAGGAGGAGCTCATCATGTTCTGGAACTGGATCGGCCGGTCCCAGCAGGAGATCGAACAGGCACACCGGGACTGGACGGAGGGCACGCGCTTCGGTGAGGTGAAGGGGTACGACGGGGATCCGCTGCCGGCTCCGCAGTTGCCGGCGACTCCTCTGAAGTCACGGGGAAGGGTCCGTTGACCCGCGGACGTGCCTGATCGTCGCCCGACCCTGAGCGGCTACCGGACCGTCGGCCGGCAGAGGGCATCGACCGCGGTCACGGGTACCGTCACCAGCGCCGGCCTCCCTCGCCGCGGTCGGGCCCGGTCAGGCCGAGGTCGACGACCCGTCGGCACCAGTGGTCGTCGAGGCCGCCGTACACGCCGGGCGGAACCTCGACGACCAGTGGCCCGTCGCGGAGATCGACCCAGGCGTAGCAGTAGGAGGTGCTCGTGTTGTACACGAGCCCGATGAAGCGGGGGTGCACCAGGTCTTCCCAGATCGCCATCGTGCAGTTCGCCGGGCCCCAGCGCAGCAGTGCCCAGCGCATCACCGCCATGTCCACCGTGGCGAGCCCCAGCAGGCATGCCTGGACGGCGCGTTGGAAGTCGAGGTTGTCGAACAGGGTCCGGACCGTCGCGTCGTCCGGGAACCCGTCGGAGAACCTCAGGGTGCCCAGCCGGGTGTGAACCTCGTCGGGGCACGTGATGCCGGGCGGGACAGGGGTCGTGGTCATGTGCGTCGACATCGGTTCACCTCGTCAACCAGGTCAGCGGCTCCATGACACCAGTCTCCGAGAGCCGCCCCGCGGGCGCTTCCGTAGCGGCCCCTTGGTCTCCCGCCACGGTCGGAACGGGCGCCGCCTGCCGCCCGGCTTCGCCTGATCGGGAGCCGTCCGGCGGCCACGGCGAGAATCGGGCTGGTCGCCCTACGTCACCGAACGGCTTCGAAGTGCCAACCACCGCATGGGTTGGGACCGTTGGCCGACCGGTCCCCTCCGTATGGCGCTGCCCGTCCGTCGCGTCATGGCGCTGCCGTCCCCGATGCCGTTCCGGAGAGGTTCCTGCGCGGCCGGTGCGGCCAGGGTCCCGGACCGCCGGGCGTCCTCCCGGACCCGGTCACGCACCCCTTCCGGGACAGCGTCCGTGTTGGTGTCCCTGCGTGCCGCGCCGCGGCGGACGTTGGGATGTCCTGACTCCACGGGACAGGAACGGAAGGGGTACTGATGTGTCATCAGTTTCAGCTCATGAGGTCTCTGCTGAATCCAAGCCGAGGTGATCCGCGGAAAGCGTCCTTGCATGCCTTGAAGCACCGTGTACCCGCGACACCTCACATCCGAAGCCGCCGTCGGCGGCACGAGAAGGGACAACCGTGTCACTCTCCAGGTACGTCATCGCCCTGGCGGCAGCAGCCTCGCTCGGCGTCGCCGCGGGCGCGCCCGCACTGGCCGCGCCCGTCTCCTCCGCGGATGAGCCTCCGGCGGTCGAGCAGGTCGACGTGAACCGCTATCTGGGCACCTGGTTCCAGGTGGCCGCCATCCCCCAGCTCTTCGAGATCCAGTGCGCCAAGAACGTCAAGGCCGACTACTCCGCCACCGCCGTCGGCACCGTCGGCGTCCGCAACACCTGCACGACCTGGCTGAACACCACCAGCTCCGTGACCGGCGAAGCCAAGCCCCTCGACGCCTCGAACGCGCGCCTCAACGTCTCCTTCCTCAAGATCGCCGGATCCTACCTCCACAGCGATGACGCCAACTACATCGTGACGGGTCTCGACCCCGCGTACCGCTGGGCCGTCGTCACCGACAGCGACCGGAAGTCCGGGTTCGTCCTGTCCCGCACCCCGGCGCTCGACGGTGCCCAGTCGGACGCGGTCCGGCGCTCGATCCGGGCGGCGGGCCTCGACGCCTGCGATTTCCGGATCACGCGCCAGGACGGTGGAGCGAGGAAGAGCGGCCGGCTCTGCTGATCCGCCCCCCCGATCTCCCTGCTCCCGCTGCCCTTCCGGAGTGCGCCGAACCGGCTCCGGAAGGGCAGCGGGTGTGTGCGCCCCGCGTCCCGCCTCCCCCGGGCCTCCGCCGATGCCCTCCCGCCGTGCCGCTCACCCCGGCGATCCCCGGGGCGCTCGTCGTGCTGCTCATCCGGCGATCCCCGGCGGTCGCTCGCCGTGCTGCTCATCCGGCGATCCTCGGCGGTCGCTCGCCGGGCCGCTCACCCCGGCGGGGACCGGTGCGCTCGGCGAGCCGCCCACTCGGCGAGCCCCGCCGGGTGAGCGGCTCACCCGGCGAGCCCCGCCGGTCCGGAGCCCGATCCCGGAGTCACGGCCGCGGCCCCGGACCCCGAGGGTGTGCCGGACCGGCGGTCAGCCCGCGTAGGGGCCGCGGACGAGGCTGTCCCCCGAATGGTCGGGCTTGCCGTTGTAGGGCTGGACGGACACGTCCACCACGGAGTACTCACGCAGGTCGATGTTGCTCGGCACGGGCAGTGAGGCGCGGCCGTCGGGACCGAGCACTCCCATCGAGACGAGCTTGGTGTGGGTGCGGTCCATGAGCCAGACCTCGAAGTAGCCGGAGGTCCGGGGGAGGCCCTCGACCGTGATCCTGAGGGTGCGGTGACCGTCGCTCTCGCTGAGCCGTGCATAGCCGGCCGAACTGGCCTGGAGCGAGTTCAGACGGCTGCCCTCGGCGACCGACACGCCCGCGTCGTCCCGGGTCACCCACCAGGTGATGGTGCTGCCCGCCGCGGCACCGAGGAGCGCCGCGCAGGCGGCGAGCGCCACACCGAAGCGGCCCAGCCGCCGTGCCCTCGGCCGGGCGGCCGGCGGTGGTGGTGGAACGCTGTCGTCGTCCGACTGCGAGGCGTCGGCCTCCGGGACGTCCTCGTCGAAGGGCTCCGGCCCGGCCTGCCGGTCGAGGTGCAGTTCGCTCGCGATCGAGTCCCACAGGCCGGGCGGTGGCGCGAGCAGTTCGTGCTCGTGCGGTGCGGGCGTCTTCATCGTCGAGACCACGCGGCTCAGGGCTTCGAGTTCTCGCGAGCAGCGGGCGCAGCCACGCACGTGCTCGTCGTCCGGAGGGGACGGGCTCTCCCCGATCGCCATCAGTGCCAGTGTCTCCTCATCCGTGTGCTCCACCGTCCACCTCCAACCGGTTCTTCATGCGGATCAACCCGCGTCGTGTGTTGCTCTTGACGGTGCCCAGCGGCAAGCCGGTGCGCTGGGCGATCTGCGCCTGGGTGAGGTCCTCGTAGAACGCCATTCTCAGTACTGTCCGCTGCTGTTCGGGAAGCTTCTCCAGCTCGTCCGCCAGCAGGACGAAGTCCAGCACGGAATCCGCAGGGCCGTCCTGCTGGTGGACGGCCGGACCGGCCGCCGTGATGACCGCTTCGATGTCTCTCAGGTGGCGTGAGCGCCGGGTGAGCTGGTCGGCCACCTTCTTGTGGGTGATGCCCATGAGCCACGTCTTGAGCGACCCGCGCTGGGGATCGTAGTTCTTGCGGCCCCGCCACGCTCCTACGAAGACCTGCTGGGTGACGTCCTTCGCCTCCTCGGGATCTCCCAGCTTCCGGGACGCCACGGTGAAGACCAGCCCGCCCCAGCGCCGGTACGCCTCATTGAGGCACGACTCGTCGCCATCGGCGAAGCCGTGCCCCAAGTCCTCGTCAGAAACGGAGTTCACGGAGGCCACGCTAGCGGCCAGAACCTGTGCACCGCTCCACATCGACGTCACGTCGGCGCCTCCACGGCTGTGACGACCAGATTGTTCTGATATCCGCCGTCCTCGGGCAGGTAGGGGCCGGCGCAGGTGATCAGCGTCAGCACGGCAGGTCCCTCCCTGCGGAACACCCCCGACGCCGCCAGGTCCCGCTTGCCGACGGTGCGGCGCGACGTGACGCGGTACGCCACCTCGCTGCCGTCCTTGCGCTCCACCAGCACCCGGTCGCCCTGCCGGACGTCGTTGAGGGCCACGAGGACGCCCAGGCCGCGGCCGTCGGAGTCCACGTGACCCACGACCACCGCCGAGCCCGCGCCCGAGCCCGGTGCCGGGGAGAAGCGGTACCAGCCGACCTGCTTCGGGTCCTCCGGCACCTCCACCTGCCCGTCACGGTCGACACCCACCTGCTCGACGGCCGCGCGGACGTCGAGCCGGGGCAGCGACAGCGAGGACGGCTCGGGCACTTTCGCCGGAACCGGCGCGACGGTGCCGCCCGCCGGCTCTCCGGCCGGCCGTCCTGCCGGCGGCGTCGTCCCCTGCGTCCGCGCGTCCGCCGAAGTGCCGCCGCCCGGCGCGGGGCCGAAGTCCCCGGCACCGGAGGACCTGGCCTCGACGAGCAGCACGCCGGACAGGACCAGCCCCAGCAGCGCGACGAAAAGACCGGTGATCACGAGGCGCCGTGACGAAGGCTTGCTCATGCGGTCAGACCTCTTCCCCGAGAGAAGCGTGGGGTGCCGCCTCCGGACGAACGGCGACGGCACCCCACTCGACGAAGTCCCTAGCGAGCCGACGAGCGCAGCCGGAACAGCAGACCCGCAGCGCCCAGGGCCGACACCACGCCCAGCGACAGCGCACCGAGCGCAAGGCCCTCGTTGTGCGCCGCGGCCGCGCCGCTCTCACCCGCCGGCACACCGCTCGGCGCCGAGTGCATACCGGTGATGCTCTGCGTCTTGAGCTCCAGGTTCTTGTCGTCCGCGCTGCCCCAGGCGTAGACCACCGTGTTGGTGCCCTCGGCCAGGTCCAGGTCGGCCGGGCCGATCGCCACGTCGTCGGTGCCGGCCAGCACCACGTCGGCGGAGACCGTACCGGCGTCCACCTCGCCCTTGGCCTCCTTCGGGTTCGTCAGGTCCTCGAACACGGGCTTCTCACCGGCGCGGACGTCGACCGCCGGCGCGGCGGCGACGTGCCGCACGGTCAGCCGGGCCTTGCCGGCGGGGATCTTGGACACGTCGTTCACGAAGGCGTCCAGCGCCGGTTTGCCGTCGGCCGTCAGATGGGCGACCAGGGTGGCGTTCGCGCCCGCGGGAACGTCGACCGTCTTCTCGATGGCGGGCGAACCGTCCGGACCCTCGCCGTCCTTGAAGATCTTGATGTCGTAGGAGCCCGCGTCCAGCTTCATCGGGTCGGTCAGCGTGCCCGGCTCGAAGTCGGGGAGCAGCTCCTTGTCCCCGGCGTAGACGTCCACCGTCAGGCCCGGCACGGCGTGGAACACCGACACCGTGGCCTGATCGCCGGCGGCCGGCGCGGCGAACGCGGGGGCCCCGGAGGTGACGGACAACGCGACGACGATCCCGGCCACAGTGGCGCCCGCAACACGAGTGGTCATGGCGGTTTTCCCTTCCGATCGAACTGCTCGGCTCTGTGTGGGAACGCATTCCGCCGACCGGACGGGGATGGTTTCATCCGACCGCACAATTTTTTTCGCGGCGTGGAGCGGTGGTGCGTCTGCCGGGGCCCGGGGAGGGGCGCGCCTGTACGGGTCCACCGGCTCGGGGATTCCCGATCGCGCCACCGGCGGGCGGCACCGCACCGTACCGTCGGCCCGTGGGGAACGTCTTCCGGGCCGGAGAGCAGAGCCCGCACCCGTCCAACGGCGCCACCGAGGTGTTCGTCGGCGTCCTGACGCCGGCCGCGTCCGGGCCGGCGGACGAGGAGTGGGACTACCGCTTCGCCGCACTGCTGACGTCGCAGGACCAGAACACGACGGGGCGTGGCGTCGTCGGCTTCGATCCGCGGGACATCGCCCGGGGGCCACGGCACGGGAGCGCACCCGGTAGAAGAACTTGGTCCTGTGGACCACCGACCTCGCGCTGAGCCGCCACCGCTGGGACGGGCTGGGCTGCGACCCGCCCTTCGCGCAGGACCACCTGGGACGGTTCAGCACCCTCGTCGAGTGCTTCGTGTCCGGCTCGCCGCGGTCGTGGAGGACCTCTACCTGGAACGCCCCGGCCCCCGCCCTCCTCCGGCTCGACCCGGCGATCACCCGCCTGACCGCCCTGGGCCGCACCGAGGAGACCGAGGCGCTCACGTCCCTGGCGGCCCGGCTGCGCGACGAGGACGGACACGCCTCCCCGGTACGGCCGGGAGCACCCGCTCCCGGCCGTACGCGTGTCCGAGGGCGCAGCCGGACCCCGCAGGAGACAAACGTTGTGCAGCGTCGGCTGGAGGTAGAGGGCGGACAGGGGTGCCCACGGCGTCCAGGATCCGGTCCACGCCGGGCAGGTGGTGGCGTCCCCTCAACTCCACGGTGGACGCGGGTCCGGGTGCGGGCGGGCGGCCCGCACCCGGAAACCGGCTGCTCCCCGCCGCCCGCCGCCCGCCGGCCTCCGGGAAGCCGGGTCCTCACCCGTCCGTACGCGCTGGGCAGGGCGGGGCGCCGCGGCGCGGTCAGGATGGGGATGCCGGGACGCCGCGCCGACGGGTCGGTGGTGCCCGGTGGCAGGGGCGGCCGTCCCCGCCCGTGGACGTGTGAGGGAGCGGTATGACCGAGACCGACGTCTCAGCGGAGGCCCGGGGTGGCCGGCCCGAGCGGCGGCGCGAGCCCGCCGACGGTGTGACGGACCTGCGGCGCGTCGGCGCGAACCCCGACTTCTGGTACCCGGTGGCGTTGTCGCGGCGTGTGAGGCGCGGACGGGTCGTCGCGACCGCCTTCGCCGGTCAGCGCATCGCCCTGTACCGCGGCGACAGCGGCGCCGTCCACGCGCTGGAGGACCGGTGCGCCCACCGCCAGGTGCCGCTCAGCATGGGCGTGGTGGAGGGCGACACGCTCCGCTGCTGCTACCACGCCTGGGCCTACCGCGGCGACGGCCGCATCTCCCAGATCCCCTACCTGGCCAAGGGCGACGGCAGGCCGCCGCGCGGGGTGCGCGGCTACCCCGTCCGCGAGGCGTACGGCCTGGTGTTCGTGTTCCCGGGCGACCCCGGCAAGGCGGCCGTCACCCCGCTGCCGTACCTGCCGGCCCACGGCTCGCCGCGCTACCGGACCATGACCTTCTCCCGGACCGTGCGCTGCCACTACTCGTTCATGCACGAGAACCTGCTCGACATGAACCACCAGTTCCTGCACCGCGGTGTCGTCGGCAAGCTGCGCCCGGAACTGCTGGACCACCGCACCGACGCGCGGTCGGTGCAGGCCAGGTACCTGTTCACCCACACCGGGGGCAAGCGCAACCGGGGCGCCAGTCTGCTGGCGTCCGAGGGCATCGGCGGCAGCGACTCCAGCGACGTCATGACGATCCGCACCGAGTACCCGTACCAGACCCTCGACCTGGTGCCGGAGAACGCCGAGAGCCCCGCCTTCCGCCTGTGGGCCGCCTACGTGCCCGAGGGCCACGGGCAGCGCAGCTGCCACACCTACGGGCTGCTCATGATCGAGAAACCGCGCATCCCCGGCGCCCTGCATCTGGCCTGGCCCCTGATCAGGCGCTTCACCGAGCGCGTCTTCGCCGAGGACCGGACGGCCGTCGAGGCCGAGCAGCGGGCCTGGGACGAGCAGGGGGAGGACCGCAACCACGAGGTGTTCTCCCTGATCCTCGACGTCCGTGAGGTGCTGCGCGGCAACGGCGTCCCCATCGGACCCGCGCCCGGCACCGCCGCGTGCGGCACCGCCCGGGTGTGCGACGGCCCCGCGGAGCCGCCCGCCGGGTGAAGCGGCCGCCGCCCGCGCGCCCGGTGCTCCGGGCGGTCACGGCCGGGAGCGCCGCCACCGGGGACGTGCGTCGGGCCGCGCCCGCCCGCGACCGACGCGCAGCGCGGGCACACGCGCCACGAACGGCCCGCCGCCCCTTCGCCGCGAGAAGACGACGGGCCGGGCCGCCTCCCCCGGGTGAGGAGACGGCACGGCCCGTCCGCACTGCGCCACGCCGGCCCGCCCCACGGTGTCGTCGAGGAAACCGCCCGACTGGTGCTGCCACAGCTTCGCTTGGGCGCCGCCGGCCGCGAGCAACTCCTGGTGAATGCCCTGCTCCACGATCCGGCCCCGGTCGAGGACGACGAGCTGGTCCATGGTCGCGACCGTGCTCAGCCGGTGCGCCGCCACCAGCGCGGTCCGCCTGTCCAACAGCCGCCACAGCGCCTCCTGGACGAGGAGTTCGCTCTCGGAGTCCAGAGCGCTGGTCGCCTCGTCGAGCAGCAGGATCGGCGCGTCGCGTTCACGAGGGCGTCGGCGACATGGCCCGAGACCCGCGCGATCGCCTCCTCCCGCGCGTCGACGAGTGGTCGCTGCCGCCTGCGGATCAACGGCGTGACCAGCACAGCCGTCAGCGCGGTCATCACCAGCAGCCCGACGACGAGCAGCGGTTCGTAGCGCCAGAGCACCACCGCGCCGAGCGTCAGGGGCACCAGGCTGCCGACGATCTGGAACGTCAGCGTGTCGACGAACGGCTCGAACCGGGACGCGAAGCTGAGGACGCGCTTGGTCAGGGAGCCGGCGAAGCTGTCGTGGAAGAACGCGGCGTCCTTGGCGAACAGCTCGTCCATCGGCGGCGGATGTCCATACCGGCCATGCTCCCACCTCACCAGGCACCGTACGACGGCGGGCGGCGCGCGGGCCGGCCCCCGGGATCAGCCGAGGTACAGCGCACCGTGCGCGGTCGGCCCGCCCAGGTCGGCGAGCTCCGCCTCCGTCGGCGCCCGCCTGCCCGTGCCGATCAGCAGCGCGTCCGCGTCGCGGAACGACGCCGGGAGCGCGCGGGCGGCGATCCGCTCCAGCATCGCCCGGGACCGGGCGAGCCCTTCCGCCGGCGGCTGCTCGGCGTCCGGGAGGTACGCGATCAGGTCCAGGTGGTGCAGCGTCCACTCCAGGACGTACGCCGAGAGGTAGTCCGCCACCGTGAGGACCTCACCGCGGGTGGCGACCCGGGCGGCCGGATCGGCGAGCGAAGCGGCGCGGCCCGCGGCGGAACCGACGTCGTCCAGGTGGAACGTGAGCAGGCGCGGATCCTCGTACGCCGCGGCCAGCCGGACCGTGAGCGCGTCGAGCGGGTCCTCACCGGTCGGTGGTGTGCGGGAGACCTCCCAGTAGGTCACGGCGTCACGGGTCGGTTCCCCGTCGGCGGGGGTCGCGAGGGTGATCAGTACGTCCTGGGCGTCGATGACCAGATGGCACACCAGGTCCCGCACCAGCCAGCCGGCGCAGCCGGAGGGCCTCGCGAAGTCCCCGTCGGAGAGGCCGGCGACGGCCCGGCGCAGTGCCGCCCATGACATCGAGAAGAGATCCACCCCCGGCAACGTAGTGAGGCGCCCGGGAGGGGGCGACCCGGCCCCCTCCCGTCGCTCCGGCCGGCCCCGCGGCCGAGAGCCCCGGCACCGCGGCCGGGGCCCGCGCGGGGCGACGTCAGTGTCCGGGCGCGGCCGGCCGGCCCGCCGCCAGCGCCACGAGTTCCTCCGCCGTGCGCGGCCCCGGCTCGTCACCGGGCAACAGCCCCTGCGCGCGCAGGAGTTCCGCCGCCGCGGCGCCCCACGGCAGGCGCAGTCCGGCCTGCCGGAGGAGATCGGTGCGGGCCAGGGCCGCGGGCGCAGGCCCGGTGCGGACGCCGGACGGGGTGAGCAGCGCCGCGTCGTCCGCCCAGGCCAGGGCGAGATCGACGTCGTGCGTGGCCATGACCACGGTCGTGCCGCTCGCGCGCAGCCCGTCGAGCGTGGTGAGCAGCCGCTCCTGTCCGTCGGGGTCGAGTCCCGCCGTCGGTTCGTCGAGGATGAGGACGCGGGGCCGCATGGCGACGGCGCCCGCTATGGCGGTGCGTTTGCGCTGCCCGTAGGAGAGCAGGTGGGTGGGCCGGTCGGCCAGGGCGGTGATGTCCAGGGCGGCGAGGGCCTCGGCCACCCGCGCCCGCACCTCCGTGTGGTCCAGGCCGAGGTTCAGCGGCCCGAACGACACGTCCTGCTCGACGGACGCCGCGAACAACTGGTCGTCGGGGTCCTGCACCACCAGCTGCACGGTCGTGCGCAGCCGCGTCAGGCCCTTGCGGTCGTACGTCACCGGCTGCCCGGCGACCGTCAACCGGCCCGCGCGGGGCCGCAGTCCGCCGCTGAGCAGCCTCATCAGCGTGGTCTTGCCGCTGCCGTTGCGGCCGAGCAGCGCGAGCGCGCGCCCCTCGCGCACGTCGAAGTCGAGGCCGCTGAGCACGGCCGGGCCGTCCTCGTAGGCGAAGGACGCGCCCCGCAGGGCGACGAGGGCGGGCTCGCTCATGTCAGCGGCCTCTCCAGGACGAAGGTGACGGCGGCCAGCGCCACGAGCAGCGAGCCGCTGGCAGCGGTGAAACGGGCGGAGACCCGGGCCTCGGGCACCAGGACGCGCAGGGTGCCGTCGTAGCCGCGCCCGGCGAGCCCCGACTGCAGCCGGGCCGCCCGGTCGAAGGCCCGGACGAACGCGGTGGCGCCGAGACCGGCCAGGGAACGCCACTCCGCGGCCCGGCTGGTGTGTCCGAGCCGGGCGGCCTGGGCCTCCCGGATGCGGCGCAGGGAGTCCAGCAGCAGGAAGCTCATCCGGTACGTCACGAGCGCCACGTCGACGACCGGTGCGGGCACCCCGGCCCGGACCAGGCGCGGGAGCAGGTCGGACAGGGGCGTGGTGAAGGCGAACAGCAGCACGCCGAGGGAGGCCGCCGAGGTGCGCAGCAGCAACTCCCCTGCCCGGTACGGCCCGTCGGCGGCCAGGGAGACGAAGCCCCGCTCCCCGCCGACCTGGACGAGCAGCGTGACCGCGCCGGTCACACAGAAGCCCAGCGGCACTCGGTAGGCGCGCCACAGCCGCCGTCCGGGCACCCCGGCGGGCCCCAGCAGCAGGGCCAGGGCCGTCAGCAGCACCAGGGCCGCGCCCGGCCAGGGCGGCAGCGAGACCGCCAGGACGGTGAGGCCGAGTCCGAGCACGGCCTTGTCCACGGGATGGCGGCGGCGCCAGCGGCTGCGGTGCGCCGCCGCGTCGATCGGCAGCACGCGGCCTCAGTCCCGCGCGCCGGTGGACTCGCCGGCGGGGCCGCTCCCGGTCTGCCGCTCCAGCACCCGCCGCTCGCCCTGCCGCCGTCCCCGGCGCAGCCCGAAGTAGTAGGCGAGGACGCCGGTGCCGAGGGCCGCCTGCAGGGAGAACAGGGCCGACTCGATCTCACCGGACGGCGGCTCGTACAGCGGCGAGAACCACGGCTCGTAGTCCGGCTTCAGCTCGGTGATCGCCGTCTCCGCCTCGCCGTCGGCGCCCGTGAACGGTTCCTTCTTGTGGTCGCCGAGGCCGAGGGCCAGCGGCAGTACGGCGAGCGCGGCCACGACGAGCAGCAGCGCCAGGTTGATCTTCGTGTTCCGCTTCACCGGGCCACCGCCTCGGTCCCGGTTCCGGTCTCGGTCCCGGTCCCGCTTCGGGTCCCGGTCCCGGTCCCGGCCCCGGTTCCGGTCCCGCTTCGGGTCCCGGTTCCGGTCCCGGTCCCGGTCTCGGCCCCTGTTCCCGCCCCGGCCCCGGTCCCGGCCTCGGTCCGCTTCCCGGCGACGAGGACGCCCAGCCGGGTCAGTTCGCCCTTGCTGGACTGCACCAGCAGCCGCATCACCAGCACCGTCAGCAGGCCCTCGCTCACCGCGAGCGGGATCTGGGTGACGGCGAAGATGGACCCGAACTTGCCGAGCGCCCCCCAGAACCCGCTGCCCGGGTCGGGGAAGGCGAGCGCCAGCTGCACACTCGTGACGCAGTAGGTGGACAGGTCGGCGACGAACGCCCCGCAGAACACGGTTGCCATCAGCGGCACGCCGTAGCGCCGCAGCACCTTGTAGACGGCGTACCCGGCCCAGGGCCCGACGATCGCCATGGAGAAGACGTTGGCGCCGAGCGTGGTGAGCCCGCCGTGCGCGAGCAGCAGGGCCTGGAAGAGCAGGGTGATGGTGCCGAGCACCGCCATGACCGGAGGGCGGAAGAGGATCGCCCCCAGGCCGGTTCCGGTGGGGTGGGAGCAACTGCCGGTGACGGACGGCAGTTTCAGCGCCGACAGGACGAACGTGAAGGCGCCGGAGGCACCGAGGAGCAGGGTGCTCTCGGGGTGCTCGCGCACTTCTCGGGTGAGTGACCGGACCCCGTGGACGACGAACGGCGCCGACGCGACGCTCCAGGCGACCGCGTGCACCGGAGGCAGAAAACCCTCGGCAATGTGCATGGCTCAGCAGACCCTCTCCAGCACCTCGTGGATGGTTGACGCGCCTTGGCCGGTCTCCTGGCTGACGGGTACCACCGCCCGAACTCCGCCTTCCCGGGTCCGTGAGGACCCAGTGGCTGCCCGCGAGGGCCGGAGCCGGACTTCCCGATTCACAGTGGCGAGGGCCGCACCGGCATCACACCGGATTTCCCGTTCACCAAGGCCTGGTGACAATAAGGCCGGGGTGAGCGCGATGACAAGCCGCCCCGGGGGGCGCGTCAGGGGGCGTCCGCCGGCACACCGGCGCAAGCCTGCTCAGTCGTCGCCCTCCTCGTCCTCGCGGTCGCCGCCGTCCACGGACTGCTGGTCCTGAGGCGGTTGCGGTGTCTCCGCCTGATCCCGGGGGAGGCCGGCCGTCTCCTGTCGCGGGCTCCCCGGGCCGGACGCCGGTGCGGCGGGGGGCGGTGCGGTGGGGGAGGGGGTGACATCGGCCACTGTGCCGGCGGCCGGCGCCCCGGCGTTCCCGGGATCCGACGTGAGGGGCCCGCCCGACTCGGCGTCCTGCGCGGCCGACGGTGAGGCCGGGCCGCTCGCCGACGGCGACGGGTCGGGTTCCGTGCCCTCGGTCGAGGTGCCGTCCGGCGAGAACCACTGCATGCCGAGGAACATCGCGGCGAGGAAGAGCGCCGCCGCGGCGGCCATGGCGGCCACCCGGGGCCGGCCGGCGGGTCCGCCGCGCGGTGCGGAGCGCTGCCCCCGCCCGCCCCGCACCGCGCGCGGCCCGGTGGGCAGCGCGTACGTGGCCGGGCTGCTCGTCTCGCCCGCGGCGAACACGCCCGCCCCGGCGGGCCGTACCGGGGCCGTGGCCTCCGGCAGCGGCTCGGGGAGCCCCCGCCAGGCACCGCTCGCGAACCACTCGGCCGCCTGCTGCGCGGAGGGCCGGTCCTCGGGCTGTTTCGCGAGCAGCCCGAGCAGGTAGTTCTCGAAGGCCGGCGGCAGCTGGGCGACACCGAGCTCGCGGGGCGGTACGGGGGCGGAGTCGAGGTGCTGGTGGAGGAGCGCCACGGCGCTGTCCGCCTCGAAAGGGGCCCTGCCGCTGAGCAGTTGGTAGAGCACGCACCCCAGCGAGTACATGTCGGAGGCCGGGCCCGCGGGCTTGCCCAGGGCGCGTTCCGGTGCGAGGTAGAGGCCGGTGCCCACGATCTGCCCGGTCGCGGTGAGCGCCGCTGAGGGGTCGTCGAGGAAGCGCGCGATGCCGAAGTCGCCGATCTTCAGGGTGCCGTGGGCGTCCATCAGGAGGTTGGCCGGTTTCACA
Organism: Streptomyces sp. NPDC058741; assembly: GCF_042746715.1. Classification (NCBI taxonomy): domain Bacteria; kingdom Bacillati; phylum Actinomycetota; class Actinomycetes; order Kitasatosporales; family Streptomycetaceae; genus Streptomyces; species Streptomyces sp. NPDC058741. The sequence goes on along the minus strand of NZ_JBHYQH010000019.1, from coordinate 32,839 downwards.
TCACGGTGGACGATGCCCCGCGCGTGCGCGGCGGCCAGCCCCGCCGCCGCCTGGGCGGCCAGCACCGCCACCCGCTCCGCGGGCAGCGCCCCCGACGTGGACAGCACCCGGGCGAGGCTGTCGCCCTCGACCAGCTCCATCACCAGGTACAGCCGGTTGTCGTACTCGCCGAAGTCCAGCACACCGACGACGTTCGGGTGGTTGAGACTTCCGGCGGTCTGGGCTTCCAGACGGAAGCGGGAGGCCGCCGTGGCGTCGGTGTCCTGGGGCAGCAGCAGCTTGACCGCCACCGCTCGGGCGAGCGTCTCGTCGTACGCACGCCACACCTCTCCCATTCCACCGCGCCCGATCTCCACATCCAGCCGGTAGCGGCCCGCTAGCAGCACACGTCCTCGTCTCATGCTCAGGGGAAGTCGCCGCAGCCCGAAGTCCTCGTGTCCACACGGGGATTGGTGGGGATGCCGCAGCCGACCCAGGATACTGGCGCCACATGACCGCTCCGCTCCCGAGCCATGTCCCCGGACGGAACGGTCCCGGACATCCCGGAGCGCGGGCCCCGCACGCCGGAGGACGCCCCGGCTCTCGCGGCCCGACGGGGGCTCAGACCGGCGCGGCCGGGCCCTGTTCCCGGCGCGCCAGCAGCACCACCGCCAGCGCCGGTACCGCCGCCAGGACCAGCCACGGCACGGCCGTCGGCAGCCCCCGGTCGAGCAGGGAACCGGTGGCCGCGCTGCCCGCGAGGACGATCAGACCGGAGACCGAGGACAGCGCACCCGTGGACAGCCCGATCCGGTGCTCCTCGGCGAGGTCGGGCACCCACGCCCGGGCCGCGGGCACGACGAGCGTCTGCCCCACGGTCAGCAGTACGACGAAGCCCGCGGCCGGGTGTCAGCGCGACCGTGGCCGCCACCGTCCCGTCCCGCTCGTCCACGGCGACCAGCAGGGTGTGCCGTGCGGGCGCGAGGTGGAACGACACCGGGTCGATGAAGCCGGCGTGCCAGCGCGGGGCACGTATCCCGCCCCGAAGTCGCGGTACACCGCGTCGAGCATCACCGCCCGGGCCCCGTCGACGTGAGCGGGCGTGGTGTCCCTGATGATGTGGTCGCGCATGCGCATCGCGGGCAAGTGTGGGCTTGACCGGTCAAGGGCCGCCCCGATCACGGAGAGAGCGAGTCGGCGCCGGGCGCCCCGGGGTCAGCTCTCGGACGGCTGCAGCACCACGAAGTCCGCGTTCGCCGGGTCGAGGCAGATCGCCATCCGGCCCACGCCCTCGGCGTCCTCGGGCCCCATCTGCACACCGCCGCCGTTCTCCCGGACCCTGGCCACCGCCGCGTCGCAGTCGTCCACGGCGAACACCGGGTGCCAGTAGGGCCGTCCGTGGTTCAGCGCGAGATCCTCCTCGGCGAGTTCCATGACACCGCCGTGCATGCGCTCCTCGGGCAGTCCGGCCGGGGTGATGAGCGTGTACGTGCCGGAGTCGCCCGGCAGTGGCATGTCGCTGAACCGCCAGTCGAAGAGATCGCCGTAGAACCGCCGTGCGGCGGCGGCGTCCGTCGTGAACAGCTCCGTCCAGGACAGCGAGCCCGGCTCGTCCACCAGGTCGAGGCCCTTGCTCCTGCCCGGCTGCCAGACGGCGAACTGGCCGCCCAGCGGGTCGCTGTACTGCGCCATCCGCGCCCAGCCGTCGAGGTCCGTCGGGGGGACGCGGACCGAGCCGCCCGCCTGCTGCACGGCTCGGGTCGTGGTGTCCGCGTCGGTGACGCCGAAGTAGAGCATCCAGGCGGGGCGGGCGCCTTCCTCGGTGAGCTTGCCGAGACCCGCGACGATCTTGCCGTCCTTCTGGAACATCCCGCCCTCGAAGTCATCGCTCTCGCCCATGGGCTCGTACTCCCAGCCGAGCACGGCGCCGTAGAAGGCCGCGGCGGCCCGGACGTCCGGAGTGCCGAGGTCGAGCCAGCAGGGGGAGCCGGGGGCGTACTCGGTGGTGATCATGGCGATGCAGTTCCTCTCCGCAGATCCTGCGCTCAGCGTGGCACCGGGCACCGGCGCTCGCCCCTCGGCGTGACCCGTCCGTGCCGTCGGCTCCGGCACCCGCACCGTGGCGTTGTCGGCACCGCCGCCCGCCCGGGTGGCCGCGTCCGGGTGAGGGGCTGCCCGGGTGTGGTGAACGGCCGGCAGCGGGGTGCTGCCGCGGGGGACGCCGGGCGGGGAGGCCGTGGTGTTCGCGCGGGCCGGGTTCACCGGGCCGCTGCGGCTCGTCGTGCCCGGCGGGCAGGTGCTGCCGCGCGGAGTGCCGACGACGTCGTCGCCTGGACGTTCTCGATGTCGTTCTCCGCGCCCCACCTGTTCGGGAGCCGCCGGGCCGACGCCGAGGTGGACCTCCGGGCCCTGCTGCGCGACGCCTCACCCTGGGGCCACTTCTGCGAGATCGGGCCGGGCACCGAGGTGTTCGTGTGGCGGAGAGGTGGTGCCGGGCGGCGGCCGGCGAAGGCGCCGCCGGGGAACGCGTCTGAACACACGCCGCGGGGGAGCGGCGTCAGTGGACGGACAGGCCGCCGTCGATGAGGAGCCACTGCCCGGTGATGCAGGCCGACGCCGGGCCCGTCAGGAAGACCGCCGCGCCCGCGAAGTCCTCGGCCAGGCCGTTTAGCCCGATCAGCGTGCGTCCGGCGAGGGCGGCCACCGTCTCCGGGGAGGACGCCGGCCAGCCGTTGAGCGGGGTCATGACGACGCCGGGCACCAGCGCGTTGCTTGGTGACGCCGTGCGGCGACCACGCCGCGGCCTGGGAGCGGGTCAGAGCCGCCAGACCGCCCTTGGACGCGCCGTGGGCGCCGCTCCGGACGAACGACCGGTGCGCCTGCTGCGAACTGATGGATCGGCCGGGGCAAGGGGCACGCGGTGGTGCACGCGCACCACCGACCCGCCCGCCGCGCGCACCGGTGAGCCGGATCACGCCGCCCGGATTGAGCCCAGAAGGACCTCGGGTGATCGCTCCTGCCCTGCCCCGTGAGAGATCGGCCTCCGCCGACACGCCGACGACCGCCTGGGCGCTGGCCGCCCGGGGCGGTGACCCCGCGGCCGTCGAGCGGTCCGTGCGCGCCCTGCACCGCGACGGTGCCCAGCGTCGCCCGTCTGTGCGCCGGTCCACAGGCGCTGGGCGACCTCGCCCAGGACATGTTCCCGCGGGCCCTCGGCAGCCTGCACCGCTTCGAGGGCCGGTCGTCGGCGCGCGCCTGGCTGCCGTGCCATCGCGCGCCGCGCGGTCGCCGACAGCATCCGGTACGCCGCCGTCCGCCCCCGCCCGGCCGGCCTGCCGGACCGGGCGGGCGCGGCCGAACGCGCCCAGCCGCGCGCACTGCCCGGCTTCGACGAGGGGGTGGCGCTGCTGGACCTGCTGGCCGGACTGCCGGACGAGAGGCGCGAGGTGTTCGTCCTCACGCAGCTGCTCGGTCTGCCGTACGCCGAGGCGGCCGAGCTGAGCGACTGCCCGGTCAGCGCGGTCCGCTCCCGCGTCGCCCGCGCCCGGGCGACGCTCACGGCCCTGCTCGCCGCGGCGGAAGGTCCGGCGAGGGCGACGCTCGTGCCCCGCGAGGCCCGTTACCAGCAGGTCGGCCGGCGGGATCCGGTGCCCGCCGGCTTCCCCGGCGGGCACCGGGCGTCGAACGGCGGCCAGGAACCCGTCACGCCGTCATCTCCGTCGCCACCGCGGGGCGGAGAGCAGCCTCTCGCCCCGCCCGGCGCGACGCATGTCCGGCACCACGGCTCCCCTGATTCCTGGACTGCCTATCCAGAAACTGGACGATTGGTCTAGAGTGACGTGGAGGACGCGGAAGACGGGGAGGGCGGATGGCCGAGCGGACGGACGGGGAGCGGGACGCGATCCTCGCCGCACTGGTGCCGGTGGTCCACGGGATCGCCGCGACCTTCGGGCCGGTCTGCGAGGTCGTGCTGCACGACTACCGTGACCCGGAGAGTTCGGTGGTCACCGTGGCCGGATCCGTCACCGGGCGGACGGCCGGAGGCGCGATGAGCGAGATCGGGGTGCGCGTCCTCGCCCGCGGTGACGAGGCGGCCGACGAGCTCAACTACCTCACCCGCACCCGCGACGGGACGCGCGTGAAGTCCTCCACGATGGTGCTGCGCGACTCGACCGGGTCCGTCTTCGGCGCCCTCTGCGTCAACGTGGACGTCGGCGCCGTCAGCCGGGTCCAGGACCTGCTCGGCGCGCTCGCCGGGCACCCGGCGGAGCAGGTGGAGCTGCCCACCACCACCTTCGGCAACGACATCGACTCCGTCGTCGACGCCCTCTTCGACGCCCACCGGTCCCGCCAGCGCGGCAGCTGGGCGGAGCTCGACCGCGCGGAGCGCCTGGACCTGTTCGGCGGACTGGACGCGCGCGGTGTCTTCGCCGTGCGCGGCGCCGTCGAACAGGTCGCCGCCCGGCTCGGCATCTCCCGCGCCTCCGCCTACCACTACCTGTCCCGGGCCCGGGCCGCCCACGACACCCCCACCGGAGGATCCGCGTGACGACCACCACCCCACCGGTCACCCTCGACGACGTGCGGGACGCCGCCGCCCGTCTCCAGGGCGTCGCCCACCGCACCCCCGTGCTGCGCTCCCGCACCCTCGACGCGCTCGTCGGCGCCGAGATCCACCTCAAGTGCGAGAACGTCCAGCGCGTGGGCGCCTTCAAGTTCCGCGGCGCCTACAACGCCGCCTCCCGCCTCACCCCGGAGCAGCTGTCCCGGGGCATCGCCGCCTACTCGTCCGGCAACCACGCCCAGGCCGTGGCCCTCGCCGCCCGCGAGCTCGGCACCACCGCCGTCATCGTCATGCCCGAGGACGCCCCGCCGTCCAAGCGCGCGGCCACGGCCGGCTACGGCGCCGAGATCGTCACCTACGACCGCTACAGCGGCGACCGCGTCGCCCTCGCCGAGGCCCTGGCCGCCGAGCGGGGCCTCACCCTCATCCCGCCCTACGAACACCCGCACGTCATGGCCGGACAGGGCACGGCCGCCCTCGAACTCCTCGAAGAAACAGGGGCGGTGGACGCGATCCTCACGCCGGTCGGCGGCGGTGGGCTGATGGCCGGCAGCGCCACGGCGGCCAAGGGCCTGTACCCCGGCATCCGCATGGTCGGCGTCGAACCGGAGGCCGGGGACGACACCAGGCGCTCCCTGGAGGCGGGGCGGCGCGTCAGCATCCCCGTGCCGCGCACCATCGCCGACGGACAGGCCCTGCACACCCCGGGCGAACTCACCTTCTCCGTCAACCGCCGGCTCGTCGACGGGATCGTCCTGGTCTCCGACGACGAGATCCGGGACGCGATGCGCTTCGCCTTCGAGCGCCTGAAGATCGTCGTCGAGCCGAGCGGTGCCACCCCGCTGGCCGCCCTGCTCACCGGCCGGGCGGGCCCGCTTCCCGCGCGGGTCGGCGTGATCCTCTCCGGCGGCAACGTGGACGCGGCGCGCTTCGCCGAGCTCTGCGGCCACGGCGGCTGACCCGCGGGTCACCCGAATGGCGGCCCCGGGTGGCCGGGCGGACGATGGAGGGGTAGGGCCGACCGCCGACGGCGGTGTCCAGGGCCGCCGAGGAGACCGGCCCGGCCGCGACGCACCGCGGCCGGAAGGGAGCGCGTCATGCTGGAAGTGAAGACGCTCGACAAGCCCGACGAGCGGCGTGATTTCCCCCGCGGCCACCTCGAAGCCGTCCACATGACGAACCTCGACTTCGCCGTGGCGACCTTCGAGCCGGGCTGGCGCTGGTCGGAGTCCGTGTCCCCGATCGCCGGCACCGAGAGCTGCCAGATGCACCACAACGGCTACATCGTCCAGGGCCGGTTGCACATCCGCATGGACGACGGCGGTGAGACGGAGGTCGGCCCCGGCGACGTCTTCGTCTGCACCCCCGGGCACGACGCCTGGGTCGTGGGCGACGAGCAGGTCGTCACCTACGACTTCCAGGGCCAGATGGCCAAGGAGTACGCGAAGGGCACCTGACGGCCACGCGTCACACCGTGGCCACGACCTTCGCCCGCGCGCGCTCCACCTCCGGGTAACGGATCGCCCCTGCCGCCTCCGAGAGCGAACACCTTGCTCCGCGACCGGGGCGATCCTCCCCGACCCGGCCAGGTCCCGGAGGGCCGCGAGACGCCCTGCTCCGCCAGGCGGTCCTTCCCGGCGAACAGGAAGTCGACCCGGTCGGCGGTCGGGGCCACCGCCCGCCGGGCGATCTCGTCCCGCCCCCGGCGCTCGGCCCCCCCGGCGCCGCGTCTCCGCGGTCACCAGCGCGCGGAAGGCCTCGATGCGCCGCCGGATCTCGTCGGGCGCGGCGAGTGGGCCTGCAGTGCTACGAGGGCGTCGACGAGTCCCGGGCGCGCTCCGTCGACCTCGGTCCTGCCCGGAGCCCCGCTCAGTCCCCACTCACGAGGATCACCTCCAGCGTGCGCGGGCCGTGCACCCCCTCGACCCGGTCCAGTTCGATGTCACTCGTCGCCGACGGCCCGGAGATCCACGTCAACAGGCGGGCCGGGTCGAGGCGTTCGAGCCCCTGCGGCACCGAGGACACCACCTGCGAGGGGACCCGTACGACACAGAGGTGATGGTCGGGGACGAGGGTGATCCGGCGCCGGCCCTGGTCGGACGAGCCGTCCAGCACGATCGTCCCGGTCTCCGCGATCGCCACCGCACAGGCCGTCACGACGCTGTCCACCCGGTCGAGTTCGCCCGGTGCGCTCTCCGCCCGGTCCGGCACCCGCGTCGCACCGGACGCCGAGAGCCACCCGTCGTCCAACCCGGACGGCACCAGTACCGAATTCGACCCGCCCTTCTCCAGCAGCCCCGTGATCAGCCCGGCCAGCCCTTCCCGGTCCGTGCGGTGCACGAGCGCCAGGTAGTCCGCCAGGTTCTCGGCGAGGAGGTTTACCGTCTCCTCGTCCGTCCGCCGCCCGTGCTCGCGCAGGTAGTCGCGCGGGATCGGCGTCGCGTCGGCCGGCACGTCCGCCAGTGCGCGCCGCACCCGGCCCAGGATCCGCTCCCTGCTGTTCACTCGGCCCCGTCCTTCCCGCCGCGCGTGCGCTGCCACCAGTCCCGGAACGGCTCGGCGGGCACCGGCGGCAGATCCCGCGTGCCGCTCCAGGCCCGGCCCCGACCCGGCAGCGTCCGGGGATGGAAGCGGCGGGTCCGGGAGACGGCGCGCTGGCCGGCGCGCAGCGCGCCCGGGTGCGTGAACGCCCAGCGGGCCGCGCGCATCGCGGCCCGCTCGGCCGCGTGCCCCTTCGCCGGCCGCAGCACCACCTTGTTGCCCTCCCGGGTGACCGCGCCGCCCCGCACGACCCGTTCCCGCAGGTGCACCAGCACCTCGGGGATGTCGATGGCCACCGGGCACACCTCGTAGCACGCCCCGCACAGCGAGGAGGCGTACGGCAGCGACGCGTCGATCTCGCTGCCCGTGCCCCGCAGTTGGGGGCTGAGGATCGCGCCGATGGGGCCCGGATACACCGAGCCGTAGGCGTGGCCGCCGGCCCGCTCGTACACCGGGCACACGTTGAGGCAGGCCGAGCAGCGGATGCAGCGCAGCGCCTGCCGGCCGACCTCGTCGGCGAGGGTGTCGGTGCGGCCGTTGTCGAGCAGTACCAGGTGGAAGGTCCGCGGTCCGTCCTCGTCGGCCGTGCCGGTCCAGGTCGACGTGTACGGGTTCATGCGCTCGGCCGTGGAGGAGCGGGGCAGGGTCTGCAGGAAGACCTCCAGGTCCCGCCAGGCCGGCACGGTCTTCTCGATGCCGACGACCGAGATCAGCGTCTCGGGCAGGGTCAGGCACATCCGCCCGTTGCCCTCGGACTCCACGACCACCAGCGTGCCCGTCTCGGCGACCATGAAGTTGGCGCCGGAGATGCCGACCTTGGCGCGCAGGAACTTCTCCCGCAGGTGCAGCCGGGCGGCCTCGGCGAGTGCGGCGGGCGTGTCGGTGAGGCCCTCGGGGGCCGGGCGGCCCCACTCGCTCATCTCACGGGCGAAGATGTCGCGGATCTCGCCCCGGTTGCGGTGGATCGCCGGGACGAGGATGTGCGAGGGCCGGTCCTTGCCCAACTGCACGATGAGCTCGGCGAGATCGGTCTCGTAGGCGGCGATGCCCGCGGCCTGAAGCGCCTCGTTCAGCCCGATCTCCTGCGTGGCCATCGACGTGACCTTGACGACCTCCGACTCGCCGGTCATCCGCACGAGGTGCGTGACGACGTCGTTGGCCTCGGCGGCGTCGGTGGCCCAGTGCACGATGCCGCCCGCCGCCGTCACCGACTCCTCCAACCGCGCCAGATACCGGTCGAGGTGACGCAGCGTGTGGTCCTTGATCCGCTGGCCCGCCTCGCGCAGCTCGGCCCAGTCGGACACCTCGCTGACGGCCTTGGCCCGCTTGGCCCGGATGGTGTGCGTGGCGTGCCGGAGGTTGCCGCGCAGCGTCGTGTCGCGCACCGCCTCCCGCGCGGCCTCGGGAAACGCGGGCATGCCGACGAACGTCCCGTTCATACGGCCGGTTCCTCCTCCGTGCTCGCCAGGATCTCCGCGATGTGCACCGGCCGCATGCCGGTCCGCAGCCGGGTCATCGTCCCGCCGAGGTGCATCAGGCACGAGTTGTCGGCGGCGCACAGCACCTCGGCACCGGTCGACTCGGCGTTGCGCACCTTGTCCGCGCCCATCGCCGCCGAGACGTCGGAGTTCTTCAGCGCGAAGGTGCCGCCGAACCCGCAGCACTCCTCGGCGGCCGGCAGCTCCGCCAGCTCCAGCCCCCGCACGGCCCGCAGCAGCCGCAGCGGCCGGTCGCCGAGCCCCAGTCCGCGCAGCCCGTGGCAGGTCGGGTGGTACGTCACCCTGTGCGGGTAGTACGCGCCGACGTCCGTCACGCCCAGCACGTCCACCAGGAACTCGGTCAGCTCGTACGTCTTCGCCACCACCGGCGCCAGCGTGGCCGCGAGGGTGTCCCCGTGCCCCTCGGCCCGGGCCCGCTCGCCCATGCGCGGATACAGCTCCCGCACCATCGCCCCGCACGACCCGGACGGCGTCACGATCGCCTCGTAGCCGCCGAAGACATCGGAGAAGCGCCGGGCGAGCGGCTCGGCCTCATGGCGGTACCCGGTGTTGTAGTGCGCCTGCCCGCAGCAGGTCTGCGCGCTCGGGAAGTCGACGTCGACGCCCAGTCCGGTCAGCAGTTTCACCACGGCGCGCCCGGTGTGCGGACCGCTCCGCGGGCCGGCCCGGCTGGCTCGGCAGGGCCCTCAAGGAGTACCGCGTCCTCCTCCTCGACCAGCGCGGCACCGGCCACTCCACCCCGGCCAACGGGCGGACGCTCCCGCTGCGCGGCGGCCCCGCCGAGCAGGCCGGCTACCTCACCCGTTTCGCGCCGACTCCATCGTCCGCCGAGCTGCTGGCCGCCCGCACCGACTGGACTCCCTTGTACGATCCCGCCCGCCTCGCCGCCAACCAGGTGCCGGTCGCGGCGGCCGTCCACCACGACGACATGTACGTCGACACCGCCCGCTCCCTGCGCACCGCCCGCGCGATCAGGGCCTGCGCACCTGGGTCACCGACGAGTTCGAGCACGACGGCGTGCGTGCCGGCGGCCCCCGTGTCCTCGACCGGCTGCTGGCACTGGCGCGCGACGAGGCGTGATGCCGGGGGCGCCGACTAGTCTGCTGACATGACGGAGCCGACGATCACTCAACTCCAGCCCATGCCCGACGACTGGCGGCGTGCCCTCGCGGTCGTCGCCCACCCCGACGACCTCGAATACGGCTGCTCGGCGGCGATCGCGGCCTGGACCGACGCGGGCCGCGAGGTCGCCTACGTGCTGGCCACCCGGGGCGAGGCGGGCATCGACACGCTGGCGCCCGAGGAGTGCGGGCCGCTGCGCGAGCGGGAGCAGCGGGCGAGCGCCGCGGTGGTCGGCGTGTCGCAGGTGGAGTTCCTCGACCACCAGGACGGCGTCGTCGAGTACGGCACGGCCCTGCGCCGCGACATCGCCGCCGCGATCCGCCGGCACCGGCCCGAACTGGTCATCACGCTCAACCACCGGGACACCTGGGGCGGCGTCGCCTGGAACACCCCGGACCACGTGGCCGTCGGCCGCGCCACCCTCGACGCGGCCGGCGACGCCGGCAACCGGTGGATCTTCCCGGAGCTCACCGAGCAGGGCCTCGACCCCTGGGACGGCGTGCGCTGGGTCGCCGTCGCCGGTTCCAGCACCCCCACGCACGCCGTCGACGCGACGCCCGGCATGGAGCGCGCCGTGCGCTCACTGCTGGAACACCGCACCTACATCGAGGTGCTGACCGAGGAGGACCCCGAGACGTACGTCCGCGGCTTCCTCACCCAGCAGGCCGCGTCCCTGGGGGAGCGGTTCGGGGGCCGGCCCGCGGTGGCGTTCGAACTGTTCGGCAGATGACGGGGGAGGAGAGCAGGACCGGCGGCGAGGAACCGGCCCGTCGGTTCGAGGAACACCGCGGGCATCTCACGGCGGTGGCGTACCGCACGCCGTGACGGCGGGCTCGCCGGCCGAGGCGGAGGGCGCCGTCCAGGAGGTGTGGCTGCGGCTGAGCCGCACCGACCCGGACGAGACCCCGGAGCCCGGGCGGCTGCGAACGGCCGGGGTGTAAGGACGCTCCGGGCCCGGCGCGGTGACGGGGGCGGCGGTCCGGCGGCTGCGTCAGCCTGTGGTACGGGGCTCGATTCGTCCTTCCGTATGCTGAACGCCATGCGAGATCAAACAGCCGTGCGAAGCGAACTGCGCGGCGACTGCGAGCGGTGCTTCGGACTGTGCTGCGTCGCCCTGCCCTTCGCGGCCTCGGCCGGCTTCGCCGTCGACAAGGACGCCGGCACCCCCTGCCGCAACCTCCGTGACGACCACCGCTGCGGCATCCACGCGCGGCTGCGGCAGGAGGGGTTCACCGGCTGCACGGTCTACGACTGCTTCGGTGCCGGGCAGCAGGTCTCGCAGGTCACCTTCGGCGGCCGGGACTGGCGCGGCGCGCCGCCCGGGCACGCCCGCCGCATGATCGAGGTGTTCCCGGTGGTCCGGCAGCTGCACGAGCTGCTCTGGTACCTGACCGAGGCGCTCACCCTGCCCGCGGCCCGCCCGGTCCACCCCGGGCTGCGCGAGTTGCTGCGGGAGACCAGGGAGCTGACCGGCCGGACACCCGAGGAGCTGGCCGCGCTGGACGTGGCCGCGCACCGGGGCAGAGTCAACGTCCTGCTGCTGAGGACCAGCGAACTGGTGAGGGCCGGCACCAGGGGGCGCGGGAAGAACCGCCGGGGCGCGGACCTCATGGGCGCCCGGCTCAGGGGCGCGGACCTGCGCGGCGGCGATCTGCGCGGCGCCTACCTCATCGCCGCCGACCTCACCGGCGCGGACCTGCGCGGCGCCGATCTCATCGGTGCCGACCTGCGCGACACGGACCTCACGGACGCCGACCTCACCGGGGCGTTCTTCCTCACCCAGCCGCAGCTCAACGCGGCCCGGGGGAGCGCCGGCACCCGGCTGCCGGCGTCAGTCACCCGCCCCGGGCACTGGACGGCCCAGGTCTGAGACCCACTGCCCCGGCGGCGTCCTGCGCTCGGGGTGCAGCCGCAGTCGCTCCGGCATACGGGCGCGCTCGCGCTGCTGGACGCGGCGCACGCGGCGGTGCACGAGGGCGCGCCACCGGATCCGGGCCCGGCTGTGGCTCGCGGGGTTCGCCGCCGAGGAGGACCGGCTCGCCTTCACGCCCACCCGCGTGGTGCTGCGGCGGCCGTCCGGCTCCGTGGTCGTGGACCTCGACGCGTTCGCCGCCGCCGAGCCGGACCCGCTCACCGCGGCCGAGGCCAGGCTGCTGACCCACCTCGCCGACTGCCACGCCGACGCCGTCGAACGGCTCACCCGACTCGTGGATCCCGCCTGCCTGCACGGCGCGGTCCGCGTCCGGCCGCTCGCCGTCGACCGGCACGGACTGGCGCTGCGCATCGAACGCACCCGCGCCCACGGCGACGTACGCCTCGCGTTCCACACCCCCGCCGACGACGTCGCACAGCTCACCGAGCGCATGCACGCGCTGCTCGGCCGAGCGGCCGCCGCGTCCTGCCCGCGGGCCCTACAACGGCAGCGCACAGACCGCGACGGGTGAGCGGAACGGTCCTCCGGCGCGCCGCAGGGTGCCGTCCTCCTCGTCCACGTGGAAGACGGTCACGGTGGAGGACTTCTGGTTGGCGGCGAACAGCAGCGTGCCCTCCGGCGAGAGCGCGATCTGGCGCGGGAAGTCCCCGCCCACGGGCACGGTGTCCCGCAGCACGAGCCGGGCGCCGTCCGCCTCGATCGCGTAGCGCGTGAGGCTGTTGTGCCCGCGGTTGGCGAGATACGCGTGACGGCCGTCCGGCGTCACCACGAGCTGCGCCGGGTAGTTCGTGCCCGAGCCGGTGCCGGTGGGCTGCGCCTCGCCGATCCGCACCCGTCCCGAGTCCGGATCGTAGGCGCAGACCGCCACGGTGTTGTCGACCTCGTTCGCGAGATACGCGTACCGGCCGCCGGGGTGGAAGGCGAGATGACGGGGACCCGCGCCCGGCCGGGTCCGCGCCCGCCCGGTCTCGGTGAGCGTGCCGGCCTTCTCGTCGAGCCGGTAGGTGTAGACGGTGTCCGTCCCCAGGTCGACGGCGAGCACATGGCCGCCGTCGGGGCCGGTGACGATCTGGTGGGCGTGCGGGCCCCGCTGCCCGGGGCCGGGCGGGGGAGCGGAGTGGGTGACGAGACCGGTCCGCTCGCCGAGCGCGCCCGAGTCCTCGACGGGGTGCACGGCCACACTGCCCGACCCGTAGTTCGCGCTGAACACCCAGCGCCCGGACGGATGCACGGACAGATGGCAGGGGGCGGTGCCGCCGGTGCTCCTGGCGCCCAGGACCTTCCGGTCCGACAGGCGGATCGCGGTCACGGCGCCGTCCTCGCGCTCGTTCACCGCGTACAGCGTGCGACGGTCCGGATGGATCGCGAGGTACGAAGGGTCGCCGACGCCCGCGATCGTGCCGGTGCCGTCGATCCGGCCCGTCGACGGGTCGTACGCGGCCAGGCCGATGCCCTCGCCGCCGCCCTCCGCGGACGTGTAGGTGCCGAGGTGGAGCGGGCGGGGCCCGGACGGTCGGCGGGCCTCGCGGGACGCACTCGCGCTCGCACTCGCCCCGGGGTTCGTCGCCGGAGCCGAGGGCTCCGGGGCCGTGTCGCAGGCCGACAGGGCCGCCGCCGTCCCGCCCGTGAGCACGCCGACGAACCGGCGCCTGCTCCAGCCGCCCCTGCCCATGTCACCCCTCGGCTCGTCGCTCGTCCCCGTCGCGACAGCCACCTTGGCGTGTCCGGCCCGCCGGGTGCAACACCGGCCGACCCGTGGTGCGCGAGTGACCACGGGCCCCGGGCGCCTACCAGTCCCCGTCCTCGACGGGCCTGCCCGGCGCGTCCCCCAGGTGCCGCACCTGGCCGGGCGCGGGGGCCTGCCAGGGCTCGTGGTCGTCCCCGAGCCAGTCGCCGGCCGGCCTGACCGCCCGGAGCGTGTCCGTGGGGGCGAGGTCCTCGGCGTCCTCGTCGTAGTGGTCGAACCAGGGCAGGCCCGCGCGGGTGTAGGCGGCCCGGTCGACCGGGGACGGCGGTGCGGCCTCGCCGGTGATGCGACGCCACTCGGGCGGCGTCACCAGGTGCACGAAGACGCGTCCCGCGGGCTGCTCCGACCAGTCCGTGAGCGGCCGGTCGTCCTGGTAGACCTCCTGCCGCATCGACCCGCCGACGCCCAGGCCCATGGCGGCGGGCGCGCGCCGAGGGCCCGCGGGAGCGCCGCCCGGGGCGGCCCCGGGTGCGGCGGCCACGACGGGCGGCGGTGCCGCTCCCGGCGCGGGCGGAGCCGCCATGGGCATCGCGGCACCGAAGCCGCCCGGCGCCGGCATCGCCCGGGTCCGCTCGGCACGCCGCCGCTCCTGCGCCCGCCACCGCGCCAGCTCCCGCCCGTTCAGGGTGAAGGACTGCAACTGCACGCCGCCCCACACCTCCTCGCCCGTGACCTGCCCCTCCACGCTGGCGCCGAGGCCCAGCGGGACGGCCACGAACTGACGGACCGTGCCCGTGCCGGAGTTGATGCCGTCCAGCCAGGGCTGCCGGGGGAGCACCACGTAGTTCTGCGGGTCGCGGGCCGGCCGGTCGCTCCAGGGCCGGCCCGAGACCGCGCACACCTTGCCGACGCCGACCTGGAGCGCTGCGGGCTCACGTGTGCCCGCGAAGCTCAGCCACATCGCCTCGCGCAGATACACCGGCAGCATCACCCCGCCGCGCGCCCGCATCGCCTCGGGCACCCGGTCGCCGTAGTCCGAGACGCGCCGCACCGGGAACTCGCCCAGGCCCGGCGGCAGGGGGTGGGTGCCCGACTCCGGCAGGCGCAGGGTGCGGATGAACCGCACGGCCGCACCGCCCGGCAGCCGCAGAGTGTTCCCGTCGATCCGCGCGGTCGTGTCGGCCATCGGCCCGCCCCCTCGCCTCGGTGCCGGCCCACTGCCGGCGCTCCCTCAGCGAGAACGCTCACCGAACCCGGCGCGGTTCCGCCACATCTGCTCCGTCACGCCCAGCCGCTCCCGCAGCCGCGTCAGCCGCGGCATCCGGGCGCGCTGCTCCTGCGAGACCCGGTCCAGCTCCTCGAACAGGCGCCGGGTGCGGTGCTCGGTGTCGAGCTCGTCGAGGATCCGGTTCACCTCCGTCAGGACGGCGCCCGGAAGCTGCCAGTTCCGCGGATCGCGCTCGGCCTCCTCGCGCAGCAGCAGGGCGAGCTTGTCACGGGTGCCCGCCGCGGTGCGCAGCTCGGTGGCGAGACGTTCCTCCGCGGACTCCGCGCTCGTGCTGAGGTCGGTGGTGACCAGCACCGCGAAGCTGACCACGGCGTCCGCGATCTCGGACAGCAGCTGCTCCAGCGCGGCGCCCGTCTCGGGCCCGAACAGCGGCGCCGGTTCGCGTCGCTTCGCGAGGTCGGTGAAGGTCCGCGCCAGCACGCGCAGGACGACCGTGCAGATCTCCAGCGTGTCGAGGCCGGTGCGCAGCACCACCCGGTGCAACAGGCCCTCCCGCACGCGCGGGTTGAGCCGCAGGCTGTCCTCGGCCTGCCGGAGGGCGGCATCCACGTCGACGACGTCGTGGTCCAGGCGCCGCGCCTCGTGCAGCCGCTCCGCCGCGCGGTCCGCGTGGGTGGGGGTGTGACCGGCGGCCTCCTGGCCCATGCGCAGCATCAGCTGCCGCAGCCGGCGCGCCAGGCCGTCGATCGACTCGCCGGCCTCCTCCACCCACACCGGCGGCGCCAGCAGCAGGTTGCAGGCGAGCCCTACACCCGCGCCGATCAGCGTCTCCACCACGCGGGCCCAGGCGGTGTCGCCGACGGACGTCACCCCGAGGACCAGCATGGCGCTGATCGCGACCTCGGGGACGTACTCCTCCACCCGGACCAGCCGCCCCACGGCGAGCGAGGCCACGAGCAGCAGCGCCAGGCTCCACCAGGTCAGGCCCACCAGAAGGCTGAACACGATGGCGACGATGACGCCGGTCACCACGGCGTTCACCCGCCGGAAGCCGTTGGTGAGGGTGGCGTACAGCGTCACCTGCACGACCAGCAGTGCCGTCAGGGGGGCGGTGAGGGGGAGCTCCTCGGGACTCAGCCGCAGGGCGATGACATAGGCGATCGTGGCCGCGGTCGCGGACCGCAGCGTCTGGACCACCACGGGGTCCCGGCGCTTGCCCAGAGCCCGCCTGGCCTGCGCCGTCCACTCACGTACGTCGTGCATCCTGCGGCTGTTCCCCTTCCCCGGACATCTCGAACACGTCGACGAGCAACATCCAGGAGGGACGGTAGCGCCGGGAGGAACCGCGAGCGACCGAGGGCGGTCAGGCGGACACCTTGTCGAGGAAGGCGGTCAGATGGCCCACCGTCCGGTCGATCTGCTCCTGGAGCGTGAGGCTCTCCTCGAACCGCGCCCCGGGCTCCGGCAGTTTCTTCCCGCGCACGTACAGGGAACAGGCCAGGTCGGTGCACATGTACGCCCCGACGGAGTTCCCCTCGCGCCCCGCGGCGCCCGCCTTGCGCGCGGTCATGAGGGACACCCCGCCCCGCGGATGGGTCGTCAGGCACAGCGAGCACATGCTGCGGTGCAGGAACCCCCGCTGCGCCGCCTGGAAGCGCATGGCCACCCCGACGAGCCGCCCGTCCCGCTCGGTCACCAGATAACTCCGGTCCGGCGCCCCCGGATCCCGCCACCCGAGGAAGTCGAGATCCTCCCAGGGCCGCTCGGCCAGGTCCCGCGGAACGGCCAGACGCTTGGCCTCGCCCTTCGAGCAGTTGATGAAGGAGGTGCGGATGTCCTGCTCGGTGAGTGCTCTCATGGGGGCTCCCGGTCGTCGTTCCCATAAACCTAGGGTCCCTAGGTTTCAGGGTCAGGCTAGACAGGGGCGAGCGGCGGAGGCCAGCGGATTTCCCCGCACGGCCCCCGGGACGCGGGAGGCGTTCCGTGCGCGGGAGGACGCCGGGCGGTGGCTCGACGGTCCGGTCGCGGACTCCTGGGCACGTTCCGTGCTCATCCGTAGCAGGAGCAGGGCGCGGCGCGCTCGGGCCCGACGCGGTCACCGTCGGCGCGGCGATCCTGCCGCTCGCCGACTTCTTCGCACGCGGCGGACGACGCCGCGGCCCCGCCCCGCAGATCCCGCCGCCGGCCTGGCGCACGGCGCGGCGGGAGCGGGCGCCGCGCTGAGGTTTCGCAGCTCAGCGGGAAGGTACTCGCATGGCGCACGACCACCGAAGGGAGCATGCCGTGACCGACCACCGCCTCGACGCACCCGGTGAGAACGGTGAACCCGTCCCCCGGGACATGCCGGACCAGCAGGCCGACGCCGGCGAGGACCCCTGGGACGTCGCGCCGCGCTTCACGGGTGCCGGCAAGGACGACGGCGACCGGGCCGACGAGGCCGGCGGCGAGTCCTCCGGCGACGTCCCGGACACGGACGAGGCGGGGACCGGCCGGCAGGGAGCACCGCGTTCGGGGACGGTCCACCCCGGGCATCCGACCCCGGACGAGCCCTCCGCCTGACCGCCGAGGGCCGAGTACACCGAGGGCCGCAGCCGGCTGTGGGGGCCGGCTTCGGCCTTCGGTCGTGGTGCGGACGGATGCGTGCGCCCAGGGGCGGGCCGGCGGGCCGGGCGTGAAACGCCCGCCGAAGATGCGCCGCTCGCCCAGGCCGGGTTGACCACGGCTTCGGCGCCGCTGAACACTCCACCAGGTCGGACCGCTCGGAGGCCAGGTCGACCGCGGCCCAGTCCGTCTTCGGCGGCGACCCAGTCGGGGATCCACCGGGCCAGGCCCAGCACCGAGGCGATCTCGGGATCCTCCGAGAGCAGACGCACCACACTGGTTCCCACATTGCCGGTGGCGCCCGTCACCACGACCCTCTTGCCCGCTGTGCTGCTCACGTTCCGCTCCTCTCGGCCGCACCCGTTCCTCGGAGGGGACCGGGTACCCGGGTCGCGCCGATCGCACGTGGCGGGAGGAAGCCCCGGCCGGACGGGGGATCACGGCCGGGGCGGCATGAGGTGGGCACGCACGGCTGTCGCCTCTCGGCGAAGAGCTCCACAGGGCTTCAGCCGAACGCCGAACGATCGTCCCTGTGGGCGCATGGTGAGGCCCGGGGACACTGTCCCGTCCGCACCCACGGTTCGTTCAACCGCGAACCACTTCGGGGTGTTCCGGGGACGGACCCCTCTCGCGGTGACGTGTGTCACCGCTCCTCGGGGGCGGGGACGATCTCCGCCCACAGGTTCTCGGCCTGGAGCAGCAGCGTGCCCAGCACCGCCGTGGGGGCGGCCCCCTGACCGGCGTGCTCCCGCAGCCCCTCCTGCAGGTGCGCGTGCGGCTCCCGCATCCTCTCGTCCGCCTCGTCGTCCCGCCGGGGATCCACGCTGCCCCGCAGCAGCCGCTCGGACCCCGCTCGGCAGGCGTCCCCGATCAGGTCCAGCAGGTCCGCGTAGGCGCGCAGGGGCGCGCCCCCGGGCGGGCCGGGCGTGCGGTTGTCGTCCACGGTCACCGCGAGGGCCCGGACCAGGACGGTGACGTTGCCGGTGACGCGACCGAGGCGGTCGTCCTCCTCCGGCGGCGGCAGGGGCCGGGGCGCGACACGGTGCAGCCGTCGCAGCGGAGCGGAGGTCAGGCGCAGGCTCTCCTGGCTCCAGCGGCGCGCCGAGCGCAACGCGTCCAGGCGGCGGTCCAGCCGCCTCGCGGCGTCGAGCCAGCCGGCGGCGGTCTGCGCGTCCCAGTCGCCCTCGCGCAGGTCCCCGGCGACGGGGCGCAGCACGTCCCCCGACTCGCGGCGTCCCCCGACTCGCGGGCGAGGGCCGCCAGGTTCCGGGCCGCCGCAAGGCCGTCCGGGCGGCGTCCACGACACTCCGCGCCTCGCGCCGCACGGCCTCCAGCGAGTGCACCGCGCGCCCCGCCCGGCCGGCCGCCGTGGTCCCGACAGCTCCCGGGACGTGGACGGTGTGCTTGCGCCGGTCGGGGCGGGTGCCCTCCGTGGCCGCGGCGGTGCTTGTCCCGCGAGTCGTCCGTCCGTCGGGGTGGGTGGGGTCGGTGGTGTGGCCGGTGTCCGGGCTGCGGGTTGTCCGCCCGGCGGGGTGGGTGCCTTCCTCGGCCTGGGCGGTGGTTGTCCTGTGGGTCGTCCGTCCGTCGGGGTGTGCGGAGTCCGTGATGGTGCCGGTCTTCTGCCTGTGGGTTGTCCGTCCGTCGGGGCCGGTGCCGTCCGGCGACCTGCCGGGCCCCGTCGCCCGGTTCACCCGCCCGTCCGGGCGGGTGCCGCCCGCCGTGCCGCCGCCCTCACCGTCCGTCCGCCGGCGGAGGACGCCAGCCGTCCACCGCACCGCACTCGTCCCACGCGTCATCAGCTGCGGGTAACCGCATCCCCCGGGGTCTCATGCCCCCTCATGCCAGCGGACTCTCCGCGAGGGAGGACAGCAGGTGCGCGGGATCGGCGTAGACCGCGTCCGCGCCGGCCCGCTCCAGGTCCGCGCGCGGGATGCCACCGCACAGGACGCCCACGCAGCGCACGCCCGCCCTGCTGCCCGCGCGCATGTCCCAGACGGTGTCGCCGACGAACACCGCCCGCCCGGCGGGCACCCCGGCCAGCTCCAGGGCGTGCTCGACCGGCTCGGGGGCGGGCTTGCCCGCGTCGACGTCGTCGGCGCCCGCCGTCGCGGTGATGGCCTCGTCGGCGTCGATCGCGCGGCGCAGCGCGCCCAGCTCGGCGCCGCCCGCCGAGGTGGCCAGCACCACCGTCCAGCCGTCCCGGTGCAGGCGCCGCAGCAGCTCCCCGGCCTGCGGCAGCGCGGGCAGCCGGCTGAAGTACTGCCCGTACAGCGCCTTGTGCCCGGCGCTGATGTCGGCGTCCTGGTCCGTGTCGCGGTCGTCGCCGAGCACGTGCGCCACGAGGTCCGTGGACGGCAGGCCCACGGCCCGGTGGATGGCGTGCATCGGCACGTCGTGGCCCGCCTGCCGAAAGGCCTCCCACCAGGCCACGACGTGCAGGTGGTTGGTGTCGGCCAGCGTGCCGTCGATGTCGAACAGGGCCGCTCGTTCCGCCTGTGCCATGGGTGTCATCCCTTTCTCTCCGGTCCGGCCGGGTACCACCTCACCCGCCGCCCACGCCGGACGGCGGCCGCCGCTCGCGGGTCCAGGCCAGCAGGTCGTCCAGGGACCACGTCGTCACCACCCGCTCGTGCGGCACCCCGCACTCCTCCGCCCGCGCACAGCCGTTGATCTGCCAGTCCAGCTGCCCCGGCGCGTGCGCGTCGGTGTCGACGGAGAACAGCACGCCCGCGTCCACCGCCCGGCGCAGCAGCCGCCGCGGCGGGTCGAGCCGCTCCGGCCTGCTGTTGATCTCCAGGGCCGTGCCCGTCTCGGCGAGCGCCGCGAACACCTCGTCCGCGTCGAACTCCGACTCGGGCCGCCCCCGCCCGGTCAGCAGCCGCCCGGTGCAGTGCCCGAGCACGTCCGAGTGCGGGTCGCGGACGGCGGCGACCATCCGCCGGGTCATCGACCGGGCGTCCATGCGGAGCTTGGAATGCACCGACACCACCACGACGTCGAGCCGGTCCAGCAGCTCCGGCTCCTGGTCGAGTGAGCCGTCCTCGAGGATGTCGCACTCGATGCCGGTCAGCAGCCGGAACGGTGCCCACACCGCGTTCAGCTCCGCCACGACGTCCAACTGCTCCCACAGCCGCTCGGGTGACAGTCCGCGGGCCACCGTCAGGCGCGGCGAGTGGTCCGTCAGCGCCGCCCACTCGTGGCCCAGCGCCGCCGCGGCCCGGCCCATCTCCTCGATCGGGCTGCCGCCGTCCGACCAGTCGGAGTGCAGATGGCAGTCCCCGCGCAGCAGCGCCCGCAGCGTTCGCCCGCCGCGTACGGCCGGCGGCTCCCGCTCCTCGCTCTCCAGCTTCTCCAGATAGCCCGGCACCTGCCCGGCCAGCGCCTCCCGCGCCACCTGGGCGGTCTTGGGGCCGACGCCCTTGAGACGCTCCAGGGAGCCGTCCGCCGCCCGGCGCCGCATCTCGTCCTCGCCCAGCTCCTTCAGTACCCGGGCCGCGGTACGGAAGGCGCGCACGCGGTACGTCGGTGCCAGGGACCGCTCCAGCAGGAAGGCGATCCGCTCCAGTGCCTCGACGGGATCCATCCGCCACCTCCACCTCCACCTCAAGGGTTCCCCAGGGTCCGGAGACCCGCACCGCCACGTGCCCGGTTTGCCCGGTACCCACCCGGGTACTGCGATGGCCCGTCCCGCGTGTACCGACGAGGAGGCCCGGCGTGTCCGCCCCCACCACCCCCACCGGCGAGGTCGCCCTGGTCACCGGCGCCGACTCCCGCATCGGCCGGGCCACCGCCGTACGCCTGGCCCGGGCGGGCCTCGACGTCGGGATCACCTGGCACAGCGACGAGGAGGGGGCGCGGGAGACGGCGGAGGAGGTCCGTTCGCACGGGAGGCGCGCCGAGGTCGCCCGGATGGACCTCACCCGGCTGCCCGGGGCCGCCGACGCGGTCGACGAGCTGTGCGAGCGCCTCGGAAACGCGGCGACGTGCTGGTCAACAACGCCGGCACCGGCACCATGACGCCCTTCCTCGACCTGGACCTGGAGACGGTGCGCGAGGTCCTCGACGTCGACCTGGTCGGGCCGTTCCTGTGCGGGCAGAAGGCGGCCCGGCACATGATCCGGCAGGGCGACGGGGCCGGATCGTCAACGTCACCTCGGTGCACGAGCACCAGCCGCGCGTGGGCGCCGCCCCCAAGCGCCGCCAGGGGCGGGCTCGGGCTGCTCACCCAGGTCATGGCCCTCGAACTGGCCGAGCACGGCATCACCGTCAACGCCGTCGCGCCCGGCGAGATCTCCACGCCCAAGACCGGGCAGGACGACGTCGACCCGCACACCGAGAGCCGCCCCGGCGTACCGCTCGGCCGGCCGGGCGACGCCCGCGAGGTCGCCGCCGTCATCGCCTTCCTCGCCGGCCCGGACGCCTCGTACGTCACCGGCGCTTCCTGGAGCGTCGACGGCGGCATGCTGCGGATGGGACCGCAGGCCGGCTCGCACCTGGAGAGCCACGACTGGCGACGCCCCTGAGGGAACCGCGGCGCCCGCGACAGCACGCCGGCCCGGTGCCGGCACGCCACCCGGGCCGTGCGCGAGGTCAGCCACCACCTGGGCAGCACGCCGGCCGTCTGCCGGGCCTCGTACATCGCCCCGCGTGTCCTCGCGCTCTTGGAGCGGGGCGAGACCTCGCCCCCGTGCTCACCCGGCCGGGTGAGCACGGCGACTTCGGACGTCCGGCGACCCGGGCCTCGATCGCGACGGCCGTGCTGGATCTGCTCGACCGCTGACCCGGACCCCGCGCCACCGCCGGTTCCGCTCTACGCTCGATGCATGACCGAAATAGCGAGCCCGCACATGTCCCACCCGCGGATCCTGGTGCTCGGGGTGCAACCGGGCCCACCACCGTTCCGGATCGTGGAGATCGACGGCCAGGTGGTCGGCGAGGCCAGGGCCGTCACCGACGTCCTCGCGGCCGCGGCCGCGTTCGGCATCAGGGTCCACGACCTGGACGACCCGGACGTGGTCCGCTGGGTCGGAGGGGACAAGTTCACCTGGACCGTGCACTAGCCGCGGACGGCGAGGCCCTTCTTCGCCCGGCTCGCGCGCGGCTTGCGCGCGTGCACGGCCCGGCTCAGCCTGCGGCCCAGGAGCAGGTAGCCGATCAGCGCGCCCGTCGTGTTCAGGATGACGTCGTCGACGTCGAAGGCGCGACCGGTGACGACCGCGCCCTGGGCGAACTCCACCAGCAGCATCACGATCGCGGTCAGCAGGAGCACCCGCAGGATGCCGCGCGTACGCGGCGCGACGACCGGCACGAGGACGCCGAACGGGACGCCCAGCAGGATGTTGCCGCCGATCTGCTTGAGGGCGTCCCGCAACTCCGGCTGGTCAAGGTAGGCCTTCAGCGAACTGCCCGGCCGCAGATTGCTGTGGATCAGCGCCTCGGAGGCGGGCGAGGGCTGCAGGGTCAGCCGCGCCAGCACCACGGCGAACGCGACCATGAAGACGAAGGCGCACAGCATCGCCAGCAGCCGGACGGGCAGCGGGAGCGGACGCCGCTCATCGTCCGCCCCGGAGCTCCCGGGGCGTGAGCCTGCACTGGCCATGCTGTCCTCCAGTCGTAAACTTCCCTGCGCGGTCCGGCGGTTGCCGCGGGAACCGCGAGGACACCGCTGTCGGCGTCCCCTCCTCCGTTTCCCGCCTTCCGCCGGGACACTCCGGCCCGGAAGGCGAGGTGACGCGGGACCGGGCTCCCGCGCGAACCGGTCAGTCCCCGTAGGTGACGAGCACCTCCTTGAAGCCCAGGGACCGCAGCAGTCCTTGGAGCATGCCGGTGGTGTTCGACTCGGCGCGTGCGGTCAGTTCGCTCTCCTTCGCGGCGTCGCCGATGTGCCGCACCGCCAGTTTCTGCACCGCCTGTTCGCCGTTGGGATTGTCCGAGAACAGGTCCCCGAGCCGGTCGAAGAGGCCTCGCTGCTTAGAGACGGCGTAGGAGCGGTCGGGGTCGAGCGCCGGCCTGCCCAGCTTCGCGTGCGGAAGCCGGAGCGTGGCGGAGGTGCGGTCCTCGTTGACGCGCACGTCGTTCTCGCCGACCCTGCCGAGGTCCACGTAGGCGTCGACGGTGCCCGCTCCGACGTACAGCGTGCGGGTGCCGCGGATCGCGTCGGGGAGGAACTTGGCGTCCTTCTCCAGGTCCACGACGACCTGGAAGTTGCCGGAGGCGGCGTCGTAACGGCTGATGTCCTGGATGGACTTCAGCAGGGCGGGGCCGGAACGGTCGTGGGTCTCGGTGCCGAACAGGTCCTTCACGCCCGGGATCACGCTCAGCCGGATCCCGGCGAAGAACACGACGAGCACCACAACGAGCGCGGCCACCACCTTCGCCCAGCCGGGCACGCGTCTGGGAAGGCGTTTGGCGTCAGTCGTCATGCGACGGCCCTCCTTTCTCCTGTCCGCATGCCCGCAACGGCCCGTGCCAGACAGGACGGTTGGGGCGTGGACGACTACGGAGGAAGCGCGCGGGGCGCACCGGGAGCCTCACTGCGGCCGGGAGGCGGCCTCCGGCTGCTCGAACGCGGTCTCCAGCGTCGGGTGCGGCGGCAGCAGACGGGACAGGCCGGTGATCCTGAGGACGCGCAGGGTCAGCGGGTGGCAGCAGACGAGGAGCACGTGCCCGTGCCCGTCGAGCACCCGGCTGCGGGCCCGGTACAGCAGCCGCAGGCCCGAGCAGTCGAAGAACTCGATCCGGGTGAGGTCGAGCACGACCCGGGCGGCGGGGCGGCCGGTCTGCCGGTCCAGATGGGGGGCGATCTCCTCGGCCGCGGCGAGGTCGATCTCACCGCGGAACTCCAGCACCGTGTGCCCCCGTTCCCGGCGGACGCGCAGATGCCGGGTGAGCGGTGCAGGTTCCTGCCGCACGACGAGATCGCCTCCCTGCTCCGTCTCTGGGGTGAGGCAGCAGTCCTCAACACTGTTCCCCGCCCTGCAAGTTACCCCCCAACGAGTGAATCTGAGCATGTTCGATTGACATATGTCTCCGAATTGCGTGTGAGTTCGGCCGAGGTTCACACCGGAGGACACGCGGTGGTGAGCGCGGGCGCGTGATGGGGCGCGCGGGGCATTCCGCCTGCGGGGGGCCAGGGCGACGGGTGGTGCCGTGGGGTTGCTCGGTGTGTGGGGTCGTTGTGCCGGGCCGCTGTGGCGGCGGGTCGTGAGCGCGCACCGGTTCCCGCGCCGTCTCTCCGATGGCCCGGGTGGCGCGTCAGCGGGTGCCGCCCGGTGTCGGTGGGCTGGGCGGGGGTGTGACGGGCAGGGCGTCCGGGCCCTGCAGGGCCCGGACCACCCGCCCGTACCGGTTGCCGCCCCTCCGCCACCGCCGGGAGCCGACGTCTCCACCCGGTGCGTAGGCGGCCACGGGTCACTGACGGCCCCCGGCGGTGAACGCCGCTGCTCAGCCGAGGCCGCCCCGTTCGACCGCCTCAGTCGTTCAGCAGCACCAGCTTCCCCGCCGTCCGGCCCTAGTCGCCCTGCTCGTGAGCCCCGGCCGCCGCGGTCAGCGGGAACGTGCCGGCGATGGTGGCGCGCAGTTCGCCCGACTCGGCGAGGCGGGCGATCGCCTCCATGCCGGCGCGGTCGGCGTCCACCAGCATCCGCACCGCCCGGACCCCGAGCCGCTCGGCCTCCTGGTGGAAGTCGTCCGGGCCGACCGGGAGGATCGACACCACGATGCCGCCGGGGCGCAGCACGCGCAGCGAACGCAGAGAGGTGTCGCCGCCGATCGTGTCCAGGACGACGTCGACGTCCTTCACGACCTCGGTGAAGTCCGTCTCCCGGGAGTCCGCCGCCTCGTCCACCCCGAGCTCCCGCAGGAACGCGTGCTTGCCGGCGCTCGCGGTGCCGGTCACGTACGCGCCGCGCTCCTTGGCGATCTGCACCGCCACGTGCCCGACCCCGCCCGCCGCGGCGGACCAGCACCCGCTGCCCGGCGTGGACGTCTGCCTGCACCTCGTCCGCGAGGACCACGGCAGCGAGCTGGCCGACAGCGTCGCCCGCCGGTGCGTCGTCGCGCCGTTCCGGGACGGTGGCCAGGCGCAGTGCATCGAGCAGCCCGTCCCCGAACAGGGTGCGGCGAGCACCGCCGCCACCCGTGCCTGGGCCCTGGAGCGCCTGGGCGAGCCGCTCACCCTGGCCGACCTCTCCGGCCACGCCCGGATGAGCCAGCGCACCTTCGCCCGCCGCTTCCACGACGAGGTGGGCCTCAGTCCCGGCCGCTGGCTGATCCAGCAGCGCCTCTCCCGGGCCCGGCACCTGCTGGAGTCCAGCGACCTCACCGTCGACCGGATCGCGGGCCGCGTCGGCTTCGCGACCGGCGCCTCCCTGCGGCAGCACCTGCACGCGGCGATCGGGGTCTCCCCGCAGGCCTACCGCCGCACGTTCCAGACCGCCCGCCGACCGGCCCCGCCCCCCGCTCCCGCGCCCCGTCGCGCGGCTGTCAGAACGTCAAGTGGCGTGCTGTCCAAGCCGTTTGTCGACTGTTGCTTTCTGTCGGAGGGTGACGGAACCCTCACGTCCGGCGGGGGTCGAGGTTGATCGTTTCGGGTTCGGACCCGATAGGGTTCCGAACGGCGCTGCGAGTTGACGCGACCGCGTCCAGCCGACTCGCCGTGCGTACTCATGAGTGCGATCCACGCCCCCCGTTGATCGTGTTGCTTCGAAGGATGCAGATGGAACTCGCCACTCCGCCACCGGCGGCGCGGGCCCCTGTCGCCTGGCACAGCTGGTGGTTGATGCCGCTGGGCCTGGGAGGCGGGACCGTCGCCGCCACGTTCATGAGCTCCGAGCGGCTCACCGCGGCCGCAGCCGGACTCGCGGCGACGGCGGCCGGAGCCGTGTGCGTGCGGCTGCTGCTGCGCACCAAGGCGCAGTTGCACCGGGCGGAGGTCTCCTTCCGCGCCACCCGGACCGAGCACAACCAGCAGTGGCAGCAGCACGTGGCGGGCCTGGAGCGGACGTTCCTCGCCGAGCGCACCGCCCTGGAGTCCCGGCTCACCGAGCAGAACACCGCCTACGAGCAGCGCCTGGCGGAGCAGAGCGCCGCGTACGAGTCGCAGCTCACCGACCGCTCCCGCGCCTTCGAGGAACGGCTGGCCGAGCGCACCGCGAGCTACGAGACCCGCCTCGCCGAGCAGGCCACGTCCTACGAGACCCGGCTCGCCGAGCAGGCCGAGGCGGGGCAGGAGCAGCTCTCCCACCAGTTCGCCGCGGTCGCCCGGCTCGCCGACACGCAGCTGCCCGAGGCCATGGACCGGCTGCGCTCCGGTGAGTCCATCGACGACGTGCTGCCCACGGTCAGCCACGCGGAGGTCAGCTCCGAACTCCAGGCCGAGCTGCGCAAGCTGCTGCGCACCGCTCTGATGGGCCTGGAGGCCGAGTTCGACCGCTCCACCACCGCCGAGCAGGCCGTCATCAGCATCGGCAACCGCATCCACGTCCTGACCAGCAAGCTCCGCGGCCGTCTGCACGACATGCAGGGCGAGCACGGCAGACTGCCGTCCGTCGCCCGCGGCCTGATGGAGCTCGACCAGGAACTCGGCCCCGCCGACTCCCTCGCGGCGAGCATCGGTGTGCTCGGCGGCTCGGACCGTCCGGGACGCCAGTGGCAGAGGCCGCAGCGGCTGCTGAGCGTGGTGCGCGGCGGCATCGGCCGGATCAAGGACTTCCACCGCGTCCAGGTGCGTCACCTGCCCGAACTCGGCGTCGACGGCGGCCTCGTGGACCACCTGACGCTGATCTTCGCCCATCTGCTGGACAACGCGGCCCGCTACTCGCCGCCCACCGAGCCGGTGCTGATCTCCGGCAAGGAGGTCCCCAACGGCGTCGGCATCGAGATCCAGGACTCCGGCAAGGGCCTGAGCGAGGAGAAGAAGCGCGAGGCCGAGCAGGCCGTCGCGGGCACCGCGCCGGGCGCGGGTCTCGGCGGCATCACCGAGGACGCCAGCATCGGCCTGCGCGTCGTCGGCGCCCTCGCCCGCCGCTACGGCATCCGCGTGACCTTCGCGGACTCGCCGTGGCTCGGCACCTCCGTGGTGGTCGTCGTCCCGCACAAGTACTTCAGCCCGCTGCCCGCGGCCGTGAACGCCCCGGCCGCCTCCGCCGTGTCCCCCGCGGGGGCGCGCACCACCGCGGCCGTCCCGCCCCGGGAGCCGGTCCCCGCGCCGGCGGTGTCCGAGGCGGCACCGGCCGCCCGTACCGCGACCGCGGACACCACCCCGGGCGGACTGCCCCGGCGGCGCAGCAGGCGGAGCGAGAACGCCGAGCCGGGCGCGGCCGTCCGTGCCGAGCCGGGCACCGTCCCGGCCGTCCCGCCGGCCTCCTCCTTCTCCGGCCTCGCCGCCTTCGCCACCGCGGGACGCGACGCCGCGAAGGCCTTCCCCGCGGTCGGCGACCGCGACACCCCCTCCGGACGCGAGTCCACCGAGCACCGCACCGAAGAGAGCGACAAGTCGTCATGACGCAACAAGGAACCGACGTGAGCTGGGCGCTCCGCGACCTCGTCGAGAGCATCCAGGAGATCCGTTTCGCCCTCGTGGCCTCCAGCGACGGCAAGGCCATCACCTCCTACGGCGCCGAGGATCCCGACGACGTCGACCGTTTCGCCGCCGTGGTGGCCGGTCTGCAGGCCCTGGCCCAGCCGGTCGCCGAGCAGTTCCCGAAGTACGCCGGGCAGCTGCGCCTCGCCATGATCGAGGTGGACGGCGGGCACCTGTTCGTCGTCCGCGCCGGAGTGGAGACCTACCTCGGCGTCCTCGCCAGGGAAGGTCTCGACCAGGGCCTGCTCGGGCACCAGATGAGGGATCTGGCCCGCAGGATGGGCGAGCTCCTCGGCACCAGTGTGCGCCAGGAGGAGCACTCTGGATGAGTGCTCCCCGCAGGCCGTCCGACCCGTCCGGTCTCGAGCGCTACTACGTCCTCACCGGAGGGCGCAGCGGACCGGGCGGCTCGGCGTCGAGCCTCGACGTGGCGACCCTGGTCGTCGCCCGCACCACCCCGTTACCGGGTATGCAGCACGAGCACGAGGAGATCATGCGCCGCTGCCGCGACCCGCTGTCGGTCGCCGAGCTCGGCGCTCACCTCGGCCTGCCCTTCAACATTCTCGCGGTGCTGCTGTCGGACCTGCTGGACGCAGGTCACGTCGAAGCCCGTCATCCCATCCCGGCGCACGACGCCGGACGCGGGCCCGACCTGGCGCTCCTTGAGGAGGTACTCAGTGGACTTGAACGGCTTTGACCGACCCGGAGGGGGAACGGCCGGGGACACCCGCTCGGTGAAGGTGATGATCGCCGGCGGCTTCGGCACCGGGAAGACCACCATGGTCCGGTCGGTCAGCGACATCAGGCCGCTCACCACCGAGGAGACCCTCACCGAGGCCAGCGCCGACGTCGACCGCCTCATCGGCGTCACCGACAAGACGCAGACCACCGTCAGCCTGGACTTCGGCAAGATCGCCCTCAACGAGAGCCTGGTGCTGTACCTGTTCGGCACACCCGGGCAGGAGCGGTTCTGGTTCCTGTGGAACGGGCTGTTCAAGGGGGCGCTCGGCGCGGTCGTCCTGGTGGACACGCGCCGGCTGGACTCCAGTTTCCGGGCGATCGAGGAGATGGAACGGCAGAACGTGCCCTTCGTGGTCGCCCTGAACGTCTTCCCCGACTCCCGGCACTACCCGGTCGGGGAGATCCGCGACGCCCTGGACATCCCCGGGCACACCCCGGTGGTGTCCTTCGACGCCCGCGACCGGGCCTCCAGCCGGGACGTGCTGGTGGCCCTGATCCACCACCTGAAGGAACGCTTCGCCGCGGCCCTGGAGCCCCGATGACCGATCAGCAGGAAGACCTCCGGGTGCCGAGCGGCTGCCCGGTCGCCCACCACGGCGCCGACCCGACCCGGCTGTACGGGCCGGAGGCGGCGACGGACCCGGCGGCCATCTACGCACGGCTGCGCGAGGAGCACGGGTCCGTCGCCCCGGTGCTGCTCGAAGGGGACGTGCCGGCCTGGCTGGTGCTCGGCTACCGTGACAACCGGCGGGTCCTCGACAACCCCCGGCAGTTCAGCCGGGACGCCCGCATCTGGCGTGACTGGAGCGAGGGACGCGTCGAGGAGACCTCGCCGCTGATCCCGATGGTCGGCTGGCGGCCCGACTGCGTCTCGCAGGACGGCGAGCCGCACCGCAGGCTGCGGGCGGCCGTCACCGACGGACTGCAGGCGGCCGCGAGCCGGGGCGTCCGGCGGCACGCGACCCACTTCGCGAACAGGCAGATCGACGCCTTCGCTGCGGCCGGCCGTGCCGACCTGGTCTCGGACTACGCCGAGTACCTGCCGATGCTGGTGCTGTCCCGGATCCTCGGGCTCGGCGAGGCGCAGGGCCGGGACCTGGTCGAGTCCTGCGCCCAGGTCCTCAAGGGCGGTGAGGACGCCCTGGCGCACAACGAGCGCATCGTGGCGATCCTCGGTGAACTCGCCGAGCGCAAGCGGGCCGAGCCCGGCGGCGACTTCACCACCGCCCTGCTGGGACACCCGGCCGGCCTGGACGAGGAGGAGGTGGTCAGCCATCTGCGTCTGGTGCTGATCGCCGCGCACACCACGACCAGTAACCTGCTCGCCCGAGTACTGCAGCTGATCCTCACCGACACCGCACGGCTCTCCGGGCTGATCGGCGGCCGGCTGGACATCTCCGCCGTGGTGGAGGAGGTCATGTGGAACAGCCCGCCGCTGGCGGTGATGCCGGGCCGGTTCGCCACCGGCGACCTGGAACTCGGGGGGCACCGGATCCGGGAGGGCGACCTGCTGGTGCTGGGCCTCGCGGCGGGCAACGGCGACCCCGAGATCCGGCCCGACACCGCCGTCTCGGTCCAGGGCAACCAGGCCCATCTGGCCTTCAGTTCGGGGCCCCACGAGTGCCCGGGCCAGAGCATCGGCCAGTCGATCATCGAGATCGCCGTGGACGTCCTGCTGCACCGGCTGCCCGGCCTGGTCCTGGCCGTGCCGCCGGAGGAGCTCAGCTCGACCGCCTCCACCTGGGAGTCCCGGCTGGACAGCCTGCCGGTCGAGTTCGCCGTCTAGCTGGATCGACCTGAAGCGCTGGTGACGCGGCCGGCAGGTGGCCGGCCGCCGGGTGCGGTGGGACAGCGGTGGTGGTTGCAGGCGTGCGGGAAGTCACCGGCGAGCGGTGGCCCGGCCTGCCCGGCCGGTCGCGACCGGCCGGGCGGTGTCGTCTCACACCGTCAGCAGGTCGTCCACGGAACCCCGCCCGGCGCGTTCGGCCGTGGCCACCGCGCCCTCCTTCGCCGCCGCGTAGCGGCCGGTCGTCAGCGCCCATTCGTAGTTGCCCTTGATCCAGTGCTGGATGGCCTCGACCCCCATCCGCACCCCGTCCCGCTGCGCGTCGCCGAGCTGGAGCTCGTCGCACATCCGCGGTACGCGCGCCTGGATTTCGAGGTACTCCTCCAGACAGCCGGTCGTCATCCGGTACGCCTCGTCCATGGCCTCCTGCCATGAGAGGCCCCGTTCCCGGCGCAGCACCGCGATGAGGTTGTGGCCGTCGCCGCGGCGCCTCTCCCGCTCGAAGGAGTGGATGTCGTTCATGAACCCGATGGTGTCCGCGGCCAGATCGCGCATCCGCTCCATCACCGGGTGCGCCATCACCTGAGCGGGCACCTCGAAGCCGCGGCTGCGCTCACCCGCGTCGATGCTGTGGTGGATGCCGACCGTACGGCGCCGGAACGCCGTGTACTCGTCCAGCCCGAGGGTGCCCTCCAGACCCCGGGCGGCCAGGTCGACCTCCTCGCAGTGCGCGACCAGGAACCGCCCCCACGAGGCGGCGAAACGGGTCTGCCACGTCAGGGACATGCCAGCCGAGAGGTGGGTCCAGACCTCCGCCCAGGCGAGGGTGATCGGGCAGACCACCCGCGGCGGGCTGCCCGCCGGCCGCAGGGGAGTGGCGATGAGCTCCCGCGCCACCTCCGCTATGCGGTCGGCGCGGTCGGGCCGGCTCGCGTCGAACTGGTCGTCGAAGAGGAACGCCAGCGAGAACCAGTTCATCAGCACGACCATGTCGTCCGCCGACGCGTGCGGATAGGTGCGGGCGGCGGCCTGGGGAAGGTCCCAGGACTTGTACTCCTCGAACCCCTCCCGGCTGCGGACCAGGCGCATCTCCCACACCCAGCGCAGATGGCGGGCACGGGCGTACTCCAGATGCCCGCTCACGGGGGTGTCGAAGGGGAGGTCGAACCGGACGTCCTGAGGCATGCGCTTCCTTTCGGGGAACGGACCGCAGAGTCCCCCGGCCCCTGCGAGCGGACGGCTGCCGACGCCGTCCGTACACGCGAACTCGGCTGCACAGAAGGAAAGTTGAACCAAGTAAGCGGTACGAGCTTAACCGGGGCCCGAACAGGCCATTCCGCCACGCCGCCGTGATCTTGGTAACTGCGCGGACCACCGGAGCCGCCCTGCACTTCCTCCTCCCCCGCCGGGCAGCGGCCTGTTCCCGGGTCCGGGGAGCCTCCCCGCGTCACACTGGACCCCGTCCGTGCAACGACTCGACAGGAGGCCCTCCGACGATGACGTCCCCGCCCGCGCGCAGCGCCGAGCAGCGCAAGAAGGACACCCTGCACCGGCTGGACCACGACGTCGACGCCTGGGTCGCCACGGCCGACGCCACGTCGGGGGAGCCGTACCTCGTCCCGCTGTCCTTCCTGTGGAACGGCTCGTACCTGCTGTTCGCCACCCCCGCCTCGAGCCGCACCGGCCGGAACCTCGCCGCGTCCGGCCGGGCCCGCGTGGGCATCGGCCAGACCCGCGACGTCGTCATGGTCGACGGCACCGTGGAGACGGTGGAGCCGGCCGACCTGACGGAGCAGGACGCGGAACTCTTCGCCGCCAAGACCGGGTTCGACCCCCGCGAGCTGGCCACGCCCTACCTCTACGTCCGCGTCGTGCCGCGGCGGGTGCAGGCCTGGCGGGAGCCCGACGAACTCGACGGCCGCGAACTCCTGCGCGACGGACGGTGGTTGGACACCGACTGAATCGGCCGTACCGGGATATCCGCACGGTAGGGGGCCGCGTGGCACCACCGTCCCGCGGCCGGAATCCTGCGGAGGAGACATGGCACTGGTGAAAGCGGGGGTCCTCGTGCTCGACTGCGCCGAGCCCGAGAAGCTCGCCGAGTTCTACAAGGAGCTGCTGGAGGGGGAGGAGGCGGACGTCACGGCCAACCGGGTGGAGATCGTCAGCGCCGACGGCTTCCGGATCGCACTGCGCCGGGACGTCAACGCCACCCCGCCCAGCTGGCCGCGTCCCGAGAACTCCCTCCAGGCCCATCTGGAGTTCGTGGTGGACGACCTGGACGCCGTGGAGCGCCGGATCGTCAGCCTCGGCGGCCGCCCCCTGGAGATCAGTGACGCTTCGGGCCCCTTGGAGGAGCGCGGCTACGCCGACCCGGCCGGCCACTCCTTCACCCTGCGCCGCACCGCGCCGACGGCACCGAAGCAGGGCTGAGCCCGGCGCGGGAAGGACGCGCGTGGACGGCCGCGGACACAGGCCGGCCCCCCCCCGGCCCGCGGCCCGCGGGCCGGGCGGGGGCCGCGGCGCCGGCAGTCCCCGCCCCCCATATCGCCCACCGGCCCGGTGCCCGTCGAGCG